>JBFMGU010000245.1:0-16151 GCA_040752415.1 Myxococcota bacterium
CGGGTTGCGCGGCTGTTTCTTGCTGGGCGGCGGCGTGGGGTCTTCCGGCTGCGAGGGAGCGGCCTCGGGCGGCTTGTCGGCGGGCGGGGTGGGTTGCGGCTGCTGCTTGGAGGAACCGCCGAAGACCAGCACGCCCACGGTGGTGAGCAACACCAGCACGCCGGCGACAATGGCGATGAGCTTGACCGGCAGCTTCTTCTGCCCGGCGGGGCGCACGCCCACGCGGCCGGTCACCATGCTGGTGGGGTCGTTCTGCGCAAAGCCGTCCGCGTCGGGGCCCTCGTCGCGGCTCATGCGCTCGATGTCGGCGGCGCTCAGCTCAAAGCGCTCTCCTGCCTCCACGAAGCGCAGCTTGACGTGGCCCAGCTCGATGATGTCGCCCTTGCGCAGGTCAATGCGCGCGTACTCCTCACCGTTGACCAGCACGCCGTTGGCGCTCTTGAGGTCCACCACCGTGTAGCGGCCACCCTCCCGCACGATCTTGGCGTGGTTGCGGCTGACGGAGCGGTGGTCGATCTGGAGGTCATTGTCCTCGGTGCGGCCAATGACGGTCTCATCCTTGGTGAGGTTGAAGGCCCGCCCCGCCAGCGACGTGGAGACCACCACCAGGCGCGGATACTGCGTCTCCGGGCCGGCCTGGGCGTTGAGCTGGGAGGTGCGGATGATGGCCGTGGGCTCGGGACGGGGCGCCGTGTCCAGGTGCGGCTCGGTGCCGCCCATCATGGACGGGTCCGGTGCGCCGTCCTGGGTGATGTCCATGCGCAGCGGACCGCCCATGGGCATGCTGTCCAGGTGCGGCTCGGTGGGGGCGTAGCCCAGGTCGCCGTGCGCGGCGTGTGACGCCGGCTCTGGCGAATGGTGGTGCGCGGGCGGAGCCAGGGTGACCTGGGCGGTGACCTCCTCGCGCGCGGAGTCCGCGCCGTTCCCGCCCAGCGAGCCCAGCGCCACCCGCTGCGTGGCCTCGTCGGAGGACGGGCTGCTGGTGGCCAGCCCCGGCGCGTCGCTGCCGTCCATCTGCACGGCAAGGTGGTAGTCGCCGATCTCGATGAGGTCGCCCTCACGGATGCCCACCGGGGTCTTCACCTCGATGCGGTCTCCGTTGACGCGGATGCCGTTATAGGAATCCAGGTCCTCCACGTAGACCATGCTGTTCTGCGTGAAGAGGCGGGCGTGCTGACGGGAGATGTTCCGCTCCGTCAAGCGGATGTTGTTCCCCTCCTTGCGGCCAAGGGTGATCTCGTCGCGCGTGATCGGGACGACGGTCGTCTTTCCTTCGTCGTCCTCGATGATGAGCTTGTACATGGCGAGAGCACCACTCCGAACCGGTGTGAGGGCTACCACAGCGCAGAAGACCCCCACAAGGCAAGCCCCGGCGCTGGGGGGAGACAAAACAGCTTGGAACACGCGGAGTTATCGCCCGCGGTCCCGTCCACGGATCAGCGTCTGGACATGTCGGTCCCCCCGTTTGAGGTGCGGGCGAAAATCTGCCAGGCGCGGAGGTACTCCCAGGCCGTGCGCAGCTGGGCGTCCTTGAGCGCGGGCGCCGTGGCGGGTGTGGGCTCCGTGGTGTTGCGCAGGTGGCGCTGCAGGTCCCTCTCCCGCAGGGGCGCGCCGTTGGTCTGGGCGGGCTTGTCGCCGTCGCCCTCCGGGAGCGTGCCGGCCTCCACGTGGACATCCGGGGTGATGCCGCGCTCCTGGATGGAGCGGCCCCTGGGCGTGAAGTAGCGCGCCACGGTGAGCTTCAGCCCGCTGCCGTCCTCCAGCTCCATGATGGTCTGGACGCTGCCCTTGCCAAAGGTCTGGGTGCCCATGATGAGCGCGCGGCCGTGGTCCTGCAGCGCCCCGGCCACAATCTCCGACGCACTGGCGGTCCCCTCATTGACCAGCACGATGATGGGGTAGTTCGGCTGGGTGTCCTTGGGATGCGCGCGCTGCCGGTTGAGCTGCTTGCGCCCGCGTCCCTCGGTGGTGACGATGTCCCCCTCGGCGAGGAAGAGGTCCGCCACGCGCACGGCCTCCTCAAGCAGCCCGCCGGGGTTGTTGCGCAGATCCAGGATGAGGCCGCGCAGCTCCGGGGCGCCCTTGGCCGCGGATTGGGCCTGCGCCTGCTCCAGGGCCACCTGCAGGTCGCGACCCACGCGCTCGTTGAAGCCCTTGATCCGCACGTGGGCGAGGCCGGGCTCCAGCAGCTTCCCCTCGACGCTGACCAGCTTCACGCGCTCCCGGATCAGCGCCACGTCCTTGGGTTCCACCCAGCCCTGGCGCATCACGCGCAGCACCACCTTGGTGCCAGCCATGCCGCGGAGCATCTTCCAGGCGTCGTGGAGGCGGGTGCCGGTGAGGGCCTGTCCGTCGACGGCGAGGAGCTTGTCCCCCGCCTCCATCCCCGCGCGCGCCGCCGGTGCGCCTTCGATGGGCGCCACCACGACGATGGCCCCGTCCTTCTCCTCGATCTCCAGGCCCAGCCCGCCAAACTCCCCGGCGGTGTCCTCCTTGAGCTTCTTGAACTCTTCCGGCGGCATGAACGCGGTGTGGGGATCCAGCGTCTCCAGCATGCCGCGCACCGCGCCGTGCACCAGCTGCTCCTCCGGCACCTCCTCCACGTAGGACTGCTGCACGTAGGAGAGCACCTGCGTGAAGATGCGGAGCTTGCGCCAGGTGGCGTCGGCCTCGCGCGCCAGCGCGGGGGCCACGGAGAACAGCAGCCCGCCGAGCGCAAAGGCACCCAGGAGCTGGAGCACGCCGCGGTGGCGGGACGGTGGGGGAGGGGTGGGCAGGTGCTTCTCCAAGGCGGGGGGCAGCTTAACCCCCGTTGCCACCCTGAGGCCAAAGGATGGACCACAGCCGCGCGGTGGCCTCGGGGGCGTGGAAGGTCAACGCCGCGGCCAAGCTCCACACCGGCACCGGCAGCAGCGGGGGCGCAAGCAGCTTCACCGCGTCCTTCTCCGTCACCACCACCGCCGTGGCGCCATGCCGGCGCACCCGCTCCGCCACCTCCCGCCAGCGTTCCGCGCCGACGGGCGCGTGATCCGGCACCGCCACCAGCTCCGCCACCTCCGCGCCGCACTCCCGCAGCGTCTCCGCCAGGGCTCCGGGTCGGCCGATGCCCGCCAGCGCCACCACCCTGGCGCCGTGCAGCCGCTGCAGTGAGAGCGCTTCTCCCGACGGCACCACGCTCAGCCCGCTCGGCGTGAGCGCGGCCGTCCAGACCCGCTCCCGCGACACTCCGGCCCGCAGGATCTCCTCGGGAATCACGCCGGGGGAGGCGCCCAGCACCACCACCGCGTCGGCGCGACGCAGCGCGGAAGCCGGCTCACGCAGCGGCCCGGCCGGGAGCAGCTGCGCGTTGCCAAAGGGATGCGGCGCACGCACCACCGCCACCAGGGCGTCCTTGCGCAGCCTGTGGTGCTGCATGCCGTCGTCCAGGAGCAGGAGCTGGGCACCGCCTTCCCGCACCGCACGCTCCGCCAGCGCCGCGCGGTCCGGGCCGGCGTAGACCTGCACGTCGGGGAGGGCCTGGGCCAGGAGACGGGGCTCGTCGCCGCAGCGGTGCGCGTCCGCCAGGCTTCCGTCGGGCTGGCGCACGCGCACGCCGGTGGGGTCGATGGTTGCGCCGTAGCCGCGGCTGAGGATGGCGGTCTTCACGCCGTGCGAGATGGCCAGCTGCGCCAGCGCGCGAACCACCGGCGTCTTGCCCGCGCCGCCCGCCACCACGTTGCCCACCGCCACCACGCGCGCCGGAGCGGCGAGAGCACGGAGCACGCCGGCATCGTAGAGACCGCGGTGCAGCGCCGCGCCCGCGCGGTAGGCCAACGACAACGGGGACAGCGCCGCGCGCGCCAGCACGGTGCCCGCGGACGCCCGGGGGGCGTACCAGAGGGTCTCCGGGGTCCGGATGCGCGGCGCCATCTGTGTTCCCACTACCGGACGTCGCGGGCGTGGCAAAAGCGTCATTTCGGCATGGGCTGTGGCTGGTGGGCCGCACCCGATCGGGTCCGGTGACACACGATCCGGGCTGTCAAGCAAGGCTGGGACGCGGAGTTCCGAGGGAAGACACGTCCGTTGGCGCTGGCATGGGTCTGGCTAAGGGCAGGTGAGGGTGCCGCGACGAAGGCACCAACGACCAGCCAGAGGGCGCACGTCATGTCGACCACCACTGCTTCCATGGGACTGCTTGCCGCCGCGGACGCGGCCTGTGACGCGGCCGCCGCACGCGAGATCGATGCCGCTCGGGGACACCCGGGAAGGTTGCTGGCCGCGGCACGGCGACTGCGCGAGGCCCAGGCAGCGTTGGCGGCGGGCGCGGAGCACGCGCGGGAGAGCCTGGAGCGGGCCACGCTGCTGGAGGCGCAGTCGCTGGAGAAGGAAGACCAGTGCCGCCAGGAGGCCGACGACGCGAGACTCCGCGGTGAGCGCGCGCTGGCCAAGAGCCTCCGTCGGACCGCGCGCCGTGCGGTGGACACGCGGGAGCGGGCGCAGAAGCTGAAGCAGCAGGCGATGGAGCGTCGGGATGGTTGCGCGGCGTTGGCGGACTACCTGGGCGACCGCGCCGAGAAGCTGGAGCTGGAGGGCCAGGAGGCGCTGGCGGCGCGCTGCACGCAGCTGGCGGGTCTCTCGGTGCGCGTCGACATCGGCTCCATCCGCAAGGCGGGTGGGGCGGCCGCGGGGCCGGCGTGTCGGGAGCGCGCGCGCACGACGGGAAACACGCTCTCCACGCTGGGCGCCATCCGCGTGGACTCCATTGCCGCGGAGAGCCGCGCGCTGGCCCTGGCCCTGCTGCGACAGCTCCTGGGACCGGACCAGACGCTCCCCGCCACCGGGCTCCCGGAGCTGATCCTCGACGAGGAGGCCGACGCGGAAGCGGCCTGAAGCCGTGTCCGTGCGGAGATGACGGCGGCCATCAGCCGGTATGTTTGCGCCACGGGTGGAGGGGCAGCGTTCGCGCGAATCGCGACCCGCGCGTTGCTCCTCGGTCCCCCTTCACCCGTGGTGTGAACATTCCGGCTGGTGGCCGCCGTTCTCGTCGGCGCGCCTGCCTGCTTTGCGCGCTCAGAACGGGCGCGGCCCGCACAGACCGCGCGAGCCCGCGTCGGCGTTGAAGCCCCAGCAGACCTGGCCTTCACCGCACGCGCCGGCGTCGCACGGGGCAGCGCAGATGGAGCCCGCGTCAAACGAGCCCGCCGAGAAGTGCGCGCACCGGCCACTGGCGCAGTCCAGGGGGCCCCCGCAGGTCTCGCCCTCGGGCTTGTCGTCGCGCAGGGGGATGCAGCGCTCCGTCTCCGAGCCTTCCAGCTCCGTGCAGCCGAGCCCGGCGGGGCAGTGGCGGTCGGGGCCGCACGGGGCCACGCACACGCCGCCCGCGTCGACGGCGTAGCAGTTCCCGCTCAGGCACTCCCCGGAGTTCCCGCAGACGTCACCGGCGCCCAGCAGCGGCAGACACGCCTGCCCGTTGTCCTCCTGCGTGATGCACACGCCGCCGTCAAAGCATCCGCCGCGACAGCTGCCCGCGCATTGCGTCCGCCCACCCCACGCCATGCACCGGCCCCCGGAGCACTCGCGCCCGTTGGTGCAATCCTCTCCTCCAGCGCGGCTGTCCAGCGGAGGGGTGCAGAACGCGCGCAGCGCCAGCGTGTTGTCGACGGAGCAGGTGGTGTTGGTCGGGCAGGTCTCATCCTCGGGGCAGGGGTCCACGCACACGCCCGCGTCGGCGCCGCCCAGGGACGCGCACGTCCCGCTCTGACACTGCCGGCTGCCCTGGCAGATGTTGCCGGTGGCCAGCTGGTCGACGATGGGCAGGCACAGGAACGCGTTGTCCACGCGCGTGCAGGCGAAGTTGCGGTCGCAGGTGCGGTCGGCGCGACACTCGTCGCGGCAGGCGCGCGGCTCGTTGGGGAGGACGGGGCAGTGGCCGGAGAGGCAGTCGCTGTCCCGGCGACAGTCGTCGCCCGAGGTGCGGCCGGCGTCGGAGGCGCCCCCCGGCGGCTGCTGCGTGCACCCCAGCGCCGAAGCCAAGACAAAGACTACGCTGCAGGAGAAGGACGGACGGGAACGGGTGGCGACCATGGCCGCGGACTCTACCGCCCGCCCCCGGGGCGTTCCCACTTTGCGGTCACGTTGGCGAGGAGAAGACAGACGTCAGGGCCCCTGGACGTGGTGCCCAGGAGAGGACTTGAACCTCCATGGCTGTGAACCACACGGACCTGAACCGTGCGCGTCTACCAATTCCGCCACCTGGGCAAAATCACAGGGGCCCTGACGAGTGGAGCGGCGTTCTAGGGGCTTGGGGTTGGGCCGTCAAGTGAAACTTCACCCCTCCTTGAGCGTCACCACCGTCACCCCATCCCCGCCTTGATCTTCCGGCCCTTTCTGGAACGCGGCGACGTACGGGCTCTCCTTCAACGCGGCGCGGATCGCCTTGCGCAGCGCGCCGGTGCCGTGGCCGTGGATCACCGTGAACGGTCCCGCGTCCACGCCGTAGGCCCGGTCCAGGAACGCCGTCAGGTGCTCCAGCGCGTCCTCGGCCCGCTCACCGCGGAGGTCCAGCGTGCGGGGAATGGCGTCGGGATCCCTGCGGTCCGCGGGGCGACGCGGCGCGCTCTCCACCACGTGCGGACGCGACACCGCCTCCGCCGCGGCCAGGTCCTTGGTGGGCACGCGCACGCGCATGGCACCGGCGGCAATCAACGCGTCGCGCGCGCCCAGCTCCACGATCTCCCCCTCGACGCCGAGCGAGATCACGAACACGCGCGCGCCCGCCTTGAGCTCCGCCGGCTTGCCGCGCTGCAGCGCCTCCGCCCGACGTTCCTGCTGCTGGCGCTCCGCCAGGTTCTCCGCCATGGCCGAGACGCGACCCAGCGCGGCCTGCGCTTCCTTGATGGCCGCGGCGGCGCCGTCGCCGGAGCTGGCGCGTTGCAGCGCGGTGCGCGCCTTGTCCATCTCCTCCTCCAGCTGCCGACGCATGTGGCGGATCTCCATCAGGAGCCCCTCGCGTGCCTCGCGCTTGAGCGTGCGCTCGCGGTCGCGCAGGGAGCGGGCGCGGCTCTCCGCCTCGGTGCGGGCGTGCTCCAGCCGTTCGCGCTCGTCGGAGAGCTTGCGCAGCTCGTCCTCCAGCGCGGCCTGGCGGAGCGAGAGGTTCTTAAGCAGCGCCTCGAGATTGCGTCCCTGCTCACTGGCGAGCACACGCGCCCGCTCGATGATGTCGATGCCCAGGCCCAGCTGCGCGGCCATGTCCATGGCGCTGGAGGATCCGGGCGCGTCGTAGCTGAGGCGGTAGGTGGGCGCGTGCGTGGTGGCGTGCAGGCCCACCGAGGCGTTGCGGAACATCTGCCGCGCCTGCTCGTCGAGACCCAGGGCCTTGAGCCGCTCGAAGTGCGTGGTGGCCACCACCTGCGCGCCGGATGCCGCCAACGACTCCAGCAGCGCCTGCGCCAACGCCGCACCCTGGTCGGGGTCGGTGCCGGCCATGACCTCGTCCAGGACGCACAGGCAGCTGCCGCCTTCCGCGGTGCCCTTGCGCACGCCGTCCACCATGCGACGCACCGCCATCACGTGCCCGCCAAAGCTGGACAGCCCCTGCTCGATGGATTGCAGGTCGCCAATGACGCTGAAGACGTGGTCGTAGAGGGGGACGTCACTCTCCGGGGCCGCGGGGATGGGGAGGCCGGCGCGCACCATCAACGTGGACAGGCCCACGCCCTTGAGCGCCACCGTCTTGCCGCCGGTGTTGGGACCCGTGATCACCAGCACCGCGGGCTGGCCCACCATGAGATCATTGGCCACCACCGTCGAGCGGTCGGCCGCCTCCAGCAGCAGGAGCGGGTGGCGGAACGCGCGGATGTGCAGCGTGCCCCCGGGGGGAGCCAGTCGCGGAACACTGCACTTCAGCTCCACGCCCAGGCGTGCCACCGCCACCGCCACGTCGAGCTCATGCAGCGCCTTGAGGTCCTCCGCAATCTCCGCGGCACGCGCGCCCACCTTGGCGCTCAGCGCCTTCAGGATGCGCAGCTCCTCCTCCTGCACGTCGGACGTGGCGCTCTTGAGGCGGTTGCCCAGGTCCACCACCTCCTGCGGCTCGATGAAGAACGTCTGGCTGGTCTGCGACGTGTCATGCACGATGCCCGTCACGCGCCAGCGCTCATTGTGCTTCACCGGGACCACGAACCGTCCCTCACGCTGCGTGTGGTAGCGGTCCTGCAGGAGCCCCTGCGCATCCAGGTCCTTGACCAGCGCCTCCATGCGCGTGCTCAGCGTGTCCGCCAGCGCCGCCGCCTTCCGACGCAGATCCCCCATCGTGGCCGAGGCGTCGTCGGAGATGCGGCCAGAGGGCTCGAAGGAGCGGTCGATGGCGCGCACCACGTCGGCGTACTCACCGAACGCGTCCATGAGCGCGGCCACGCGCGGCGCCTGTTCCCTCCGGGCCACGCACCAGTTGGCGGCGCGCTCCCCGCTGGCCAGCGTCCCGGCAATCTCCATCAGGCGCAGCGGCTCCAGCACGCCGCCACGCTCCGCCAGCCGCAACGGCTCCTCGATGGGGCGCACGTTGCCGAGCGAGGGCCACTCTCCCTCCAGCCCCAGCTCGATGAGCTCACCGTGGAGGGCCAGGGTCTCCGCCACGTCGTCACGGGTGGACAGCAGCGGGAGGGTGCGACAGCGCTCCTTGCCCGCCTCCGTCTGCGCTCGGGCGGCCAGGGCGTTGCGAATCCGCGGGAACTCCAGGTCCACGAGGACCCGGTCATCAATCTGGGGAAGCATCTTGGGCATGGGACGAAGTGTCTTCTAACGACGGGAATCAGCCGCGCAGCGCGTCATTCTTCTGCCGGCTCTGCACCGCCATCTTCTGCTTGAACTCGATCACACGTTGCTGCAGCTCCGGCTGCGACACGCTGAGCATCTGCACGGCGAGGATCCCCGCGTTGCGCGCCGCGCCAATGGCCACCGTGGCCACGGGCACGCCGCTGGGCATCTGCACAATGGAAAGCAGGCTGTCCACGCCCTGCAAGGTGCGGCTCAACACGGGGACGCCAATGACGGGCAGCGGGCTGATGGCCGCCACCATGCCCGGCAGGTGCGCGGCGCCGCCGGCCCCCGCGATGATCACGCGCAGCCCGCGCGTATGCGCCGTCTCCGCGTAGGCCATCATGTCCCGGGGCGTGCGGTGCGCACTGACCACGCGCAGCTCATGTGGAATGGCGAACTCGTCGAGGACGTTGGCCGCCTCGCGCATGGTCTCGAGGTCGGAGTCGCTGCCCATGATGATGCCCACGAGGGGCTGAGTGGACTCGGTCATGGACGCTCCTGTAGCGCGAGCGATGGTGGCGACCAAGCGGTGCTACTGCCCTTCGTCGCCGCGAGGATTCCGGTGCGTTCCCTCGGGGTGATCCGTCGTGGCCCCTGGCTGGTAGAGGCCCCGACGACGCGCGAGCTCATGGAAGCGCTCAGGGTGGTCGTCGTCACGACGGAGCGTGGCGCCCCAGCGGAGTCCCATATCGACACTGGCCACGAGGCGTTCCCACGTCGTCATGCGCGACCAGCGCTCCTGGTCTTCCGCCTGGAACCTCGCCTCCGCTGCGGCGATGCGCGCCATGTAGGCCCGTTCGGAATCGCTGACCTTCATGGGCCTTACGCTAGCGAGCCCCTGTCCCCCGTGTCAGCGGAGCCGCGGGCGTGACACGCAGACCGTGCCACGCCCACCGCGGCCCTGTCCGCGTCCACGACGTCACGCACTGCTACACGCCCGGTCACCCGTTAGCTCGCAGCACGGAGTGCAGTGTTTCCGGGGACCCTGTGGCCACGTCGGTGGCGACACGCGGAGGATGGCATGCGGATGCGCAACGGAATGCTGATGGCGGGCGTGATGGGCGCGATGGTGGTGGGCGGCTGCGAGCGGATGCGCCAGCAGGAAGGCGAGCGGAAGGCGGAGACCCGCCTGGACACCGCCGAGGAGCGGACCGAGCAGGCCTTTGGCCAGGCCGAGGAGGCGCACGAGAAGGCCAAGAAGGAGATGAAGGACGTCATCAAGGCGGAGGAGGACGTCACCAAGGCGCAGCAGGAGCTCGCGGAGGCGCAGCAGAAGGTGCAGCAGGAACGCACGCAGGCGGAACAGGCGCGCACGCAGGCGGAGCGGCAGGCCATGTAGGCCCAGGCCACCGCGCAGCAGACCCAGCAGGAGGTGTCCGCGGCGCAGCAACAGCAGGAGCAGCGTCTGCGTGAGACCCGCGTGCAGACGCAGCAGGGTGAGACGGTGGCGGAGAAGTTCAAGCGCCTGGAGGCGGAGAAGCAGGAGAAGGCCGCCGCGGAAAAGGAGGCAGGGGAGCAGGAGCAGAACATCACCGGGCGCGTGGCCGAGATCCGCAAGGACGAGGTGATTGTCAGCCGTCCGGGTCAGCCCCCGCTCCGTCTGCACGTGAATCCCGAGACCACGGTGAACATCAACGGTCAGCGCAAGAGCACCAACGACCTGCGTAACAACATGGAAGTCACCGTCACCTACAAGATGGTGAACGACCAGCCCGTGGCCATCCGCTTCGAGCACAAGATGGAGCAGAAGAAGGACCAACCGCGGATGTGAGCTCCAACGTCGGTGCGCGCTCAGCCGGGTCCACCCGGAGCGCCCGCGCCGTCGCCGCCAAGTTCGTCGCGGTAGTGCTGAACCGCGTCCCTCAGCTCCTGCACGGTGCTGCTGAACGCCATGGCGTCGGCGTGATGGCGGAGACGGCGGATGCTTCCCTCCAGCTCGCCGCGCTGCCGGCCAATCACCTCCGCCGCCGCAATCAGCTCCCGCACCCGCGTCGCCAGCTCCTCGCTTCGCCGGGTGGCGTCGTTGCGCTCGGTCATGGCCGCCATCCAGGAGTCGCGCAGGTCATCCATCTCGCTGCCCAGGTTGCGGAGGCGGCTGCGCAGCTCGTCGGTCAGGTCCCCGGCTTCCTTGAGCGCCTGCTGGTCCTTGGCGCAGGTGGCGGTGGCCGCCGTGGCCAGGTGCTCCACCTCGGTAAGCTCCCGCTGCAGGCTGGCCACCTGCGCGCGGAGCGCCTTTTCCACCTCGGAGAGGCCCGCGCTCCGAGCCCGGGCGTTGTCACGTTCCCACTCGAGCTGCAGCAGGGCGTCCAGCGTGGTCTCGAGTGCCCGCTGCAATGCATTCCGCTCCGTGAGGATGTCGGGGCCGCCCTCAGGGGCCGCGTTGGCGCTTCCGGTTGTGTCCATGCGTCGTTCCCATGCTTTCTCCCGGATGTAACCGGCGGAGGTCATGGTTCACGACGGACATGCGGTCCGCAGGGCTCCCTCCGTGCATTGCCGGGCGCTGTTGACACGGCGGTGGTCACGCCGGTTTGGATGCCTCCGCCCACCCGCCGACGGAACCCCGGGGATTCCCCGGCACCGAAAGTTGCAGCACGAAGGGGCACGGGGGGTACTTTCGCTGCGGTCAGGCTGGTCCCGAGCCAGCGGCGGAAAACAACGCACCTTTGCCCCCACTTCAGGGCCACGGGCACGGAGACTCAAGCCTCGTTGGCGTTGTGCCGAGCGTCACAATCCGGAGGCGATCCATGAAGGCGTCCATCCTGGTCGTCGATGACGAGAAAGTGGTCCGTCAGCGGCTCGAGGACCACCTGACGGCCCAGGGCTGCCACGTGGCAACCGCCGCCTGCGTCACCGATGCGCTCGAGGCCATCCGCTCGCACGAGTTCGACCTCGTGATCACCGACCTGCGGATGCCGGACGGAGACGGGATGCACCTCCTGGGCGTGGTTCGCGAGGAGCAGCCCGACACCGAGGTCATCATCCTGACCGCGCACGGAGACATGGAAACCGCGTTGCAGTGCGTGCGTCGGGGTGCGTTTGACTTCGTGAACAAGAGCCCGCGGATGGAGGAGCTGGATACCGCCGTGGCCCGCGCCCTGGAGCGCCGCCGCCTGCGGACCGCCACGGACCTCTACCGCGCAAGCCAGACCATCTTCGAGCTGAGCAACCGGGAGGACCTGCCCCAGCGCATTGTGGAGGTGGCGGCGGAGGTTTTGGGGGCCGACGACGGAGCCCTGGTCCTCCCCACCACCGACGGAGGCTGGTACGTCGTCTGCTGCCAGGGGCGGGTGGATGAGGAAGCCCAGGCGCTGGCGTCCCGGATTGCGCGCGGGGTGGCCCTGAGCCTCAAGCCCGCCCTGGTGACCGACGACTTTGCCCAGCCGCTCCTGGATGACGACGCCGCGCTCCTCTCCGAGTCCGTCACCATCCGAATCCTGCGTCGGATGCGCTCCTGCATTGCCTATCCGCTCTGCTCCGGGACCCGCCTGCTTGGCGTGCTCATGCTCAGCCGACTCACGCCGTCACGAGCCTTCCGTCCTTCGGACCTGACGCGCGCAGGCATCGTGGCGTCCCAGGTGGTGCTGGCGCTGGAGACGCAGGACCTCATGCGTCGCCTGCTCGCGGCGGAGCGCTTCACCACCGTGGGGCAGATGGCCGCCAGCATTGCGCACGACATCAACAACCCCATCAGCTACGTGCTCACCAACGTGAGCCATGCGCGTGGGGAGTTGGCCGCGCGTGGTCAGCACCCCGACGTCTGTGCGGCGCTGGAGGACGCGGAGGAGGGCGCGCGCCGCGTCGCGGACATCGTGGCGGAAATCAGACAGGTGGCGGGTACGCAGCAGGTGGAGACCGCCGTTTTCGCCCTGGGGCCCGTGCTCCAGTCCGCGCTCCGCATGACCAGCGCCACGGTGCGCGGTTGCGCGGATGTGCGCCTGGCCGTGGACCCGGGCGCGTCGGTGCGGGGCGTGCCGGGGCGGCTGTGCCAGGTCTTCATGAACCTGCTGGTCAACGCGGCGCACGCCGTTGAAGCGGCCGGTCGCGGGCGGGGCCTGGTGCAGGTGACCTGCCGGGTGGAAGGCCCAAGCGTTGTGGTCGAGGTCTCCGACAACGGCGTGGGTATTCCTCCCCAGAACGTTGCCAGGTTGTTCGAGCCGTTCTTCACCACCAAGGCGCCGGGCAAGGGCACGGGCCTTGGGCTGAGCATCTGCCGGGACATCGTCAGGGCGCACGGTGGTGAACTGTCCTTACGCTCCACCCCTGGGAGCGGGACCACCTTCGTGGTCCGACTGGCGCGAGAACCCGACGCCGCTCCCGCCACCACCGGCCCCGAGCGGGCCCAGCCCACCCCGCCTTCCCTGAAGTTGCGAATCCTCTGCATTGACGACGAGGAGCGTCAGCTGCGGGCGTACGCCCGGGAGCTGGGGGAATCCTGCATCGTGGTGACGGAGTCCTGCCCTCTGCGCGCGCTGCAACGGCTCAGGCAGGAGAGCTATGACGTGATTCTGTGTGATGTGCTCATGCCCGGCATGACCGGCGCGCAGCTCCACCGGGAGCTGACCGGGCAGCAACCCGAGATGGCAGGGCGCTTCGTGTTCGTGACGGGAAGCGCCGGCCTGAGCCACGAGTCGTATCTTGCCAGCGTCGCGGTCCCGGTGCTCACCAAGCCCCTTGCGCCGGGCGCGCTGCAGGCGTTGTTGGCGTCATACCGGGCGCGACAGGCCGCCGGGTGACTCCGCGGTGCGGTTGAGGCCACGTGCCCAACGTTGCCGACCCGGCGCGACCCTCAACCCAGGTGCTTGTTCATCCACTGCGTGCCGAACGCGACGAGGTCAGCCCCGTTGATGAGCTCGCTGCGCGCATTCCCGACGACGCCCTGCGCCGCACGCCCGGTGGCGAGGTACTCCGTCAGGATGATGCCGAAGTAGTCCTCCCCGTCCCACGCCACGATGCCCTCGCTGTCATTGAGACACTCCACCGCGCGGATCTCGGGCGTGCCGTGCTCGTTCAGCACGCGACGGTAGCGTCGGACGCGGCGCTTGCTGGGCACGTCCGCCAGGTACTCCGCGTAGTGCAGCAGCGTGACCGTGCTGATGTCCGCGCCCAGCCGCAGCACCTTGCCGTCGGCGCGCATGAAGCGCTCCAGCGGTGAGCCGGGGCCGTAGTAGTCGTTCCACGGCACGTCGCGGAGGAGGTGTTCCGCCAAGGCGCCGCGCGCACCAAAGCGCCCCTCAGGGTGGTTGCTCACCCGGGTGCCGGGAGTCTGGCGCATCACTTCGGCCAGCGCGCTGACGTCGGACTCCGCGGGCGTGCGCAATGCGTCGAACGGCTCCGCGTTGGCCAGCAGCGCCGGGCGTTCCTCCTCCGGTCGCTCGTTGACCCAGTCCCAGTCGTTCTGCGCGCCCATCACCATCATGAAGGTGCCGCTGGGGCCCAACGCGGTGTCGAGCGCGCGGATGACGCCGGCGGCGCGATCCTCGACGGGACCCAACGCGCGCAGCGACGCGTGCACCATCAGGGTGTCACCCTCCCGCACGCCAAGCCGCTGCAGGTCGGTGACGAGGCGTGCGACCGCGAGCGCATGGGGCGTCATGTGGCGGAGTCCACGAGCAACGCTCGCGCCTCGAGCCAATTCAACGTGAGTGAGCAGTCGCGCATCCTCCCCGCTCCTTTCTGCACCATCCGCCAACACGGCGGAGCGTTTCTTGGCAGCGGCCCCGCGCGGCGTCCAGATGCGCCGAGCGGCACGCCGCCTTGCTTGCCCACGCCGTCCGAGCGACCTCACACCCGTCCAAGCGCCGGTGGGAAGGGTCTCCGGTAGGGGTCAGAACTTTCTGGGAGGTACCGGGAGGGGTCTCCGGTGGGGGTCAGAACTTTCTGGGAGTACCGGGAGGGGTCTCCGGTAGGGGTCAGAACGTTCTGGGAGGTACCGGGAGTGGTTTCCGGTAGGGGTCAGAACGTTCTGGGAAGTAGCGGGAGGGGTCTCCGGTGGGGGGGACGTGATCCTCGTGCACGCAGCTCAAGCCCACGTGCCCGGGTGTCGAATTGCAGGGCATGGCGCAACACAACCTGGCCCCCGAGTACGTTGCCCCGCGTGGGAGTGCCCCCACTCCGCCTCGGCGCCGCGGCGGCATGTCCTTCCTCCGGGACGTCTGGGAGCGCGTGTTCCGCCAGCTGCGTTGGCGAGATGCGGTGGAGCACCGGGGCACACGCGCGTGGGCCCCTGCCGAGGGGGACAGCGTGCAGGGTGGGACGCCGGCGTGGCTGCCCCCCGCGGTGGCGCTGGCGTTGCCGTTGGAGCCTCGGGAGGAGGAGGCGGTGGTTGAGCTCAACGAGCTGTTGGCCGCCACCACCGACGAGCACCTCACCGCGCTGCCCGCGTTTCCCTCCCTCGCGTCGCGGACGTTGGCGCTGGCATGGCAACAGGACGTGGACGTGGCGCAGCTGGTCCGCGAGATCTCCCGCGACCCGGCGCTGGCCGCCGCCATCCTGCGCATGGCCAACACCGCCCACGTTGCGCGCGGCGGGCCAGTCCGCGGGTTGCGCGACGCGGTGATGCTGTTGGGACTCAAGACCTGCGTGACCATCATTGCCGGCCTCTCCGCACGTGCGTTGTTCAATGCGGAGGTCCGCGACCTGCACCGCCAACACGCGCAGGTGTGGTCCCACCTGTGGGAGCACGCCCTCACCACCGCGCTGGCCGCGGGCCAGGTTGCCATGACCCGCCGGGAAGGGGCTCTGGACATCGCGTTCCTGGGCGGGCTGCTCCACGACATTGGAAAGGCACTGGGCCTGCGCGCGCTGCACCACCTGATGCTGCGTGGGAAGCTGGGTCAGGTGCCCACCACGCCCGTGGTCTACCGGGTGCTCGAGGATTGCCACGAGTCGCTGGGCCAGCGCGCGGTTGCGTTGTGGCAGCTCCCACCGTCGGTGGCGGAGGTCTGCGCCACCCATCACGAGCCGGTGACGCTGGAGGAGCCAGCCGCCACCGCGCTCCACGTCCTGCGCCTGGTGTCCAGCCTTCACGAGCTGACCCACAACCCCTACCGCCGCGCCGACACCGAGCAGGAGATCTTCACCAGTGCGCGCGCCCTGGGTCTCAATGAGCATGGTGTCCGGGCCGCCCACGCGGAGACCCGCGCCGCCGAGGAGAAGACCCGCCTCCTGCTCGCCGCCAACACCACGCGCTGAAACGCCCGCGCGGAAGGCGCCAGGGCGCTGCCCCGCCCCACGTGGGGATTGCCGGGCGAGTGGCGGAAGTTAGGGGCTGCGTCAGAACAAGTTGGCCAATTCGGTCCGATGCCCTCGAACACCTAACCCCCCACGTTCATGCCGTTCTGCACGCTCGCCCCCCT
>JBFMGU010000246.1:0-15982 GCA_040752415.1 Myxococcota bacterium
CGGGGCGGGCGCGGCTTCCGCGGGAGGCGGCGCGGCGGGTTCCGGCTGCGCGGCGGGTGGGGGCTGCTCCCCCGCGGCAGCGGGCGCGGGCTGACCTTCCGCCGGGACCTGGGCGGCGGTGGCAAGCCAGACAGCGGTGAGCAGGGAGAGATGCATGGCGTCGCGTGGGCCTTGGTCTACTCGATGTCCCGGAGCACGTCGGCGAACTCGTCATCCAGCGCCTTCAGCTCACTCTTCTGTTTGCGCACCAGCGTGGAGACGCTGTCGGTCTTCTCCTGCTTCTGCTGCCACGCCAGGTCAATGAGACCCACGTCCGCGCGCAGCACCACGTCGTAGAAGCGGTCCCGCACGCCCTTGAGCGCATTGTGCGTGAGGACCGCGGCCATCTCGCCGGCTTCGCCCTCGTATGCGCCCACCTGCTGCTCGTATTCCATCACGCGTGTCCGCTCGAGCATGACGATGCCGCGCATCTCCGCGGCCTGCGCGTCCACCTGCCGCTTGATGGACTTGTTGAACGCCGCCAGCCGGGTCCGCAGCTGCGCCGCGCGCTGACGGTTCTCGTCGATCTTGGGGAACATGGACGCAAACGCGGGGTCCACCGCCTGACGCAGGCTGCGCGCGGTTTCCGCCTCCCGCTGCAGCGCGTCCATGTACTGCTCGCGGATGAGGCTCTCCTGGCTCCCGGCGCCGCCCGCCACCGTGAGATTCTGCCGCTCTTCCCGCAAGGCCTCGCGCAGCTCCTTCTCGATGGCCAGCATCTGCTGCAGCGCGCCGTCCACCGCGCGGAGCTCACTGCGCCAGTACTCCTCCTCCTGCGGATTGAGCTGGCCCTTCTGCTTCTTCTCCCGCACCACGGCGTCAATGGCGGCGATCTGGGCGCGCACGTTGTCGATGTCCAGCTGCTGGCGGAAGAGCGTGCGCTCCACCTCCTGGATGCGGGAGCGGATGCGCGCCTGGCGCGTCTGCATGTCCTCGGAGGTCCGCGGCATGCTGACCAGCTTCTGCTCCAGCGCCTTCCGCGTCTCTCGCGCGGCGCGGTAGTTCCGACCCGGCGGCGCGTCGGCAATGGACCCGATGATGCGCGCCTCCAGGTCCGCCACGCGCCCCTCCCACGCCAGCAGGTTGTTCTCGACGGAAAGCGAGCGCGCCCGTCCCTCCTGGAGCGCCGGGAAGATGTCCACGCTGTTGGGATTGTCCAGGACCTTGAGGAGCTTGTCGGCCAGCTCGCGCGTTTCATCCACCTGCGCCTTGGTGGTGTCCAGGTCACGGTAGATGGTGAGCGCTTCCGCCACGCCCTCGTCATCCTGCGCCCACTGCTGCGCCAGCGGGTCCAGCACGCTGTCCACCGTCACGGTGCGTGCGTCGGAGCGCAACAGCGCATCCAGGATGGCCTCCGTGTTCCCGCGCGTGGCCATCTGCTGCTCCAGCGTCTTGAGCGTGGGGCCATAGTCGCCCACCACGGACTGGAAGGCCTGCTCGGCCTCGTCGTGCTTGCCCAGGCGCAACAGCAGGTTGCCGCGCAGGATGCGCACGTCGGATTCCAGGCGACGGTTGGTGTTGGCAATGAGCAACAGGTCCAGCGCCTGCAGCGCCTTCTGGTATTCCGCGTCGGCCTTCTCGGGCTGTTCCTTGAAGCCCTGTCCGCGCTTCACGAACGTCCAGGCCACTTCGTAGAGCATTTCCGGGAAGTGCTTGGAGGTGTGATCAATCTCCTGGTACGCGTCGGCGCTCTCCGCCAGCTGCCCCATCTCGTAATACAGGCGGCCGCGCGCCATGTGCGAGAGCTCCTTGACCTCGGCATCCTCGGGCGCAGCGTCGGGCGCGGCGGCCACTTCCGCAAAGCGCGCCACCGCCTCCTCCAGGAGACCCTTCTTCATCAGCACCACCGCGCGCAGATACACCGAGCGCACGTGGTAGGTGTCTCCCGCCGGGACGCGGGCCAGCTCCAGCTCCGCGTCATCCAACCGCCCGCGACGCAGCAGCAGCTTCCCCCGCGCGTACCGCACGGAGGGACGGATGTTTCCGCCGGCAATCACCTCGTAACGCGCGTAGACCTCGTCGAGGCCTTCGTAGTTCTCCAGGAGGCCGGCCAGCTCGATGAGTCGGACGATGGCGGCTTCGTTGTACCTGGAGGTGCTGCGCTCCGCGAGGAGGCGATAGTAGTTGCGCGCGCCGTAGCGGTAGCGCAGCGCGAAGAGGCTCTCCGCCAGCGTGAAGACCGCGTCGTCGTAGCCGGGACGGTCCTTGAAGTGGCCGCCCTCGACGATGTCAAAGAGCAGGATGGCGGCGCGCTCGTAGTTCTTGATGTCCTTGGAGCTCTCTCCCAGGGCAAAGAAGATCTGGCCTTCACCCAGACGCTGCTCGAAGGAGTTGGAGCCAAAGAGGTTGGGCGCGGTGGAATACTGTTTCTCGACGAGCGCCACCGCGCCTTCCTGGTCGCGCATGGCGTTGTTGAGGAGCGCCAGGTCCTTCTCGACGGCCGCCAGGTTGCGCGGGGCCTGCGCTGCCGCCTGACCGGCCCAGAGGACCAGCAGGGTCAACGCAAACATCCCACGCGCCAGGCGGGCAGGATTCACTTGGCGCCTCCGCCGCCGGCCCCCGCACCCGACGGGGCCGCACCCGCGCCATCCGTCTTGGGCTTCTGCAGCGCGCGGACCTCCATGTCGTAGCGGACGGTGGGCCGGTCCTTCATCTCGGTGGTGACGTTGCCCTGCTCATAGGCCACCACCTTGATGACCACCTCCTTGCCTTCCTCCGCCGTGAAGGTGTGGCTGCTGCGGATCTTGAACTGGTATCCGTCGAGGTAGCTGAACACGCCGTAGCCGCTGCCCTGGTAGACCAGGTTCACCGTGATCTGGTGGTTGCCGGGGAGGATGGAGCCGTCAAAGAGGTCGAACTCGTCCTTCTTGGCGAGGCCGTCACCCGTCTCATCCAGCTCCTGCCGGAGCGGCGCTCCGTCGAGGAAGTAGTGGATTTCACGCAGCTTGAAGCTGGCGCCCATCTCATTGCGGTGGATGATGCGCGCCTTGGCACCGCTGGTCACGCCGCCAACAACGGCCTCCTGGAGCTGCGCGAGACGCTGCTTGGAGCGGAAGATGCGCTCCTTCAGCTCGTTGACGCGCTCCTCCAGCGTCTTGATCTTGAGCTCATAGGCCTCATCCGCGGTCTTGAGGCCGGTGTCCGCGCCGGGAGCGGGTGCGGGTGTGCCCTCCGCGGGGGCGGGCGCGGGGCTCGTCGGGGGAGCGGCCTCCGCGGGAGGAGCGGCAGGCGCAGCAGGCGCGGCGGCGGGTGCCGGCTCCGACGGAGCGGCGGCGGGTGCCGGCTGTCCCTGCGCCCACGCCCACAGCGGGCAAGCCAAGGCCGCAACCAGCCCAGCGCGGCGCCACAAGTGCGTCTTCATCCGACCCATGGTGGCCTCCGGGCCCCGCCGTACAAACGGAGTCCAGGCATCATTGAAGCGGCCGGTTTACCACCCGCCTGCCACGGGTGTCAAAACGCAATTCCGTCATCAACCCGTTGATACATCAGGGAAAATTCAGAATTCACCAACACGCCAAATCATCAAACGGGCGGGTGCCAGCCCGGGGTGCGTCCCGCGGTGGTCCGTTGGTTCGTTCTGGATACGGGTACGAGGAAGAAGTCGGCTCAGGCGCCGCCCTTCTTGAGCTCCTGGAGAACCAGCTTGGCAATGGCCTTCAGGGTGTCGAACACGCCCACGCCGGTGGTGGCGGTGGCCTGGAAGTCCGGGACGCCGCGCGGGTTCAGCAGGCGCTTGAGCTCTTCCACGGTGGCGGCGTTGGGCAGGTCCCGCTTGTTGTACTGGACCACGTAGGGGACCTTGTCCAGGTCATAGCCCTGCTCCGCCAGGTTCACGCGCAGGTTCTCCACGGATTCCAGGTTGGCTTCCATGCGCTCAATCTGGCTGTCCGCCACGAACACCACGCCGTCCACGCCCTTGAGGATGAGCTTGCGGGATGCGTCGTAGAAGACCTGACCGGGGACCGTGTAGAGGTGGAAGCGCGTCTTGAACCCGCGGATTTCACCGAGCGAGAGCGGCAGGAAGTCAAAGAACAGCGTGCGCTCGGTCTCGGTGGCGAGGGAGATCATCTTCCCTTTCGCCTCGGGGTTCGTCTTGTTGTAGACGTATTGCAGGTTGGTGGTCTTCCCACACAGACCGGGGCCGTAATAGACGATCTTGCAGTTGATCTCTCGGGATGAGTAATTGATGAAAGACATGGCGTCCCTGGCTTCCTGACGTCTTCAAGTCCCATCCCGACGGCACGGGCACTCTGAGTCATTCAGAGAACAGACTGTCGATATCCTCGTCACTGATTTCCGCAAATGGCGTACCGCCGCCGCCCGGCTGCTCGGCCTTCTTCTGCAGCTGGATGAAGATGTTGGCCAATTCCTCACTGGCCTTCTTGACCCGGAGACGCACCAGCCCGAGGGAGCTGCGCTGATCAAAGATGACCACCAGGATCACGCGCCCGGCCACGATGCTGATGTGGAGGTTGTCCCGCTCTCCCTCGTGGAAGATCTGGGAGAACTCCTTCTCGTTGATCAGCTTGGCAATGCCACCGGTGGCGGCAATGTTGCCCGCGGTGAGCGAGGCGAGGCTGGTGGTGTCCAGGTTGGCCGTCTCACCCGTGGACGCAATCAGCTGACCATTCTTGTCAACCAGGAACACGACCTTGGCGTTGGCGGCCTTGGTGAGATCCTGGCAGACGCGAGTGATCTGCTGGAACTCCTGCTCATACATCACCGTCTGGGAGCTCATGCCCTGGATCCTTGTTGCTCCCGTGGGACCTTGAGACTGGTGGCCCACACAGCGACCGCGAGGTGAAAGGTCATTGGAAGAGCCCGTCTACTAGCACAGCCGGACCGCCTGTCAACGCAAGATCGTTCGGCGCGGGTGGCGTGTGGGCGGAGGCTGTGCCGCGGGCGGTGGACTTGCAGCGGGGACGGGAGGCGTGGAAAAGGCACGCCGCCCATGAATGCCACACCCATGACAAACCCCATCGTGCTCTCGGTGGTGATCCCCGTCTACAACGAGAAGAACACGCTCCAGACGCTGGTGGAGCGCGTGCGCAGCGCACCCATTGGTGAGCGCAACCGCAAGGAGATCATCCTGGTGGATGACGGCAGCAGCGACGGAAGCCGCGAGATTGCGGCCGCGCTGGCGGAGAAGTACCCGGACGTCATCCGCTTCTGCCCGCAGCCGCAGAACATGGGCAAGGGCGCGGCGCTGCGTCGCGGCTTCGAGGAGGCCAGCGGCGACGTGGTGGTGGTCCAGGACGCGGACCTGGAGTACGACCCGCACGAGTACCAGGTCATGCTGGCGCCCATCCTCGAGGGAAAGGCGGACGTGGTCTACGGCAGCCGCTTCCTCTCCGGTCCGCACCGCGTGCTGTATTTCTGGCACAGCGTGGGCAACAAGGTCTTCACCACGTTCAGCAACATGATGACCGACCTGAACCTGACGGACATGGAGACCTGCTACAAGATGTTCCGCACGTCGGTGATCAAGAGCATCAAGCTGGAGTCCAACCGCTTCGGGTTTGAGCCGGAGGTCACCGCCAAGCTGGCGCGCATCCCGGGCATCCGCATCTTCGAGGTGCCGGTCAGCTACAACGGCCGCACCTACGAGGAAGGCAAGAAGATCGGCTGGAAGGACGGCGTGGCGGCGATGTGGTGGATTGCCAAGTACAACCTCAAGCGCTGAGACGTCAGTAGCCGGCGGGAACTCCGTCGCCACGAGGGTCGGAGGCGCCCTGCAGCTCCGCCCCCTCCACCGCCACCGCGGTGGCATTGCCCCACAACCCGCCACCCTTGAGCGTGTGCCCGCGCGCGAACAGTCCGCGACGCACATCGGGGGGAAGGCTGTCCTCCTCATAACGCAAGGCGTCCGGCAGCCACTGGTGGTGCACGCGGGGATGGGCCACCGCGGCGGCCACGTCGTCGCCAAAGTCCACCATGTTCATGATGACCTGCAACACCGTGGTGATGATGGTGCTGCCGCCGGGCGCGCCCACCACCAGCCGCAGCTGCCCCGGCTCCGGCACCGCCAGGGCGGGTTGCTCGACGCCGTCCACGGTGGTGGGCGTGCCGGTGAACAGCAGCGTGGGCGTCATGGAGCTGAGCGGGATCTTGGTGGGCGCAATGGCGTTGGCCTCGCCACCAACCAGGCCGTAGGCGTTGGGCTGGCCGGGCGCGGCGGAGAAGTCGTCCATCTCGTTGTTGAGCAGGATGCCGGTGCCGCGCACCACCGCGCCGCTGCCCATGCCGGTGTTGATGGTGAAGGTCAGCGCCACCGCGTTGCGCTCGCCGTCGACGATGGAGAGGTGCGCGGTGTTGGGGCTGTTGGTGAAGCTGGCGGCAGGCACGGGGCCCGCGGGACGGCGTCCGCCCGACGTGAAGGGCCAGGGATCCCCCGCCTGCAGCTCCGGCAGCGGCCGCGCGAGCTGGGGCGAGAACGAGCTCCAGCGCACCGCGAGGTAGCCGGGCGAGAGCAGTCCGTCGACGGGAACGTCCACGAACGCGGGGTCGCCGAGCCAGGTGGCGCGGTCCGCGTACGCCCGGCGCATGGCCTCCGCCACGACGTGGAGATGCGCCGTCGACCCGCGCCCGAGCGTCCGCACGTCGACGGCGGAGAGGAGCTGCAGCATCTGCAGCAGGTGCACGCCGCCACTGCTGGGAGGCGGGAAGCTCACCACGGTGTGGCCGCGGTAGACGCCGGACAGGGGACGACGCCACACCGGCTTGTACGCCGCCAGGTCCTCCAGCGTGATGAGACCGCCCTGCTCTTCCATGTCGGAGGCGATGGCCCGCGCGATGTCACCGGAATAGAAACCGGCCGCGCCCTCCTCCTGCACGGTGCGCAGCGTGTCGGCGAGGTCGCGCTGGATGAGGAGGTCACCCACGTCGTAGGGCACGCCGCGCTTGAGGAAGATGGACGCGCTCTCCGGGTAGCGCTTCAGCACCTCCAGCCGGTCCTGCAGCGCCTGGTTGAGCCGCCTCCCGACGAGAAACCCCTCCTCCGCGAGCTTGATGGCCGGCGCCACCACCTCGCGCCACGGCAGCTTCCCGCCGGCGCGGTGCAGCTCCTCCAGCCCCGCCACCGTGCCCGGGACCGCCACCGCGAGGTAACCGTCCGTCGACACGTCCGGCACCACGTTGCCGCGGCTGTCCTGGTACATGTGCGCGGTAGCGCCAAGCGGCGCGCGCTCCCGGAAGTCCAGGGCACGCACGGTGTGGTCCGCGGCGCGGTACCACAGCGCGAATCCTCCGCCGCCAATGCCCGCGCTCTGCGGGTCCACCACGCCCACCGCCAGCGTCACCGCCACCGCGGCGTCCACGGCGTTGCCGCCCTTGCGCATGATCTCCACGCCCGCGGCACTGGCCAGCGCGTGACTGGAGGCCACCATCCCCCGACGCGCGGTCAGGGGCGCGCGCGCCGCGGCGATCAGCAGCGCCGGGAAGAACAGGCCCGCAAGCAGCGCGAGCGTAATCCGTCGACGGGAGCTCACTGGGCCTGGGCGCGCATGCGCTTGAGCTTCTTGATGGCGTGCTCGACGGGCTGCTGCGCGCGGGTGTCGGTGACGCGCGGCAGGGTCTCCTCCAGCTTGGGAATGGATTGCACGCTGCCCATGTCCGCCAGTGCCAACGCCGCGGTGCCCTGGATGTAGGGGTCCGGGTCGGCGAGGAACTCCTCCATGGCGGACGCGGCGCGCGGATCCCCGACGACACCGAGGAGCCGGATGGCGCGCGCGCGCAGCTGCTTGTCCGGCGCGCTGCGGGCCTGTTGGATGAGGTCGGTGAGGTTGATGAGCGGGCGGAGGCGCTCCAGGGAGCGACGGATCTCCACGCGCACGCGCTCCTGCTCACCCACGCGGTCATACGCGCTGGCCAACGCCTCCACCGCGCGCACGTCCTGGCGTGGTCCCAGCAGACGGGCCGCCTCCGCGCGCACCCCGGCGTCGTCGTGCTTGAGGGCGCCAATGAGGATGGGCACGGCCTTGTCGGTGGGAAGGTCCGCCAGGGCCTGCGCGCTGGCGTCGCGGATGTTGGCCTCGTCGCCGAGGGCGCGGACCAGCACGTCAATGGCGGCCTGGTCTCCGGTGCGGGCCAGGTCACCCAGGCGCGTCACCGCCACGCGGCGCTGATCCGGGCTGCCTTCCCGGCTGTAGCGCACCAGCGTGTCGAAGTTGCGGCGCGCATCCAGGCGGCCCACACCCTTGGCGGCGGAGTCGCGCACCATGGGCTCGCTCTCCAGCAGCGCGGCGAACAGCGGCTCGATGGCGCGGTCATCCCCCAGCGCCCCCAGCGAGGCCGCCGCGGCGGCGCGGACCACGAAGTGCTCGTCGTACTCCATGGCGCGGATGAGCGGCTGCACCGCCTGCGGACCGCCCATGCGCCCGAGGAGGACCGCGGCCTGCGCACGGACCTTGTAGCTCTCGCTGGTGGCCAGGCGCTCCATCAGCATCTCGACGGCGCGCTCCTGGTCGACGACACCGGAGGCGGGCGTGACCTCGTCCTGGGCATCATCCTGGGCGAGGACGGGACCAACAGCGAGCAACCACGCCAACATCGCGAGGCGAAAGCGGGCTATGGGCAGCGTGCGCATGGGGCCCTTGGGTAGCACCGTGGCCCAGAGCGGCTCAACCTTCCCCGCACCTCAGCGGCGTCCCCCGTCGGGAGTGGCCCCTTCTCCCACCGGTCCCTCCACCTGCTTGATGACCCGCAACGCGTCCTGGAGCTTGCGGTCGGCCAGCAGCCCGCGGGCCCGCATCAGCTGCGCCTCCAGCTCCGCGCGGCGGGCGGGAGGGTGGTTCCCGCGTCGGACCGCGGTCTGCGCCCGGTCCAGCGCCGCCCGGACCCGGCGCTCATCCACGTCGGTGCCGCGCGCAAAGGCCAAGGCGGTCTCATACGCGGTCTGCGCCGCCAGCCAGTCCTGCTGTTTCATGATCTCGTCGCCACGGGCGAGGTAGTCCTGCAGCCCGGTGTCGGCGTCGCGCTGGTCCAGGCCGCGGGCCGCCAGCACCGCCAGCACCTCCCGACGCGCCGCCTCCGCGGCGAGGCGCACCTTCTCCCGCTCCTCGGGCGGGACCGCGTTGATGGACTCCCGGCGCGCCACCGCCACCTCCCGCTGCGCCAACGCCTGTTCCCGGATGGCCACCACCGCCTCACGCGCGGCCAGCTCCGCCTCCCGCCGCGCCAACGCCGCCTCGCGCGCGGCCATGGCCAGCTGCAGCTCGGTGGGACCCCCGTCGGACGCGCCGCGACCCGCGGGACAACCCGACGCCAGCACCGCGATCAGCACCGCACCCGTCCTCATCCCTTGGCCCACGTGTCCCCCACGCGCACCTCGGCCAGCGGGCTCACGCCCGGGACCACGGCCGCCATGGCCCGCTCCATCTCCTGCTTCACCTCCGCACCCACGCGCTCCGCCTCCGCCGCCGGACACTCGATGAGCAACTCATCATGCACCGTGTTGACGAGGAAGGCGTCGCGACCACGCAGCCGCTCATGGATGAACGCCATGGCCAGCTTGGTGATGTCCGCGCTGGTGCCCTGGATGGGCATGTTGCGGGAGAGCCGCGCCGCGGCGCCGGACTGGCGGTCCAGGAAGTCGCGCTCCAGGTAGAGTCGACGACCGAGCACGGTCTGCGCGTATCCGCGCTCGCGCACCTGGCGCTCCAGGTCGTGCAGCGTGGCGTCGATGCGGGGGAACTGCCGGAAGTACTGGGCCAGCAGCGCTTCCGCCTCGTCGAGCGACTGCCCGGTCTGCGCCGCCAGCCCGGCCGCCCCCATGCCGTAGATGAGCCCGAAGGAGATGGCCTTGGCGCGCTCCCGCAGCTCCGGGTGGCTCTGCTTGCTGACGGGGACGCCAAAGACCTGGCTGGCCACCTTGGCGTGCACGTCCTCACCGCGCTCGAACGCCGCCAGGAACACGGGGTCGCGGCTGAGGTGCGCCAGGATGCGGAGCTCGCACGCGGCATAGTCGGCGGTGATGAGCGCGCGACCGGGAGGAGCGTGGAAGCAGCTGCGCAGCGCGCTGTCCTTGGGGACGTTCTGCAGGTTGGGACGCTCGCAGCTCACGCGCCCGGTGCTGGCGCCAATCTGGCGGAACGAGGCGTGGATGCGCCCGGTCCGGGGATGCACGTGCGAGAGGAAGCTCTCCCCGTAGGTGCTCACCAGCTTGTGCGCCTCCCGGTAGGCCACCAGCGCCACGGCCGCGGGATGGCCGCTGTGCAGCAGCTCCCCCTTCTGCGTGCTCTGCAGGTGGACCCCCAGCTTCCCCAGCGCGTCGCGGACGTCGACGTCGCTGTCGTAGTTCAGGTCCACGGCGCCCAGCAGGTCCACGTTGGCCACCTTGCGGAAATGCCGGTCCATCTCCGCGCGCGCCGCGTCTCCCTCCGCCTGCGCCCGACGGATCACCTCGCGCCAGGCCACGGCATCCACCAGCACGCCGCGCTGCTCCATGTCGGCGAACGCGGGGACCGCCAGCGCCTCCAGCCGCGCCACCTTGCGCGCGCCCTCACGCTGCACACGCGCCATCTGCTGCACGAGGATCTGCCAGGTGGCCAGCACGTCGCGGCGCGCGTACTCCAGCTGCGCGGGGGTGAACGCCTCGTCGGGGGCCATGCGGATGAAGCCCTGGCGCTCCGCCTTGTCCAGCGGCAGGCCCAGGTAGCGCGAGGAGAGCTCACTGAGGGAGAAGCCGCTCTCCCGCCGCCCATTCTCGAGGATCTGCTCGTTGAGCATGGTGTCGGCGAGCGGACGCACCTCCAGGCCCAGCGGCATCAGCATGCGCAGGTCGAACTTGGCGTGGTGCAGCGCCTTGACCGGCCCACCCTCGACGAGAGGAGCCAGCGCGGCGCGCACCCCCTCGACGGGGAGCCCGCGCACGTCACACAGCAGGGTGTCCACGCCGTTGGAGAACGCCACGAGGAGGAGCGTGTCCGTGAGCGGGTCCAGGCCGGAGGTCTCGGTGTCCAGGGCCACCACGGGGTGCCGCGCCAGTCGCGCTGCCTCCCGCGCCATGGTCTCCAGATCCCGAACCAGCATGGGTGCACCGTGACCTGGCTTCCGTCGTCGTGGGCGCTGTGACGAAAGGCGCGGGCAAGCTAGCATGCACCGCCTTGGCCACAAACCTTGGACGACGGAGAACGCGCGCATGCGGATGCAGGCGACGGTGGTGGTGTTGATGGTGCTGGGTGGATGCTCGCGTCCCGTCGAGGGGGAGCCGGCGGAGGCGCGCGGGCGGCAGGTGTACCTGGCCAACTGCACCAGCTGTCATCACGCCGACCCCGCGCAGGACGGCGCGTTGGGTCCCCGGGTGAAGGGAGCAAGCCGCGCGCTGCTGGAGAGGAAGCTCCTGCATGGCGACTATCCGCCCGGTCACACGCCGGTGCGCGACACGCGCCTGATGCCGCCCATGCCGCAAATGTCGGCGGAGCTGGACGCGTTGGCCGCGTTCCTGCGGTGAAACGAACATCCTGCGTTTTGCGATATCAGGGGATCCCCCCGGCTTTACATCAGGTTTTCCAGGGACAAGAATGGCGGGTCCGGGGGGCCACGCGTGCCCGATCTCGCCATGATCGATGATGAATTCCTGATTGAAGACGAAGTGAGTGAAGACGACGGTGAGGAGGAGGACCTCCTGGCCGGAGTGGCGACGGAACACCACGACGCGTGGGACGCCGGTCCCGCAACCCACGTTGACCTGCCCATGGCTCCGGCCGCGCCCGGCCAGCCCGCACCGGCGACGGCGGAGGATCTCGACCTGCTGTTGGCGCCCGTCGAGGAGGAGGCCGCCACGCGCGTGGTGGCGACGACGGCGGTGACGAGCCCGCCCCCCCCGCCCCCCGCGGCCACACGTCCGGCGGCGCCGCCCTCCGCGGTGGTGACCCCGGCCCGCGCGGACGCGCCACCGGCGGACGCCGACGTCGACGACCTCGATCTGGACATGGACGAGGCGCCCGCGGTGAGCCAGGCGGCGCTGAAGAACATCAAGGTGCTGGTGGTGGATCCGCAGCAGGGCTGGGACGGCCCCCTGTGCGTGGCGCTGCAGCCCTTTGGATTCAGCCTCACCGTCGTGGAGACGGGCGTGTCGGCGCGGGAGGAGCTGGAGCGCAACCCGTACAACCTGGCCTGCCTGGTGGTGGGTCAGGACGCGGGGTGGGCGCGGATGCTGCTGCAGCGCGGGCGTGAGCGGTTCGAGCACGTGCGCTTCATGGTGGTGATCCCGCAGGGCGCGGCGGCCATGACGCAGTCGCTCATCGAGCTGGGCGCCTCCGACGTGCTGGAGGTGCCGGTGCCGCAGGGAACGAGCCTGCTGGTGCGCGTGCAGGCGGTGCTGCCGGACCTCATGCCCATGGCGGTGGCCGACCCCAAGGAGCTGATCAGCGAGCTGGCCCTGTTGCGCAAGCGGCTGCTGAAGGCGGTGGCGGACAGCGAGTCCAAGGCCAACGAGATGGCCGCGCGGGCGCAGGAGGCGGAGCAGCAGCTGCAGCGCGCCACGGTGGAGGTGCGGCAGCACCAGAAGGAGATCACCGGCGTCCGCAGTGAGCTCAGCGTGCTGCGCGACCGGGCCCAGGTGCTGGACGAGCGGGTGGAGCGGCAGAAGGAGGAGATTGCCGCGCTGAAGCGTCGCAACGGGGAGCTGGAGATGGCGCTGCAGCAGAAGCAGCCGGAGCCCATCCCCGCGCCCACGCAGAACGCGTCGCTGGTGGAGCTGCGCAGCCTGTTTGCCGCGCTGACGCCGTTCGGCTTCGGGTTTGACCAGGCCCTGGACTTCCTCTCCGACCTGGCCGTGCAGGTGGGCCCCGCCGCGCCGCAGCTGCAGGGGCACCTCAACAAGCTCAAGCTCATCCGTGGCGTGCTCAAGCGGATCGAGTCGAAGATCAACCAGAACTAGAGCTGCAGGGCGTAACCCACGCCCCAGATGATGCCGCCGGTGAACCCGGTGAGCGCCGTGCCCAGGAAGATGGGCGCGTCCAGGCGCACGTCGGTCATCAGCACGCCCGGTCCCAACGCCACGCCCGCTCCCAACCGGCCACTGAGCGCCGGCCCCGCGGCGCTGAGCCGCACGGCTTCTCCGGTGGTGAACAGCCCCGGGATGCCGAACGTCCCAACCAGCGCCAGCGGACTCTGCGAGGGCTGGACGATCCGCGCCTGGGCGAAGTGCGCGCCGCCCCCCAGCGCCCCGGTGAGCACCAACCGGCGCCACTGCACCTCCGCCCCGACGAGACCGAGCGCGGGCACGGAGAACAACAGGCGACGCAGCGTCAGCGGCTGGGTCAGGGAAAACGAGAGCGGCGTGGTGGCGGTGAGCCCGGTGCTGGCGGTCAGTGCCACGCTCAGCTTCACTGGCGCGCCCTGGACGGGGATGGGAATCAGCAAGGTGGTGTCCAGGCCGCCGCCCAGCAGCGTGAGCCGGCCCAGGTTCCACTGCGCGGCGAGCTTGGGGGCCACTCGCAGCGACGGCTGCGGCACCACCTGCATGGGAACGGCGACCTGACCCGCCGCGCCCACGTCGGAGCGGATGGTCACGCTGGCCTGACCAGCGCTGGGGCTGGTGGGCGACACGAAGGTGAGACGCACGCTCCCGTCGGGGAGGGACTGCCGGGAGACCAAGGTGGCGCCGTCGGCGGATTGGAAGCTGAGGGTGGCGGAGGGCACCGGGTTGCCGTGCGCGTCGGTGGCGGTGGCCACCACGTCGTACGCGCCCACGGGAAGACCGGGACGACGTGCCGGCTCCGGCTGGGAGAGCAGCAGCTTCTGCGCCGCGCCCGGCGCCAGCGTGAGCACCGCGCTCCCCAGCACACGCTGCTCCGCGTCGACGACCTCCACGATGGCCTCCGCCGCGCCGCCAAAGCTGTCCGAGGGGGTCCACACGCCGCGCATCACCCCGCTCCCCACGTGGCGCTGCACCTCCGCCTTCCCGAGCGTGGTGCGCAGCGCCAGGCCCTGCGTGGGGACGGGATTGCCGTGCTCGTCGACAACGTCGACCTTCACGACGACGGGCACAGCGCTCCCGGCCACGTGGTGCGAGGGCGCCAGACGGACCTGCGCGCGAGCCGGCGGCGCGGGCAACAGGGGCAGGTGCGCCTCCACGCTGCTGAGTCGCTCTCCCTCCAGCTCGGCGGAGACCACCAGGCGGGCATTGCCCACGTCGGGGGGAGCATCCACGGTGAGCAGCCACACGCCAGCCCGCAGCTCCCGGGGCTCCGAGATGGTGCCGCGGCTCACCGCCAGCTTGAACGAGCCCGCGTCGAGCATGGCACCACGACGGTCGACGGCGATCAGCAGCAGCTCCACCTTGCCGCCCGCGTGTGTTTCTCCCAACGGGAAGAGCGCGATGCGGTTGAACGCGGGCACGCCCAGGTCCACCTTCTGCTTGGTCTCGTTGCCGGCGAGGTCCAGGCTCTCCGCGATGCCGAAGGGGGGCCCCGGCGGCGCGGTCACCTCCAGCACGGCCACGCCGGCGTCGTTGGCGGTGACGGGCCCGAAGGTCAGGTCACCCACGCGCAGCGTCACCACGGATTGCGCCTTGGTCTCGACGTTGAGCCGTCCCTGTCCCCACAACGGCAGCGCCACCACGCCCGCCACGCGTCCGTCGGGGGCGGTGGCACGCGCGGCAATCAGGGCCACGTGCGGAAAGGCCACCTTGGGCGCGCGGTAGGTCACGCGGTGGTGCCCCAACTCCACGTGCTGCGGCGCTTCCGTGGTGCCCACGTTGGCCAGCACCACCAGCCCGGTGACGTCGACGGGTTTGCCCTGGGCGTCCGTGGTGAAGATGTCCACCTCGGCGCTCTCGTCGCGACCGAGCACCAGGTGATCGCGGCTGACGCGCAGCTCCATCACCCCGCCCTCGAGGAGGGGGAGCCCGGCCACCGCGGGCGCGCTGACGGCGGGTGGCGCGGTGACGTCGGGCGTGCTGGGAACGGGTTGGGCTTCCGGCGCAGCCGCGGGGGCCTCGGCGGTCTGGGCGGACAGCGGCGGGGAGGTCAGGAACGCCAACAGGCAGGCGACGACCAGCGGATGACGCGCCATGTGCTCAGCCTCGCACGAGCGCCGGTCACGCTCCAGTTTTGGATGTGGTCATTGCGTCTGTGGCGCCGCCTCACCCGCACCCCACTCCATGTGGCCTTTGATGGCCGGCGCGGAGCGGTCGACGGTGAGATCCAGTCGGGTGAGCTTCTCGTGCCCCGCGGCGTCCACCGCGTTGATCTCGATAGCGTTCCGGCCCTCGTCGAGCGGCACCTTGATGCGGAAGCGCCCGTCCGGGTCCACCCGCGCCACGCGCCCCTTCACACGCACCAGCGAGCCCGGCGTGGTCTGACCCACCACCTCGTGCTCCAACTCGCGCTGGATGCTGCGCGCGGGCGTGGCCACCTTCAGCAGCAGGCTGCGCGGGACCTCTCGTGGCTTCTGCGGCGCCGCGCCCGGCTCCACCACGGACTGGGTGCCCGCCGGCACGTCGACGCTCTTGCCGCGCGCCTGCAGCCGCACCTGGCCGGTCTCCGTGGCCACCGCCACCTGGCCGCGCCCGTCGTTCACCATGCTGAAGCGGCCGGCCTTGGATTCCACGGTGGCGTCGCTGCCCTTGGTCTCCACGCGGAAGACCGTGTTCCCGCCCGGCGTCACCTCCGCCACGATGCGACCTTCGTCGAGGCGGACCCTGGAGACCTCCTCGCTGATCTCGCGCACGTTCAGTTCCGTGCGGGCCGCCACGCGCACCTGGGCCTGGTCACCCACCTTGAGCAGCGCGCTGGAGTTCCGTCCGGTGCGCACGCTGTCGTCGACGCCGAGGGTGTCACCCACGCCGAGCGGGCTCCAGGAGTCCTTCTGGGCCTGCCGCTTCTCCAACACGCCGCTGGCCTCCAGCACGCGCACCTCCGGACCGGACGCGGGCGCGGGAGCCGGGGCCTCGGGCGCGGCGGTTGGGGGCGGGGCTTCCGCGCGCGTCGCGGCGGGC
>JBFMGU010000247.1:0-15914 GCA_040752415.1 Myxococcota bacterium
CCGGTGATTACGCACCCATCCAAAGGGAAAGCGGTGCTGCGCGCCCCCCGGTGCGCTGGGGTTCCGGATTGGGGCGCTTGCACACGCACTCCGAAAGCTTGCGCGCTGCGTTCACCTCTCAGTGGCTCGGGCGATCACGAGGCCAGGTGAACCATGAGCGCGCGCTTGCGCAGCGACTCCACCACGCGGTGCTTGTCCTTGCGCTTGAACGGCACCTCCAAGCTGGAGGAGCGCTCCTCCAGGTGGTGCAGCAATGACTGCCACAGGAAGTGGAACGTCTCGTGGTGCGCCGCGGTGGGGCACACGCTGGTCAGGCCGCCGTCCTTGATGAAGCGGTCCAGCTCCTCCACCTCGTGGTCGATCTCCATGTCCAGCACCTTGCACAACATGGCCACCATCGCGCTGTCAGGAGGAGGAAGACCCAGGAGCGCGTTCTTGAAACGCCGCTCGAACGTGGCGTTGTGCCATTCCAGCGTGTCCGGGTGGGGCGGGAACTCGTTGCAGCGCTCATGCATCTCCGCGCCAATGAGGTCCGCCAGCACCTCCGCGCTGGAGTGCATCTGGTTGTCGATGATCCAGTTCTCAAGCTTGCCCATGGCGGTTCCTCGTCGTCACGCGGGGAGGCTGGGACGACCGGCGCGCGACCCCAGCGCCGCTGCGTCCACGTTGTACTTCTTCACCAGCAGGAAGAAGCTCTTGCGGTCCAGGCCGGCCTTGCGCGCGGCCACGCTGATGTTCCCGTTGCACTCGCGCAGCATGCGCTCCACGTAGGCCGCCTCAAAGCTCGCCAGCACGCGCGCCTTGGAGTCCTTGAAGCCCAGTGAGGTGTCGCCCGCAATCTCCGGCTGGACGCGACCGCCGCCCATCCCGAGGTCATGCGCGTCGATCCTCCGTCCCTGGCACAACACCACAGCCTGGTGCACCAGGTTCTCCAGCTCACGGATGTTGCCGGGCCACCGGGATTCCTCCAGCAACGCCGCCGCGCTCTCACTGAAGCCCTCCAACACCTTGCCGTGCTCCGCGCAGAACCGACGCAGGAAGTGATGCGCCAGCAGCGGGATGTCGCCCTTGCGGTCGCGCAGCGGCGGCAACGTGATGGGGACGATGTTGAGCCGGTAGTACAGGTCCTCGCGGAAGAGGCCTTCCTTGATGCGCTGCTTCAGATCGCGGTGCGTGGCGCCCACGATGCGCACGTCCGCCTTCAACGTCTGCGGAGAGCCCAGCGGCTTGTACTCGCGCGTCTGCAGGAAGCGCAGCAGCTTGACCTGCACGGGCGGAGAGATGTCGCCAATCTCGTCGAGGAACAGCGTGCCGCCTTCCGCGGCTTCCACCAGGCCGGGCGTGTCGCGGTGCGCGTCCGTGAAGGCGCCGCGCTTGTAACCAAACAGCTCGCTCTCCAACAGCGTGTCGGGGAGCGCACCGCAGTTCACCGCCACCAGCCGCTTCCCCGCCCGACGAGAAAGACTGTGGATCGCGTTGGCGGCCACCTCCTTTCCCGTGCCGCTCTCGCCGTAGATCATGACGGCGGCGTCGGTCTGGGCCACCAGCGGAAGACGGTTCAGCACCGCGCGCAGCGAGGGACTGTTGCCGATGATCCCGCCCACGCCGTGCGCGCTCTTGTCGCGGAGCTGCTGCAGCTCACCCTTGAGACGCGCGTTCTCACGTTTGCGCTCCAACGCCTCCAGCACCTTGCGCACGCGGTGGGCAAACGCGTCCTTGGTGAACGGCTTGGCGATGTAGTCGTCCGCGCCCAGCTTCATCATCTGCACGACGTCATCCAGCGAGCTGTGCGCCGTCATCAGCAGCACCGGCAGCTCCGGGCGCTCCGTCTTCAACGCGCGCAGCAGCTCGTCACCCGTCATGGTGGGCATGCGGATGTCGCTCACCACGGCGTCCACGTCGGAGGAACGGACGCGCTCCAGCGCCTCCTTGCCGTCGCTGCAGAACACCACCTCGTAGGGTTCGTCCCGCGTGTAGAACTCGAGCAGGTACCGCGTGTTGGGGTCGTCATCGGCGATCAGGACGCGCATGGGACGGATAAATAGGGCGCGGGCACCCCGACCGCCAGCCCGATTTTTGTGATTGCGCCCCCGATGGAGGTTAAGTAGCCGCACGGCCATGGGAATGACGGTGGTGGGCATGGGGATGGACCTGGTGGAGGTGACGCGGATCCAGGCCGCGCTGGAGCGCCACGGCGAGCGCTTCCTGCACCGCGTGTGGACCGAGGCGGAGCTGGCCTACTGCCTTGGCCGCGGCCTCCAGCGGGACGAGAGCCTGGCCGCCCGCTTTGCGGCCAAGGAAGCCACCTGGAAGGCGCTGGGCGTGCCCCCAGGGCTGCGTTTCACGGAGATGGAGGTGGTGAGCGGGCAGGCCGGCCGGGCGCCGTACGTGCGGCTTTCCGGGCGCGCCAAGGAGGCCTCCGACCGGATGGGCGCCACTGGCACCATGCTCACCATGACGCACGCGGGCGGCGTGGCTGGCGCGGTGGTCCTGCTGACGACGAGCGGGGTGGCACGATGATCCCGCTGTTGACGTCGGAGCAGATGCGTTCGGCGGATGGGCACACCATCAACACGCTGGGCGTGCCGGGCCGGGTGCTGATGGAGACGGCGGGGCGTGCTTGCGCGGCGGAGGTGATGCGGCACCTGCGTCCGGGGGGGCGTGTCGTCGTGGTGTGCGGGACGGGGAACAACGGCGGGGATGGGCTGGTGGTGGCGCGTGTGCTGAAGGAGCGCGGCGTGCGCCACAGCGTCATCCTCTTGGGCCGCCCCGACGACACCAAGGGCGACTGCGCCGCGAACCTGCAGGCGTACCGCGCCATGGACGGACTGATTCACACCACCGAGGACGAGGCCGCGGTGATCGACCACCGGCCCATGCTGGAGGGCGCGGATCTCGTCGTGGACGCCATCTTTGGCACCGGCCTGTCCCGACCTGTCACCGGCAAGGCCGCGGCGATGATCGAGCTGATGGACGTGGTGCCCGCGCCGGTGCTGGCGGTGGATGTTCCGTCGGGAATCAGCAGTGACACGGGGGAGACGCTGGGCGTGAGCGTGCGTGCCAATTGGACCGTGGCCCTGGGCGCCATGAAGCGCGGACTTGCCCTGGTGCCGGGTGCGGACCGTGCCGGCGACGTGCGCGTGGTGGACATCGGGATTCCCACCGACGTCGTCACGAGGGGACCCGGCGTGGCCTGGGGTCTCACGCTGGACGACGCGCGCACGCTCCACGAACCCCGCGAGCTGGGCGCGCACAAGGGGACGGGTGGGCACATTGCCGTCGTCAGCGGCAGTCCCACGATGGCGGGCGCGTCGGTGCTGGCGTGCGTAGGGGCGCTGCGCGCGGGGGCAGGGCGCGTGAGTCTGTTGTGGCACCAGGAGCTGGCCGCGCGGGATCTTCCCGTGGAAGTGACGACGTACCGCTGCGACGCGGGTCGCGAGCTGGACGCGGCCAAGGCGCATCGCATCGACGCATTGGCGGTGGGCCCGGGCCTCCCCCCCGACGACAACGCACAGAAGGTCCTCGCCGGCGCGTTCATCGGCTCGCTGCCGCTGGTGCTGGATGCGGGCGCGTTGGCCGCGCTGGGGACGGACCTGGCGAGGCTGAAGACAACGTCGGGGCGCGCGGTGCTGACGCCGCATCCCGCGGAGCTGGGGCGTCTGCTGGGCATTCCCACGACGGAAGTCCAGCGCGACCGGATTGGCGCGGCGTTGCGCGCGGCGGATGCGTCGGGGTGCGTGGTGGTGAACAAGGGCGCGCGGAGTGTCATTGCCGCGCCCAGTGGCGACGTGGCGGTGTGCCTCTTGGGTCACCCCGTGCTCGCGTGCGGCGGGACCGGCGACGTGCTCGCGGGCATCATCGGTGCGTTGTTGGCGTCGGGACGGAGCGCATGGGATGCCGCGCGACTGGGTGTGATGCTGCACGCCCGCGCGGGTGAGCGACTGGCCGAGCAATATGGTCCCCAGGGCGTGCTGGCGACGGAGATCGCCGACGAGATCCCGCGCGTGTTCCGTGAGCTGGAGACGCCTTGATGCAGGTGGTGCGCAAGACCTCGTCCGAGGCGCAGACGGTGGCGCTGGCGCGCAAGCTGGCGGGCGTGATGACGCCGGGCACGCACGTGTTGCTGACGGGTGACCTCGGCGCGGGGAAGACGGCGTTCGTGCGCGGGCTGGTGTCCGGTCTGCAAGGCGGAAAAGATGTGCGGGTGAAGAGCCCCACCTACGCGCTCTGTCACGCCTACCCCACGACGCCACGCATCTGGCACGCGGACCTCTACCGTCTGCAGGGACAGGCGCACGTGGAGGTGCTGGGCATCCTGGACAGCGTGGAGCCGAGCGACCTTCTCGTCGTGGAATGGGCGGAGATTGCGCCGGACATCAGCGCCGACGCGATTCGCGCGCGGCTCCGGATCACGGGGCCCAAGACGCGGGAGATCACGTTCACGTCGACGGGCGCGCGCAGCGAGTCGGTCCTGCGGCAATTCACACGCGCTGAATCGTGACGTGGGTGTTGTAGTCGGGCTCGCCGCTGATGGGGTCGTAGACGCGCGGGAGCAACGGGTTGGCCTCGGGCCAGTACATCTGCAGCGTCCCGGGCTTCACGCGGGAGATGCGTGCGCGGGCTTCCATCTCGCCATTGGGGCTCTTGAGCCGGATGGCCACGCCGTTGTCGACGCCCAGGGCGCGCGCGTCCTCCTCGCTGATGAGCACGCTGAGCCGGTCGGCGCCACCCACCAGCGGGTCCCTGGTGCCGCTGAGCATGGAGTTGAACTGCTTTCCTCGTCGGGTGGTGAGGCGGAAGGAGCCTTCGGGAATCCGCACGTCGTGGAGCGGCTGGACCCACAGGCGCGCGCGACCACCGGGCATCTTCGCGAAGTTCCAGTCCTCGAAGAGACGCTCGCCACCCCACTGCACCCAGTCGCCTTCCTTCTTGAGCGAGCCGATGCCCTTGTACAGCGGGACCAGCCGTTCGATCTCGTCGCGGATGTCCTGCGGTCCCTGCCACGCGAGGAGCTTCTCTCCGTCGGGAATGGCGCGTTGGACGATCTGCACGGGGATGAGCCACTCCGGTCGCGCTTCCGCGATGCGGGGGCCGGGAATCTCCGGTGAGAAACGGATTCTGCGCTCCGTGCTCGTCGACGTTCCGCCCCCGGGCTGCTCGTAACGCGTCATGCCCGGGAGCACGAGCACGGTGTCCGCGTCGAGCAGCGTGTTCGTGTTGAGCACGATGTCCTGGTGGATGCGCAGCTTCACCCGCGTCATCGCCTCGCGAGCGAAAGGCTTGTCCGGCATGGTCTCCAGCAGGTTCCCGCCGACCGCGTAGAGCACGTCGAACTCACCGCGGTGCATGGCTTCCAGCTGCTCTGGCGTCGTCATGCCGGGCCTGGACGGGACGGTCTTGCCCCACGCCTCACCCCACTTGCGCGCAGTCTCCTCGGTGACCTTCTCGCCGCCGGGGAACTTGGCCGGGTCCACGCCACATTCCGCGCCGCCCTGCACGCCGCTGTGACCGCGAATGGGCATGATTCCCGTGCGGGGCTTTCCCACCATCGCGCGCATGAGCGCCAGCGTGGCAATGCTCCGCACGTTCTCGACGCCAAACCGGTGCTGCGTCAGTCCCATGCTGTAGATGAACACCGCCGTCTTGGCCTGCGCGTACAGCAACGCGAACCGCTCCATCTCCGCGCGCGGCAGCCCCGCTTCCCGCTCGATGTCCTCCCAGCTCATCGCCTCCAGCGTGGCCTTGGCCTCGACGAATCCCGTCGTGTGTTTCCCGATGAACTCGCGGTGCACCTCGCCACGCTCGACGAGGACCTTCATCACGCCATTCATGAACGCGATGTCCCCGCCAATCCCGACGGAGAAGTGGTCATCCGCCAGCTGCGACCCGAACACCGCCGACTTGGGCGCGGAGGGCACCCAGTAGCGCAAGAGCCCCGCCTCCACCGCGGGATTGACGACGACAACCCGGCTCCCCGCCTCCTTGGCGTACATCAGGTACTTGGTGCTGACGGGCTGGTTGTTGGCCAGGTTGGTGCCCCAGAGCACGATGAGCTCCGAGCCGATGAGGTCCTTGAGGCTGCAGTTGGGCGCGCCCACGCCGAGGGTGTCGCTGAGGCCGTAGACGCTGGCGGCGTGACAGAGGCGCGCACAGATGTCGACGTGACGGCTGCCGTAAAGGCGCGCGGCCTTCTGGAAGGCGTAATACGTCTCGTTGGTGATGCCGCGGCTGGTGATGAACCAGGCCACGCGCTCGGGGTCGGTGTTCCTGAGCGTGCCGCCGGCGAGGTCCAGCGCTTCGTCCCAGCTGATGCGTCGGAAGCCCTCGTCTCCTCGTCGACGCACCAGGGGAAACGGGATGCGACCCAGGTCCTGCAGCTGCTCATTGGTGAGCTGGCGCAGCTTCTCCACGTCGGAAACGGTGTCCTCGGTGAAGCCGTCCATGGTGTTGAGACGCAACAGGCCCAGGCGAGTGAGGCAGAGGTGCGTGCCGGGAATGACGTTGTCCTTGAGGCCGTAGGGACCCAGCGAGCAGCCGTCGCACACGCCGTGATTGAGGATGTCCCACGCGTATTTCCACTTGCCCCGGTTCTTGACCGCGACCTTCATCATCTCGCGGAAATGCCGCGGCTTGTCCGGGTGAAGCACCCCAAAGGGGACGGCGTCCTGGATGATTTGCAGGGTGTTTCGGCGCAGCGTCGAGGGCCCGCCGATACGAGGTCGCGACATGCGCGTATCCATGCCGCGCAGCGCGACAGGGGGCAAGTGGAGGAAGCCTTGCCGTCGGCTCAGGGGCACGGCTATTGGCGGCGCGCCTGAGAGACAGGCAGGGAGACGTCGTGACGGGCCAGAAGAAGCTTCCGCGCGTGGACGCCTGGTGCGACGGCGCCTGTTCCGGCAACCCCGGTCCGGGCGGTTGGGGTGTCCTCCTCCGCTACGGCGACAAGGAGAAGGAGCTCAGCGGCGGCGCGCCGCACACCACCAACAACAAGATGGAGCTCACCGCGGCCATCCAGGTGCTGCGCGCGCTGAAGAAGCCCTGCCACGTCGTCATCCACACGGACAGCAAGTACGTCATCAACGGCATCACCGACTGGATCCATGGCTGGAAGAAGCGGGGTTGGGTCAACAGTCAGAAGAAGCCCGTCGAGAACAAGGAGCTCTGGGTGGCGCTGGATGCCGCCCAGGACTCACATGAAGTCGAGTGGAAGTGGGTGAAGGGCCACGCCGGTCACGTCGAGAATGAGCGCGTGGACGAGCTGGCGCGCGCGCAGGCCGAAGCTCACATGGCCCTGCGCTGACGGTTCACAGGCGGTCGTGCTTCACGCGCAGCTTGTAGGGGTAGCAGGAGCTCTGCAGTGACGCTCCCGACCACGAAAACACCTGCACGTAGAGGTCCACGTCGTCGTCGCTGCCGCAGCTGCCGGTCCAGCGCAGGTCCAGGCTCTCCGGGGTGGTGCCGCCGTTCTGACCGGTGGTCCAGTAGTCGCCGCAGCCCTGCCAGTAGACCTTGAGGTCGTAGTCGTGGCCCGGCTGGATGTCGTGGAGCTCAACGATGGTCTGGTAGTCCTCGTCGCCCCAGCAGAAGTTGGTCTCCGCTTCCCGCAGCTGGATCTTCCACCAGTCACTGTCTCCGTCGGCGTAGATCTTGTGGCCGGTGAACTCACGCCACGAGTTGTCGTCGGTGATGTTGCCGGTGCTGAACGCGCTGCCGCTGCAGGTGTTGGGCTCCACGTCGTCGGGCGGGAGGCCGTCATCCGCGGTGCCGTTGCAGTCGTCGTCGAGGTCGTTGCACGTCTCGCCACGGGGCGGGCTCACGGCGCACGCGTACTCGCAGCCGTTGGAGAACACGCCCTGCGCCACGTTGAGGTCGTTGTTGAGGTCGTGGCCACTGGTGTCGGAGCACACATAGGTGCACTCGCCCGCCTGGCACTGCGCGGTGGCGGCGGGACGACCGTCGCATGGGCTGCAACGCGTGCCGCAGGAGTCGGGGCTGACGTCGGAGAGACAGGTGTCGGCGCAGGCGTGGTAGCCGGAGTTGCAGGTGTAGACGCACTCGCCGTTCTCCAGGGTCACCGTCGCGTTCGGGCGCTCCGTGCAGGTCAATCCACCGCCGGTCATGGCCACATCCAACGACGCTACCGCCGGGTCCGACGTGGTGATGTTGAACGTGGCGTTGTACGTCTGCGTGAGCAGCGGCGTGAAATCCACGGTGAAGATGAGCTCATCCTGGCCACCCGCCGCCACCACCGCGGGCAGCGTCTTGTTGGCCGTGATGGCAAATTCCGGCGCCAGGTTGCCACCGCTGCGCGCGATCATGTCCGAGTCGACGACGAGGTCACCCACGCCCTCGTTCTTGATGCGCACCTGCCGCTGGCCCGTGGTGTTCGCGAACACCGGGCCAAAGTCCAGGAACGCCGGCGTGGGAATCACGCTCGCAATCGGCCGCACCGCGCGACCGCGCAGCGTCACGGAGGCCTGCGGCGCGTCGGGGTCGTTGGTTTCCAGCACCAGCTCCGCGATGTCGTCGAGCAGCGTCACCGCCTGCGGTCCGTAGGTGACCTGTAGCGTCACGCTCCCGTCCTCGGGGATGGCGTCGGTGACCTGGGTGGGTGAGAACGTGAAGACGGAGGCCGCGTTGCCCTGCACGAAGATGCGGTTGATGGAGAGGTCGCCGGGGCCCAGGTTGCGCACCTCGAGGTCCAGCACGTTCGCGGTGCCCACGTAACGGTCGCCAAAGTCCAACAGCGGCTGCACGTCAATGGTCGGCTCCTCGACGGCGCGGCCGGTCACGTGCACGCGCAGCACGTCGCCGGTGCTCAGGTGGACCTGCAGGAAGTCATTGAACCCACCCAGGTCCGTGGGCTGGAACACGACGTCAATGGAGAAGTCCGACTGCGGCGTGACGTTGCGCGGGAAGGTCAGGCTGCCCAGCTCCATGCGGAAGGCCGGCGGCGGGTTGCTTCCTCCGTCGGTCTCCGGCAGCGCGAACTGCCAGTCCATGCTGTCGATGGTGATGAGCGCGTTGCCCTCGTTGGTGAACGTCAGCGGCAGTGTCGACGTGCGCCCCACGAAGGCCTGGCCGAAGTTCAGCGGGTCGGGGTCCGCCACCAGGCTGCCCACCTGGCCAATGCCGGACAGCGGAATGCGACGCTCCAGCGTGCTGCCCGCACCGTCGTAGCTGATGACGAGCTCCGCGCTGGCATTGCCCGGCTGCGCGGCGTTGAAGGACACCAGGATGTCAATGACGTCGAGGCTGTAGGCTGGTCCGCCGTCGCCACCGACGAGGCAGAGGCCATCCGTGCACTCGGTCGCAATCGGCGAGCAGTCGCCCACCGTGCCGCAGGGACCCGTGAAGGGAGAGATGGAACGCGGCAGCGGGCCCGCGCTCAGCGAGAAGTACGCGCTGTTGGGCGGGTCCATGGCGACGGAAGTGATGGTCAACGCACTGTCGGCCGCGCCGTTGTTCTTGGCGTACAGGTGCACCTCCGCGGTGCTTCCCAACGCCACGCCGCCAAACTCCACCGACGCCACATCGGGACCGGTGTCGCCCAGCGCGGAGTGCACCAGCAGCGTGGCGTCACCCTTGAACTCCGCGAGCAGCTCCAGCTCCTTCACTGGCGCATTCACCGCGTTGGTGGTGATGGAGAGGAAGGCGTGGTCGGGCGCGCCGTCGGTGGGCCTGTGGCGGATGCGCAGCGTGAACTGGCCGTTGGGCGGGACCTCGTCGGGCTCACCGCCCACGGCTTCCACGGTGAACTCGCTGGCCGGGCCGCCGCCGTTGGCGTTGCGGATGCCGATGAGGACGATGTTCATGGGCGCGTCGCCGAGATTGGACACCAGCACCGTCTTCTCCACGCTGATGCCAATGCGCTGCGCGCCGAACTCGATGGGGCCCACGTTGGGGTCGGTCTCGATGATCGCGCGGGGCACGTAGGCGTCGGTGCTGGCCGCGTCGCTGGCGCCGCCGTCGCTGGCCCCGCCCGAGCTGCTGCTCCCGCCCCCGGATGACGACGAGGTGGAAGCGTTGTTGCCGCCGCCATCCAGGTTGGCCGCGGTGCAGACGCCGCCCACGCAGATGGCGCCGTTGCACTCCTCGTCCACGGTGCAGGGGTCACCAATGCTGCTGCCGTCGTCCTCGGGTGGCGTCTCGGTTGCGCCGCTGGGGCATGCCGCGCCAATGAGCGCCAGGCCCAGCAACACCGTCACTCGAAGAGCTTCCGCACGGAGATCACGCATGGTTCTTCCACTCCCCAGGGCCATCACAGGAAACGCCATTGTAGACGCAGAAAAAGCGCCGGAGCGATTCTCGGCGTAATCCCCTTGACCGGTGCTGGTCCGTTGACCGACCGTCCGCGCGAGCTTGGTCGTTGGCGCGTGAAATCCCCAGTCTTTCCAGTAGGTTGGAAGGGTGGGGGGATGAGGGAGAGGTCATGGATGACTGTCCGCAGTGCGGGAAGCCGGTGTTGGATCACGCTTTTGCGGAGGCGCTGACGTGCGGGAGGGCGCATGCGCAGGGGGCGCGCGCGTTGATTCGCCAGGCGCTGACGGCGGCGGAGGACACCGTGGATGGGACGCTGTGGACGCGTGCGGCCAGCGTGCGCGCGGCCCTGGAGGCCATGGACCAGGCCATCGGGTTCACGGCGGAGGCGCTGCCTTCCCTGGGTGACGACGAGGATTGAGCTCCACAAACACCAAGGGCCGACCAGGCACCCCGCCCAGCCGGCCCTTGAAGCGCCTCCGTGACGACGTCACTTACGCCACGGTGATGTCCTTGCAGAGGTAGACGTCCTGGATGAGGTTGAGGAGCTGCGCGCCTTCCTTCATGGGACGCTGGAACGCCTTGCGACCGGAGATGAGCCCCATGCCACCCGCGCGCTTGTTGATGATCGCGGTCTTGGCGGCCTCGGCGAAGTCGTTCTCACCCGACGCACCGCCCGAGTTGATGAGGCCAGCGCGGCCCATGTAGCAGTTGGCCACCTGGTAGCGCGTCATGTCGATGACGTGCTCGGTGGTGAGCTGCTCGTACACGCGCTTGTCGATCTTGCCGTACGGGTTCTCCTTGCTGCTGAGCGCGTTGTAGCCGCCGTTATTCTCGGGGAGCTTCTGCTTGATGATGTCCGCCTCGATGGTGACGCCGAGGTGGTTGGCCTGACCGGTGAGGTCCGCCGCCACGTGGTAGTCCTTGTCCTTGGTCTTGAAGGCGGGGTTGCGCAGGTAGCACCAGAGGATCGTCGTCATGCCCAGCTCATGCGCCTTGTAGAAGGCCGCCGCGACCTCCTGGATCTGCCGACCGGACTCCGGGCTGCCGAAGTAGATGGTGGCGCCAATGGCGGCGGCGCCCATGTCCCACGCCTGCTTCACCTGCCCGAACATGATCTGGTCGAACTTGTTGGGGTAGGTCAGGAACTCGTTGTGGTTCACCTTCACGATGAACGGGATCTTGTGCGCGTACTTGCGCGCCACGCTGCCCAGCACACCAAACGTGCTCGCCACGCCGCTGCAGCCACCCTCGATGGCGAGCTTCACGATGTTCTCGCCGTCAAAGTACGCCGGGTTCTTGGCAAACGACGCCCCACCGGAGTGCTCGATGCCCTGGTCCACCGGCAGGATGGACAGGTAGCCGGTCCCACCCAGGCGGCCCGCGTTGAAGAGCGACTGCATGCTGCGCAGGACGGGCCCGGGACGGTCGGAGACGGTCCAGATGCGGTCAATGAAGTCCGGGCCGGGGAGGTGCAGGTTCTCCTTGGGAATGCCCTTGCACTTGTATTCCAGCAGGCTCTGGGCGTCGGCACCAACGTGCTTCACGATGTTGTCCAGCATGGGCGTCACCTTTGTTCGGCAAGTGGTTGTCGTTCCGTCGTGTAGAGACGGGAGGGCGGCGCCGCAACTAGCAACGGCGTGATGGGAGGTCAATCACGCGCGCGGAGCCGGACGTGCGCCGTGGGCGGAATAAGGCGCCCCCGCCACGACGTCACCCGGGTCCATCCAAGCGGTAGACCACGTACGCGTTCGTGCGGAAGAGCACCGGCAGGTCCCACGCGGGCTGACGCGTCCGACGCACCGCCGCCACCGCGCCCAACGCCTTCCCGAGCCTGAGCGCGTCCTCGGTCTTGAGGTTGGCGTCGAGCGGCTCCAGGCGGCTGTAGTGGCTGAACCCGACGATCTCCCCCGGCTCCCACCCGTACAGCTTGAGCTTGTGGAAGTACGTCTCGAGGTACTGCGGGTTGTGCGTGATGGCGATGCCTTCCTGGAAGTCAACGGCGGGCGTCTGCTTGCTGAACGAGCGGAACCCGATCTGGTTGAGCGGAGCCAGCACCACCGCGCCGGCGGGCAGGTTCTCGGCGGCCCAGTGCTGCACCTGTTTCCAGTCGTGGATGGGGCCCTTGCGGTGGTACTGCACCATCAACGCGCCCCGCCCGACGAGGTGGAACGCCGCAAGCAACACCGCGCTTTGCAACAACGCACGTCGTGCGAAGCCCTGGTGTGGACCCGCGCCCATGCGCATCCACGCCGAGACCACGGTGGCCACCGCGAACGCACCAATGAGCCCCTCGACGAGCACCATGCGTCGCAGGTTCCCCTCCATGACGGTGAGGCCGGAGTACTCCGTGGCGTCGGAGGCGAGCATGGCCGCGGGGACCGCCAGCGCGCACAGCAGGGATGCGGTCATCAACACGCGCAGGCGTCGCGTACGGGCAGGATCCTCGACGAGCTCCACCACCGCGCGTAGCGCGGGCAGCAGTGTCATCCAGTACGCGTAGCGGTACAGCAGCGGCAGCGCGAGACCGAGCAAGGTCATGGTCCCCGTCGCTGCGGCGAGCCGGGCGTGGGGCTGGTCGGGTCGCTCCAGGTGGCGGAGCAACTGGAGGCACGCGCGAATGAAGTAGGGCGCGCCGGCCAGCGTCATGAGCCAGCTGAGGCGCATGGGGTGCAGTCGGATCAGCGTGGGGTTGGGCCACACCTCCGTGAGCAGACCGCCCAACACGCCCACGACCAATGAGAGCGTGGCCACGCGCGCAATCGCTCCGTCGTCGTCGGAGGGGCCGGCCAGGCGCCACAGCGTCAGACCGGCGAGCGCGGGGAAGACCAGGCGCAACCAGTCGCTCACGCCCCAGGTGGAGAGCCAGAAGTGACCGGGGAACCACGCTTTCAACGCTTCCGCGTAACCTTCCGGCGCCGGCGCTCCCAACGCGCCCACCTGCTTCATCCAGTACACGGTGGGCAGCATCAGCAGCACCGCGCCCATGCTCCCCACCACCAGTGACGTGAACTGTTCCCGTCGACGCGGACCCGCCAGCACCGCGAGCCCCATCATCCCGCAGACGAACGTGCTGTGCAGCGAGTGGACGTTGAAGAGCAATCCCCCGACGAGAAACGCCGCCACCACGCGACCGCGTGCCAACAGCAGCAGCGCCCCGAGCACCATGGCCTGCGCCAACGCGCCGTGGGTCAGGTAGATGTCGCTGATGAAGTCCAACGCGAAGGTCAGCGTCTGCACGGAAAGGGCCGCGGCGGTCCACAAGGCCACGTGCCCGTCGCGCCACAGCGCCAGCGCCAGTCGCCACGCCAGCACCACGTTGACGACGCGAAACAGCAGGAACAGCACGAACAGCAGCGGCTCAAGGGGAATGAAGCGCGCCAGCCACCCCAGCGCCGGATACAACGCGGAGGTGTACGTGTGGGCCATGTCCAGGATGAACGGGTCCCGCGCGAAGGACGTCTCACCGGCGTAGTGGCGGATGAGGGGGAGCTGCGCGCCGTGGTTGATGATGCCCACGGTGTAACCCTGCGTCAGGATGCTGACGACGACGATGACACCGAGCCACAACCACGGACGCCTCGGCTGACCGCCGAACAACGTGCCGGCACCGGGCCACTCCGGCCCCACGGGACGCGGCCCCGCGTCGATCACTGTGGCTCCACGGGCTGGTGCGGGTGGTGGCTGATGGCCACGCGGTTTCCCTCGGGGTCACGCGCGTAGCTGGTGAACGGGGAGCGGTACTCAATGTGCGCGCCCGCCGCCGCCAAGCGCCCCTCCAGGGCGTGACGCTCCTTCGCGTCTACACGCAGCGCCAGGAGGAATGGTCCGGAGCCCACGCCGTCGACGAGGCGGGGCCGCTCATGTGTCTGCTCCACCATCAACGTGGCGCCGCCCAGGTCCAGCCAGACGCTGCGCAACGTGCCGTCGGCGTGGTGATGACGGGTGATCTCGGTGAGGCCGAGCACGTCGCGGTAGAAGGAGGCCACCAGGTCCACGTTGCGCGCGCCCAGGGCCAGGTGGTGCAGCTTCGACGTTGTCACAGCAGGTTTTTCTTGCGCATCAGGTTGCCCAGGCGGCGGATGCCCTCCACCACCACCTCGGTGTCCTGCGCAAAGGAGATGCGGACGAATCCATGCGCGGACGGACCAAACGCTTCACCCGGGATCATCACCACGTCTTCCTGCTCGAGGAGCTCCTCGCACAGTTGCATGGTGGTGATGGGGAGGCGGCGGTAGTCGAGCAGCACGTAGAACGCGCCCTCCGGACGCACCACGTCCTTGCCCAGGTGCTCACGGATGGCTCTCAGCACGACGTCAAGCCGCTCCGTGTAGCGCGGACGGTGCCGGAACAGCGCACGGTTCTCGAACGCGGCCACGGCGATGTGCTGGCTCATGGACGCCGCGCACGTGGCGCAGAGCTGGTGCAGCTTCAACGCCGGCGTCAGGAGGTAACTGGGCAGCATCATCCATCCGATGCGCAGGCCCGTCATGGCGCAGTTCTTGGATAGCCCACCGACGGTGACCACGCGCTTGGACCATGCACCGGGGCTGGGCGCGGGCGCGGCGGTGTGGTGCAACTCGCGGTAGACCTCGTCGACCAGCAGCGTGGCCCCGGTCTCGTCGGCGAGCGCGGCCAGGGCGCGGGCGTTCTTCTCGTCGAGGGCCCGGCCGGTGGGGTTGCCGGGGCTCACCACGCAGATCAGCTTGGTGCGCGGCGTGACGGCGGCGCGGATGCGCTCGGCGTCGAGGGGGAAGCCCTCGTCGGGATTCATGCGCACACCGACGGGCGTGCCGCCAAAGAGCTTGGTGATGGGCCCGTAGATGTTGAATGCGGGCTCGGCCACCACCACCTCGTCACCGGGGTTCACCAGCGCGCCCACGGTGCAGAACACCGCTTCCTGCGTCCCGGTGGTGACCATGACCTGCTCGGGCGACATGCCCAGCTCCGGGCGGTGCGCCACGATCGCCTCGCGCAGCTCCTGGAGCCCGGCGTTGCGCGTGTAGCCCTGGATGCCGCTCATGAAACGGCGGACGCCATCCTCGACGAGATCCGCGTCCGGCTTGATGGACGGCTCACCCAGTCCCAGGTTCAACGACGTGGGCCGCTTGCGATCATTGAGCGCGCGGATGAACGACGCGGGAATCTCCGCCAGCACTCGGTTCACTGCTTCTGCTGCCATGGCGCTCCTCTACCCGGCAGCCCCGGTGGAAAAAAGCTCCGTCATGCTCCCGCTCATGATTCCGGTGGCACAGCGCATCATTTTCTCCGACGCGGCGCGTCCCTTCGTCCATCCGGCGGAGGAGGGCGACCCGGGCGCGGCCTATCCTGCGGGCATGGTCACCTGGAGCCTGGCACTCGGTTTCCTCGTCGTCGCTGGTGCGGAGCCCACGCGCGTGCAGTGCCCCCCGGGCTACGGCGTGGTGATTGAGGGCAATGATCTCGTCTGCAAGCCGCTGCCCACCACGCCACCCGCCCGCGGCCTCAAGCCCGCCCCCACCACGCCACCGCCTCCTCCAACAACCCCCCCGCCCACCTCGCCCACGTCGTCACCCACGGCCGGGGCGGACCTGCGGGGCCTTCAGTCCATCCCGGAGATCTGCGGGCTGAACCGTGAGTCCGACGAGGTCGTGGAGGACACCGCGGAAGCGATG
>JBFMGU010000248.1:0-15912 GCA_040752415.1 Myxococcota bacterium
GTGCGCGTGGACCCTTGACGGTTGTCCAAACCGCTCGACGCTGACCAGGGCGGCGAGGGCCCGCCGCACTCCAGGTCGTGGTCCGCTGGACGCGGTCAGGACCAGATGGGCAACTCATCTTGACGCAGCCCCTGACACCCGCCGACACGGAGCGGAGCGACGGTGCGAGGGGCGGGGCCGCTGGGGGAGATGGTGGTGGTGAGCCGTCCGCCTTCGGCCGGGTGCGCTCCGCCTCCGCCCACGCCGCAGGCCGGGCTTGCTCGGGAGGGCCAACGTCCCCACAAGCATCCATGAACCGTGTGCGCGGGCTCGGTGGTCTCGCCGTCCTCGTTGCCATCACGCTGGCGTCGACGCTGGCGCGGGCGGACACGTCACGCCCGGTGGCCATCATGCGCCTGGATGGCACGGTGGACCCCGGCTCGCTGCGCTACCTGGAGCGCGGACTGCACGACGCGGCGGAGCATGACGCGGCGCTGGTGATCCTGGAGCTCAACACGCCGGGTGGCCTCCTGGTCTCGCTGCGCGAGATGACCACCGCCATCACCACGTCGACGGCACCGGTGGCGGTGTGGGTGACGCCGCCGGGAGCGCACGCTGCGTCGGCGGGATTCTTCCTGGTGCTCGCCGCCGACGTGGCGGCCATGGCACCGGGCACCACCACCGGCGCGGCGCACCCGGTGGCCATTGGCCCCGGCGGCCCGAGTGAGGACGGGGAACCCAGCGCCGCCATGCAGAAGGCCGCCCAGGACGCCGCGGCATTCGCGCGCACGCTGGCGCAGCAACGGGGTCGCTCGCCCGAGCACGCCGAGGCGGCGGTCCTGGAGTCGCGCTCCTTTGCGGCGCATGAGGCGCGAGCCATGGGGTTGGTCGACGTGGTGGTGAACACGCGTGAGGAGCTGCTTGACTGGCTGCACGGCCGCACCGTCCGCCGACTCAACGGCTCCACGACGACGCTGCACCTGCGCGACGCGCCCCTGGTGGACCTCTCGCCAAGTTGGGCGGAGCGCGTGCTGATGCGCCTGGGCAACCCGGAGCTGGCCTACCTGCTCTTGCTGGTGGGGCTGCTGGCCCTGATGACCGAGCTGACCAACCCGGGCATGGTGATTCCGGGTGTCGTCGGAGCGTTCTGCCTGTTGCTGGGGCTGTACGGCTTCTCGGTCATTCCGGTCTCGGCGGTGGGCGTGCTGCTGGTGCTTGCCGGTCTTGCGTTGTTGGTGGCGGAGGTGTTCGTCATCAGCCACGGGCTGCTCGCCGTGGGCGGGCTCACCGCGTTTGTCCTGGGCTCCCTGATGCTCGTCGACACGCCGGTGCCGGAGTGGCGCGTGGACCTGGTGGTGGTGCTGCCCGCCGCGCTGGTCATGGCCGCGGTGATCCTGTTGCTTCTGCGCCAGGCCTTCCGGCTCCGCGGAGTGCCGGCGCTCACCGGCGTCGACGCGATGGTGGGCGAGGTTGGCGAGGCGGTCTCCCCGTTGAGCCCCGACGGGAAGGTGCGGGTGCACGGGGAGTACTGGGATGCGGTGGCCACGCACCCCGTCCCCGACGGCGCGCACGTCCGCGTGGTTCGCATCGAGAGTGGCCGGCTGCACGTGGAGCCGACGCCGTAGGAGGTGACATGGGGTTCTTGTCGTCGGAGTTCGTGGGGATCCTGGTTGCGTTGGCGGTGGTGCTCTTCTTCCTGACCCGCTGGATCAAGGTGTTGCCCGAGTACCAGCGCGGCGTGGTGTTCCGCCTGGGACGCGTGTTGGCGGAGCCCAAGGGACCGGGGCTGGTCCTCATCTTCTGGCCCATTGACCGCATGGTGCGGGTGAGCCTGCGTACCGTGGTGGAGGACATCCCACCGCAGGACGTCATCACGCGCGACAACGTCTCCATCAAGGTCAACGCGGTGGTCTACTTCCGGGTGCTCAATCCCATCGCCGCGGTCATCGAGGTGGAGAACTATCTCTACGGCACCTCGCAGCTGGCGCAGACCACGCTCCGTTCCGTGCTGGGCACGGTGGAGCTCGACGAGCTGCTCTCGGAGCGGGACAAGATCAACCTGCGCCTGCAGACCATCATCGACCGGCAGACCGACCCGTGGGGCGTGAAGGTCGCGCTGGTGGAGGTGAAGCACGTGGACCTGCCGTCCGAGATGCAGCGGGCCATGGCGCGCCAGGCGGAAGCGGAGCGTGAGAAGCGCGCGAAGGTGATCCTGGCCGACGGTGAGTACCTGGCCGCGCAACGCCTCTCCGACGCTGCGGAGATCATGGACCGCCAGCCGGGCACCCTGCAGCTGCGCTACCTGCACACGTTGCTGGACCTGTCCGCGGAACGCAGCTCCACCATCGTGTTCCCGGTGCCGGTGGATACGCTGCGCTCCTTCCTGGAAGTGGAAGCGCGGGGCAATGGCGTGAAGCAGCGGCCTGCTCCGTCGACGCCACGGCCCAGCGCGCCCAGCTGAGTGAAGGATCAGTGCCGGGCGGCGACCACGAAGCGCGCGCCAAAGCGGACCAGCCGGCCGGAGAGCAACCCGTCGACAGCGTCGAGCAGCGTGTCCGGACGGAAGGGGCGGGTCAGCACCAGGTCACATCCCGCGTCAATGGCGCGCTGGTGCTCCTCGACGGTGTTGAGCCCGGTGACGGCGAGGATGGGCGTGCGCCACGTCTCGATGTGGGCGCGCAGGCAACGCGTGGCCACAAAGCCGTCCATCACCGGCATGACCAGGTCCATCACGATGAGCGCGGGCCCAAGGCGGATGGCCTGCTCCAGCGCCTCCCGCCCGTTGGTTGCCTCCTCGACGTGAAAACGCCGGCGCAGGATGTTCCCCGCGACGTGTCGTCCCAGGTCGCTGTCATCAACGACGAGGATGACCGGCCCTCCCGACGCTCCCACCAGTCCCATGTCCCGCCTCACCTGGCCGCACCGTCGCGGCGCCCCGTCCAACAACCGCTGACGTCGCGCGCGCATTCCTTGGCGGCGGTGACATCTCTGCAACAGGGTGCCTCACGCCCAACCCTGCGCCTGCAGGAGCGCCATGACCCGGGCGCGGACCTCGTCGCGGATTTCGCGCACGCGCCCCACCGGCTTGCCCTTGGGATCCTCCAGCGGCCAATCATCACGTGCGAGGCCGGGCACGTATGGACACGCCTCGCCGCAGCCCATGGTGATGAGCATCTGCGCCCCGGCGGCCAGCTCGTCGGTGAGCTTGCGTGGTGTAGCGCCGCTGAGGTCAAGGCCCACCTCCCGCATGGCCTCCGCCACCTCGGGATGGACGCGCGGCCCGGGTTGCGTGCCGGCGGAGATGGCGCGCGCACGCGCGGGGTTGCACAGCGCATTGAAGAACGCCGCGGCCATCTGCGAGCGACCGGCGTTGTGCACACAGGCGAAGATCACGGTCTTCATGGGGACTCCTCGGGGAGCGCGGGGTGGGCCAGCACCACGTCGGCGGCCACCGAAGGCGTGGGCGGCAACATCCAGTGGAACAACGCCGTGGCGCCGGCCGCGCCCACCAGTTGCGCCAGGATGAACCCGGGCACGTCCTCGGGGCGGATGCCGGCGAAGGTGTCGGTGAGCGCGCGCGCCAGCGTCACGGCGGGATTGGCAAACGAGGTGGACGCGGTGAACCAGTACGCCGCGGTGATGTACGCACCCACCGCAAAGGGAACCACCGCGGCCTTCACCCTCGAGCAGCCCCAGATCACGGCGAGCAGGCCGAACGTCGCCACGCACTCGCTGAACATCTGCGCGCGACCCTCCCGGACATGCTGCGACACCTGCGCCACCGGCAGGGCAAACATGACGTGGGCGGCGAACACGCCCAGCACGGCGCCCAGCACCTGCGCGCCGATGTAGACGGGTGCTTCGCGCCACGGCAGACCGCGCTCCCACGCCGCGGACAATGTCACCACCGGATTGAAATGCGCCCCGGAGATGGGCCCGAACGTGAGGATCAACGCCACCAGGGCGGCACCCGTGGCCAGCGTGTTGGCGAGCAGCGCCAGGCCCACGCTTCCGCCGCTGAGCCGCTCACCCATGATGCCGGAGCCCACCACCGTGGCCAGCAGCAACGCGGTTCCGGTGCCCTCCGCCACCACGCGTCGCGTGAGGGAGAGGGAGACGCTGCTCACGACCGTGCGCCCTTGAGCGCGTTGAGCACGCCGCCCTTCACGGTCACCGTGGGCGCGCAGCACGCCGCGGCCTTCTCCGGTGAAGCCTCGCCGTACACGGTGGACTCGCCCACGGTGTGGAACGCTTCCCACGCCAGGCCCGCCGGATCATGCACCCAGCCCTTCTCGCTCTGGGCGTAGCAGCAGGTGGTGTTGCCCTGCTCCAGCAGCTCCCCCGACGACGCCATGCGGCCGTACACCTCCTGCAGCTCGTCGCGGCTCTCCACCTGGATGCCCAGGTGATCCACGCCCACCTTCTGCCCGCGCGCCGAGATGGCGAAGTTCACGCGCGGATCCTCCAGCATCCACTTGGCGTAGTCCGGCTTCTTCACGGTGGGCGCCACGCCGAACATCCCGGAGTAGAACCGCACTGCGTCGTCGAGGTTCTCCACCGCCACGTGCACGTGGAAGCGCTTCATCGTCTTTCCTCCTTGCCTTTCTTCGTCCGTTCCGTGGGGGTTGGGCAGCATTCCCCGGGCTGCTCCGCGCAGCAGTTGTCCATCAGGAAGCCCACCAGCGCGTCCATCCTCGGGTAGTCCGCGGAGTAGATGATGGACCTGCCTTCCCGACGTGAGCTCACCAACCCGGCATGCGAGAGCTGCGAGAGATGGAAGGACATGGTGGCGGGCGGAATGCCCAGGCGCTCCGCCATCTCACCGGCCGCCATTCCCTGCGGGCCGCGTCGCACCAGGAGGCGGAACACGGCCAGCCGGGACTCATGGGCCAGCGCCGACAACGCCGTCACCACGTCCGTGGATTTCATATTTCCAGTAATATGGAAATGTTGGTGCCGTGTCAACACCGCGCTGCGCGAGCCGGGTGACGCCGTGGCTCATGCGGCGGGCCAATCCGAACTCGAGCGCCACTGCAAGCGCAGATAATTCTTGAAACCACAAACGCCCGTGCTCTAACGCCGGGCATGACCACGTCCTCGTCGGAGCGGCCGCACGTCCCGCTGAGTGCCATTGCGGCGTCCATCCATCCTGAGCGGCTTCAGGCCGTGCTGGCGCCCTGGCTCCCCGACCCGGCGGACCGCGCCTTCGTGGTGCGTTGCCTGGTCCACGAGGGTCCCCACCACCACCGCGGCGCGAACTACGTGCTCATCTCGCTGCTGGGCCTGCTCGTCGAGGCCGTGGGAGTGGGTGCGGTGGACCCCGACGCTCCCTCCGCGCCGGTGCCCATGCGGCTGCCGCCGGACCTGTTGGAGCACAACCCGCAGGGACATTTTCCGCTGCGCCTTCCGCTTGCGCCGCTGAGACGCCTGGCGCCGGAGGGCTCGTCGGAATTCCAGGCCATGGTGGATTGCCTCACCGACGGGCCACCGCAGCACGCGCTCGCCAACGCGGCCACGGTCGCCATGATCGGCGCATTGTTGGACAAGCTTGCTGGAGGCCGGCACGGATGAGCGCGCTGCCCGGCGGACTGGAGCAGGCCTTCCGTCTCGCCGCCGGCGAGCTGGGGATGTGCACCGCAAGCTGGCTCTTCACCGCGCAGCTGGGGGCCGCGGGTGGCCAGGCCATGGTGGCGGCGCTCCGCGACGAGCTGGGTCGCACGTTCCCCGTCCTGGATTTCGTGGCCACGCGCTGGTTGCGCGGGGAGGCGCCGCTGGCTCCCGTGTCGGAGCGCGTGGTGGAGCGCTGCCGTGGCGTGGAGCAGCTCCTGGTGGTGGGCCTGGAGACGTCGTTCCTGGATCCCCTGCTTCCGTTGCTGGGCGGCGTGCGCGTCTCCATCCTGACGGAGAGCCCGTTGAAGGTGGACTGGCGTCGGGTGGTTGCCAACCTGGGCCACGACGTGCGCCCCGTGGGTCTGGCCGACTTCCAGGTGCTGGCGGGCCGCCGCAGCGCGCTGCTGACCTTCCTCTACGGGCGTCACGGCCGCACCACACACGTCATGCCCGCCTGGTTGCGTGTCATGGGAGCGGATGTGCGCACGCAGTTCCGCACCATCGTGGGCTGGGACGTGTTGGGCGCGCCCATGTACGTCTACCCGCGCTGGCTCTTCGAGATTCCCTCCGACGACTTCACGGACCTGCTCTGAACCATGCATCCCCAGGCCATCCTCACCGCCATTCTCGTCGTGACGTTGCTGCTGCAGGCGGCGGTGCCGCGGATGCGCCTCGTGATCGTGAACGCGGGTGCGGCGCTGGCGTGCCTGGCCACCTCGCTGCTGGGCCTGGCCACCACCGGGACGCTCCTGGCGGAGGTGCCCTGGGACGTGCTGGTGATCCTCGTGGGGCTGGGGCTGCTCTCGGAGATGATGGCGGAGTCGCGGCTCTTTGGTCTGCTCGCGGTGGCAAGCACGCGGCTGAGTCGTGCCAATCCGCGCAAGGTGCTGCTGGCGTTTTGCGTGGGCATGTACGCGGTGAGTGGGCTGGTCAACAATCTCACCGCGCTCATCCTGGTGCTGCCCATCCTCCACATCCTGCTGCAGCTCATGAGCGTGGACCAGCGTTACACGTCGTGGTGCCTGGGCGCGCTGCTGGTGGCGTGCAACCTGGGCGGCGCGGCCACGCCCATTGGCGACTTCCCCGCCATCCTGCTCCTCGGCCGCGGCAGCATGGACTTCACCGCGTATCTCTCGCTGGCGCTGCCCACGACGTTGGTGGCCCTGGTGATCCTCCTGCTGCTGGTGCTCTACGTGGTGAGGCCGGACCGCACGCTGGGCCACGGTGAGGCTTCCTCCCGACTCAGCGTGGCGGTGATGTCGGCGCTCTACCGCAACACGAGGCTGGACTGGCGGGTGCTCGCCCCCTCGGCGGTCATGCTCGCGGTGATGCTGGTGGGCTGGACCGTGCTGCCCCGGGAGAGCGGCATGACCCCGGAGCTCATCTGCTGGCTCGGCGTGGGGACGGCGCTGCTGCTGCGACCCTCCCTGGGTGAGGTGCTGATGCGTCGCCGGGTGGACGTGGAGGCCGCGCTCTTCCTGCTCGCGCTCTTTGTCATGGTGGGCGCGGTCCGACGCAGCGGCATGTTCAAGGACGTTGCCGCCATGCTGGCCGAGCTGCCCGCGCCGCCGCTGGCGCAGCTCCTCGTGTTCCTGGTGCTGGCGGGCATCCTGACCGGGTTGTTCTCCGCGGGTCCCAGCATGGCGGCGTTGTTGGACGTGGCGGAGTCCCTGGCCCAGCGCATGGATGGCCCCGCCGTGTACGTGGGATTGGCGTTGAGCGTGTGTGCGGGCAGCTCGCTGTTCCTCACTGCCGCCACGTCGGGGCCCATGGCGCAGGCGTTGACTGAACGGGCCGAGCTCAAGGACCACCGGGGCCAACCCCTGGCCTTCGGCTTCTTCCACTTCCTGCCCGTGGGAATGGTGGGCTTCTCCGTCATCCTGCTCGTGGGCATCGCCTTTGCGCTGTGGCGCGTGGGCTTCTGACGACCTCAACTCGCCCTCACTGGATGTGATGGGCGCCGGACTTGCGGGCTTCCCGGGTGCCCATGAGCTGCACCACCTGCTGCCGCGAGGTTGCGCCACGCAGCGCCTCACGCTGCGGCGCCGTCACCACGGAGCGCACGATGGCGGAGTGCAGCTCCAGCGCGCGCTGCGGGGAGTGACGTGGCAGGAGCAGGAGGAAGACCAGTCCGGCGGGAACGCCGTCAGGCGCCTGGAAGTCGATTCCCCGCGTCGAGACGCCCAGTCCCAGCATGGGGCGGAACAGGCCGTCCACGCGGGCATGCACCAACGCCACTCCGTCGGAGAGCGCGCCAAAATCGCGAGGCTGGCTGGCGATGATCTCGTCGGCCAGCGCACCCGGATCCAGCGGGGTGCCGGCGGCCAGCTCCTCGGTGATGTGACGCACCGCCTGCTCGGGTGTGGCGCCGCGCAGCCGTGGGACGAAAGCGCCGCGGGAGATGAGGCCCACCAGGTCCACCGGCACGTTGCCGCGCATCAGCCAGCCCATGGCCGGTCCCGCCATCAACGACGTCACCAGCGCCATCAGCAACAGCGCCACGAACAACGGCTCGTCAATCAGGCCGGCCTCCAATGCGGCCATGGCGAACACCATGCCCATGGCGCCGCGCGCGTTCATGCCAAATCCCACCGCCCACGCTTCACGCACATCGGCACCGCTGGCCCGCGCGGCGGCACTGCAGCCCACCAGCTTCACCACGCAACCCACGCCCACCACCAACGCCACCAGCAGCGGGTCCAACGCCGCCAGGAAATCCACGCGCGTCCCCACCGACGCAAAGAACAACGGGCCCATCACGCTGTGCACCACCTCGCGCAGCCGGGAGCGCGTCTCGTGTGGCACCGCGCGGGACCGGCCCAGCGCCAACCCGACGACAAACGCGCCGAAGATGTAGTGCACATCCAAAAGCTGCATCACACCCGCGCCCAGGCAGCCCAGCACCACCACCGCCGCCAGCCCGTGTCCCGGCGCCGTGAGACGACGAGACTCCAACCACGCCAGCGGACCGGGCAGCAGCCGGTGACCCGCCCACAACGCGCCGCCGGTGAACACCACCAGGCCCGCGGCGGAGGTCAGCACGTCGCGCCAGCCATGTGCGGCGCCGTCGACACTCTCCGCCACCAGGGAGAACAGCAGCCACGCCACCAGGTCATTGCCCACCGCCGCGGCCAGCACCACTGCGCCAAACTCGGAACGCAGCAGCCCCAGGTCCAGCAGCGTCTTGGCAATCACCGGGATGGCGGACACCAGCAGCGCCGCACCCACGAGCCCGGCCAGCAAGAGCTTCTCCTGCTCCGTGCCTCCACGCGTTGCCGCCAGCCACCAACCCAACGCCGCGCCACCCAGCAGCGGAAGCGCCATCCCGGTGGTGCTGGTCCACGCCACGGTGCGCCAGCGACGGGAAAGGTCCGCCAGGTCCACGTCGGTACCGGCCACCGTCAGCAGCGCCACGCCGCCCAACAGCGTCACCGCGCCGTGCATCTGCGAAGGGGCGTCGTGGTGGAACAGCTGCATGACGTCGGGATGCAGGCGGCCCAGGACGGTGGGGCCCAACAACACGCCCGCCATCAGCTCACCCACGACGGCCGGAAGGCGAATCCGCACCGCCAGCGCGCCCAGCACCCGCGCCGTCAACAACAGCAACGCCAGTGCCACCAGGAAGGTGGCGGTATCCGCACGCATGCGCTCCCTCCGAAGCGTGGACGTTGTCCCACGTCGGGCACGACACGCGCAGCGGGGAAATCATGGCCACGCCCGCGGCAACGTCCGGAAACTCATCCGATGCGACCATGGTGCGCTAAGGCCCGCGTGTTGGAGGTGGTCATGACACAAGCACGCGTGCCCCTGTCCCAGAAGCGGATGGAAGCGTTGGTGCGGGAACGCTTCGCCGGTCGTCGTCTCGTCGTGGTTTCCAACCGGGAACCGGTGGTGCACCAGCGCGGTGCCAACGGGAAGCTCAAGGTCCAGCAGCCCGCGGGCGGCCTGACCACCGCCATGCTGCCCATTGTGCAGGCGTGTCGCGGCGTGTGGATTGCGCACGGCAGCGGCAACGCGGATTTCGACGTCACCGACGCGCGCGACGGACTGGAGTGGCCGCCGGAGAATCCCAGCTTCCGTCTGCGTCGCGTGCGCCTCCCGCCCGACGTGGAGGCCGGCTACTACAACGGGCTGGCCAATGAAGGCATCTGGCCGCTGTGCCACCTGGCGTACACCGCGCCGCTGTTCCGCCACTCGGACTGGGTGATGTACCGCGAGGCCAACCGCATCTTCTCCGAGGCCGTGCTGGAGGAGATTGGCGACGAGCCCGCGGTGGTCTTCAGCCACGACTACCACCTGGGCCTGCTGCAGCGGATGTTGCGCAACCGTCGCCCCGACCTGCTCATGGCGCAGTTCTGGCACATCCCGTGGCCCAACCGTGAAGTGATGGGCGTGATGCCGTGGATGGCGGAGCTGCTGCACGGAATGCTGGGCAATGACCTCATGGGCTTCCACGTCCAGCAGCACTGCAACAATTTCCTGGACACCGTGGATCGCGGCATCGAGAGCCTTGTTGACTACGAGAACCACCGCGCCATCCGCGGGCGGAAGTCCACCTACGTGCGTCCCTTCCCCATCAGCATCGACGTGCACGCGTACCAGCAGACGGCGGCGGAGAAACCATTCGAGAAGGTGTTCCCGGAGCTGGCGGCGCGCACCCACGGCCAGGTGATGCTCCTCGGCGTCGACCGCCTCGACTACACCAAGGGCATTCCGCACCGGCTGCGCGCGTTCGAGTCGCTCTTGGAGCAGTACCCGGAGTGGCGGGGCAAGGCCACGTTCGTCCAGATTGGCGCGCCCTCGCGCACCACCATTCCGCGTTACGCCGCACTTGCCGACGAGGTGCAGGCGCTGGTGCGTCAGATCAATTCGCGTTTTGGGGGCCAGGAGCGCTGGACCGCGGTGCACTACCTGCCGGAGCACCATGACCGCGAGATGCTGGCCGCGCTGTACCGTCGAGCGGACGTGTGCATGGTGACCTCCCTGCACGACGGCATGAACCTGGTGGCCAAGGAGTACATTGCCGCGCACGCCGGCACGCCGGGCACGCTGGTGCTCTCCAAGTTCACCGGTGCCGCGCGGGAGCTGCTGGAGGCGTGCCTGGTCAATCCCTATGACATCGAGGCCACGGCGGCGCTCATCGTCGAGACCTTGCGGATGTCGCCGCAGCAGCGCGCGGACGCCATGCGCCGCCTGTATGAACGCGTCTGCGCCCACGACGTGTACGACTGGGCCACCGACGTGCTCACCGGTCTCGACGAGGTCTCGCGTCGCCAGGAGGCGCAGGCGTTCCCGGGGAACTGACCGCCCTCACCTTGAACACAGCCATCCCCGTGGCCTACGGAAGCGGCTTGCCGTCCCGGACGGTTTCTCGAGGAGGAAGCCCGTGAAGCTGCGTCAGAAGGTCATGCCGCACCTGTGGTACGCCAAGGAGGCTGAGGCGGCGGCCAGGTTCTATGCGTCCATCTTCCCCAACTCCTCCGTCGACCGGGTGACGTCGCTGCCGGTGGATACACCCAGCGGTCCGGCGGGCACGGTGAAGGTTGTGGACTTCAGGTTGTTCGGGCAGCGCTTCCAGGCCATTTCGGCCGGGCCGCTCGATCCCTTCAACCACGCCGTGTCGTTTGTGGTGTTGTGCGAGGACCAAGCGGAGCTGGACCGCTACTGGAAAGCGCTGCTCAAGGGCGGCGGTGAGCCCGAGATGTGCGGCTGGCTCCGGGATAAGTTCGGATTGTCCTGGCAGATCGTGCCCGCGGAGCTCGACGAGATGATGTCGGACCCGGACCGTGAGAGAGCCATCCGTGTCTGCGAGGTCATGCTGCGCCAGCAGAAGCTGGACATTGGTGCGCTGCGTGCCGCGTACGAGGCTGCTCCTTCCCGAGAGCGCTCGCGGAAGCCCAAGGCGTCCGCTCGCCGAGCCCGCACCAGCCGGAAGAGCCCTCGGTCAAGGCGGTCAACCGCGCGCTGAGAACCGCGGTTCAGGGAAGAACGTCGAACGGCTCCGACGAGGAAGTGGGAGCCGGGGGATTGCTCAGTTTCCTCAGGGCGCCGCTGCACGCGGTCCGTGCGTCGAGGATCTTCACGTGCACGGCGGGCAACAGGTTCGAGGACCCGTCGCTGCGCGCGGTCACTCCCAGGACGCGGAACGCCACGGTGCCCCGGTTCTCGCCCTTGAGGCTGCCCTCCAGCGGTGAGCCGTAGCTCATGCTGATGTCGCTCTTGAACACCACCGCGCACACGGGCTTTCCCACCAGCAGGCGCAGGCCACGCGCGCGGAGCGGCGTCACTCCTGCAACATGGTCCAGGAGCGCTTCCCGGTCACCCTGGGAGTCAGGGGTCCCCAGGCCGGCACCCACGTCGTGCGGGAAGGGCAGGCTGGGCCACCCCAGGAAGTTGCGCAGTCCGTCGTTGGTCGGGCCCGCTGCGCTCCAGTTGGCGGGCGCCGCCGGCAGCGCAAAGAACCCCTCGTCACCCACCTGGCCGGAATACAGCGTGAGCCGTGTGCCCACCGCGGCACCGGTGAATCTCGCCAGCGGCGCGCGGGCGCCAATGGCGGCGGACGTCTCGTTGATGTCGGCCTCGGAGAAGTTGTTGGGCTCCTCGCCGGTCGTGATGGCGTCCTCGTCCAGCGCCAACAACACGGGCACCACCGCGCAGGCGTCTCCCACACCGTCGCCGTCGGTGTCTGCCTGGTCGGGATTGGGAACGGAGGGACAGTTGTCGCAGGCGTTGCCCACGCCGTCGGAATCACGGTCCAGCTGGTCGGCGTTTGCATCGGAAGGACAGTTGTCGCACGCGTTGCTCACGCCATCCCGGTCGCGGTCCAGTTTCGTCGTCGGCGCCGGCAGAGTCGTGGTCCCTTTGAGCGCCCAGTCGTCGAAGGAGCTCGCACCCAGCGAATCACGCAAGCCAGAGCCGTCGGTGTTTGTGGAGCTCACGCCGGCGCAGGGGCCAGGGTCCTCAGTTTGGCTCGTCACCTTGCTTTGTGCCCACGCCAGCGTGCTGGCAACCGTCACAACCACCGCGATGCTCACGGCGAGCAGCATGGATTTCATCCGTCCCCCCGTTCGCGCTCGGACGACGCTCAGTGCGCGTGGTCGAACGCCGGCTCCACAACGGGATAAGACTCGGTGTCATTCCCGCCGTCGCCTTTCGCGCGCTTGGAGAACGAGAGCACGCATGTCCCTCCGGCTCACGTTCCACGAGACGTTCGGCCCCACGCGCGCGCACGCCTCACGGCGTCCATGCGGAACGACGCCTCCGCGCTCCCACGGGATGCCCGTGTCCTTCGTGAACAGCGTGGACGCCCAACCTCGGCGTTTCGGATCGTGGTGACGCGGGGGACCTCTGCGGCATGATGCTGCGGGAGCGTGGAGCATGACATCGCGGGTGCGTCGGGTGGAGGTTCGTGGCCGGGCGGCTCTCGGCGTGGCGCTCGTTGCGCTGGCGGGTTGCGCCACGGGTGAGAAGGCCGGGCGCAGCGTCGAGCAGCAGGAACAGCTGGACCGCGACAAGACGGTGGTGGCGCGCGCGCAGGCGCTGGAGCTGGCCAAGGCGGTGGAGATCCACAAGCTCCTCACCGGGCGCTATCCCAGCAACGCGGAAGGCCTCACCGCGCTGACCTTGTCGTTGCCGGGTGCGCAGGGGCCCATCCTGGAGCGCTTGCCGCTGGACCCGTGGAAGCAACCCTGGCGTTACGAGAATCCCGGCGTGCACAACCCGGCCAGCTTCGACCTCTACTCGGCGGGGCCGGACACCTACGCGGGCAACGACGACGACGTGGGCAACTGGTAGCCGCGCGTCACTCCTCGCCACCGCGCCACAGGCCGTACTTCTTGAGCAGCTCACGCAGGTGCTTGCGGTCCATCTGCGCTTCGTGCGCGGCGCGGCTCAGGTTGTGACGGTGTCGCTCAATGAGCTGCTGCAGGTAGCGACGTTCAAACGCATCCATCACCGCGGCCTTGGCGTCCTTGAAGGGCAGCTCGAAGGGCGTGGGCATCTCCGCCCAGGGTCGCGTGGAGGGCGGGGGCGGTGGCTCCACCTGCGGTCGCTCGATCTTCGCGGTGACCTCGTCTTCCACGCGGTCGGCCACGGCGGTGAGGCGCGGGCTGGAACGGTCATCCTCGGGCGCACCCAGGAAGCGGCTGAGGTCCAGCGGCCCCGTGGGCGGGCTCAGGTGCAACGCACGCTCGACGAGGTTCTTCAGCTCGCGCACGTTCCCCGGCCACGCGTAGCGCCTCAGGACCTCCAGGCCCGCGGGGTCCAGCTGGCGCGGACGACCCAGCGCGTTCTGGATGAAGTGCTGCGCCAACAGCTCGATGTCGTCGTTGCGTTCGCGCAGCGCGGGCACCGCCAGCTTCACCACGGCCAGGCGGTAGTAGAGGTCTTCGCGGAAACGTCCCGCGCGCACCTCCTGCTTCAGCGGGCGGTTGGTGGCGGCAATGACGCGCACGTCCACCTTCTCGTAGTCGTCCTGGCCCACCGCCTGGACCGTGCGGCTCTCCAGCGCGCGCAGCAGTTTGGGCTGCAGCTCCAGCGCCAGCTCGCCGATCTCGTCCAGGAGCAGCGTGCCGTGGTGCGCCCGACGGAACGCACCCTGTCGCGGCCCCGCCGCGCCGGTGAACGCGCCCTTCACGTGGCCGAACAGCGCGCTCTCCAGCAGGTCGCGGGGCACCGCGCTGCAGTCAAAGACCACCAGCGGCTTCTGACGTCGCCAGGAGTGCTCGTGCAGCGCGCGCGCCACCAGCTCCTTGCCGGTGCCGGTCTCCCCCTCGATGAGCACGGTGGTGTCGGTGGGGCCAATGTCCTGCAGGAGCGCGAAGATCTCCCGCATGCGCCGGTTCTCCCCGCACATGCCGCCAAACTGCGACATGGGCGCCGGCCCCATCTCGACGACGTCCTCCTCCGGCACGATCTTCAGCTGCGTCTTGCCCAGCGTGACGGTGGCGCCAAAGGGGACGGTGATCTCACGGATGCGGCTGCCCTCGTAGAAGGTGCCGTTGGTGCTGCCCATGTCCTCCACGGTGGCGCCCGCCTCGCTCTGGCGGATGGTGGCGTGACGACGGGACACGGTGGCGTCGGGCAGCACCAGGTCGCAGCCCTCGTCGGTGCCGACGATGAGCGGCTCCGGTCCCACGGACATGGTGAGCCCGCGCTCGGGGCCGCTGGAGACCATGACCCGGCAGCGCGCGGTGTTGAGGCGCGTGGTGGACGCACCCAGGGTCAGGTTGTCCGTGCTGATCTTGGTGCGTGGAGGGGCTGCCTGGGTCATTGAGCCTCAGAGCATGGCGACGGCGGGATCAGTTGTGCAAGTCCATGAAGTACTTCTTCTGCCTCCCCCCCGCCTCCACGTTCAGCTCCCGCTCGATTCCCAGCGCCGGCACCTTGAGCACCAGGCGGTGACGGCCCGCGGGCAGCTTGAGCGGCGTGGAGCCGGTGGTCCGCCCCAGGTCCTTGTCGCCCAGGGCCAGCCACGCCGGCGGGTCGGACTGCACCACCACGCTCGCGTTGCCACCCGGATCCTGTCCCACCTCGATGGCCAGCTTGCCGGGGCGGTCGGGCTTGAGGCGCTGGTCGGTGAGCACGGCGTCGTCGGTGCGGACCACCAGGTGGCGCGCGCGGTCACGCGGCACGGTGAGCTTCTGCGGCGCCTCACCCACCAGCATCCCGTCCAGGTACACCCTGGCACCCGGCACCGACGTGCGCACGTCCACCTCTCCGTCGGATTCCAGCTGCAACAGCGCCACCGCCGCGGCCTGGTCCTCCGCCAGCGTGATGGTGGTGTCCTTGCTGCTCTTGCCCTTGGCCGCCGTCACCTTGTGCTCACCCGGCGGCAGCTCCTTCTCCACGGTGACGGGACTGACGCCAATCTCGTTGCCATCCAGCGTCACCGTGGCGCCGGGTGGAGAGGTCCGCACCGTGATGGCCACGGCCTTGCTGCCCGCGGTGGCCTGGGCGGCGGCCGCGCCGGAGAAGAAGAAGCTCGCCGAGGGGCCCAGCACGCGTGCAATGGTGGGTCCGTGCCGCGCCGCCACGAAGTAACACGCCACGGTGGTGGCCAGGAACGCCATGGCCGCGCGACGTCGCACCGTGCCCGGCAGCACCGTCTTCAGCAGCTGACGTCGACGTGACACCGCGCCGCTGCCAGGACCGATGGCCGGCTCACCAATCACCCACGCGCCACGACGTGCCATCGCGCGCTGGTCGGCGTCGTACGTCTCCACCGGGCGCTCCAGCAGCTTGCCCACGCGGTCGGGGTGCGGCTTGCTGTCGGGCGCGTCGGGACGGGTGCGCCACTCCTCCACGGCCTCGGGGCCCGCGGGC
>JBFMGU010000249.1:0-15830 GCA_040752415.1 Myxococcota bacterium
CGAGCAAGCACTCCCTCGCGGCGCCGCGCCTCCCCCGCGGATCCCTCCTCAAGCCAAAGCCTGATGACGTGAGAACCCCTGGAATTGACGGGGAGAAACTGCACGTCCGCCCGTCGTCCGCCTTGACATGGTTTGCGGCTTGGGGGTACCTACCGCGACCCTCGCAGCGGCGCGCGTAAGTGCGCCCTGGGCAACACAAAAAAGACACGCGGAGGCCATCTTGGCCAACCCCCAGAGCTCCTCGACCTCCACCGCCGAGAAGGACAAGAAGAACGGCACCGGCGGCAAGAAGAACACCCAGCTGCTTGCCGAGCTGGAGCAGATGGCCACCGCGCCACCGCCCGAGCACCGGGAGTCCCCCGGCAAGGCGTTGCTTCAGCTCGTGGTGTTCCTGGCGCTGCTCGGTGGCGCGGGCGGCGCGTACTACGTCTACGCCAAGAGCGCGGGCGCCATCTTCGAGGCGCTGAAGGATAGCCGGGACATCCAGCGCCAGGATGACTACGAGAAGCTGAAGGAAGCCCACGGCAAGCTCAAGGCGGCCACCGCCATCAAGAGCGAGGGCCGGGTGGTGAGCCTGCTGGCGGAGACCAGCGTGCTGCTCTGGTGCTTCCACGGCGACGAGAGCTTCAAGGAAGACGCCATCAAGTACACGGACGAGGCCGCCAGCGACGACGTGGCGCGCGCGGAGCGCTACAGCGCCGAGGGCTACCGCATGGCCTGCGAGGGCAAGGCCGCGGAGGCCGAGGCGTACATGATGAAGACCATCCAGCGCGGCGCGGGCGACCCCCGCATCTTCCACGCGCTGGGGTACGCGCTCTTGCAGCAGGGTCGGACGCAGGAGGCGCGGGAGGCGTTCAAGCAGGCCTCCGACAAGGGCGCCGGCAACCCCCGCTTCCCGGCCTGGCTGGGTGAGGCGGAGGTCCGCCTGGGCAACTACTTTGACGCGCAGCAGCAGTTCAGCCGCGCGGTGAACATCAACGGCAGCCACACGCGTGCGCGCCTGGGCAAGGCGCTGGCCGAGGGGCTGGGTGGCGTTTCGCCGGAGAAGATCCTCAAGGACGTGGAGAAGCTCATCAAGGGTCCGCCGGAGCTCTCCCCCGGCGACAAGGCCTACGCCTCCTACGTGGCCGCGGAAGTGCTGGCCAAGGCCGGCGCGCTCTCCGCGGCGGAGAAGGCACTGGGCCAGCCCAAGGATGGTCCGGGTCACCTGCTGCGCGGTCGGATCCTGCTGCTGAAGGGCAAGGAAGCCGACGCCACCAAGGCCTTTGACGAGGCCATCAAGGTGGAGCCCGCGAACCCCAACAACTACTTCATCCCCGCCTCCATGCTCTCCGAGATGGACAAGGGTGACGCCGCGCTGGCCCGCGTGCAGGCCTACCAGAAGGCCAAGCTCACCGAGACCCCGCACTACTTCGCGCACCTGGGTGATGCGCACCAGGCGCGCGGCAAGGTGGAAGAGGCCGCCGCCGCCTACAAGCAGGCGCTGGACAAGGACGAGAACAACGTGCGCGCCATCATTGGCACCGCGCGACTGCTCGTCGAGAAGAAGAAGTGGGAGGAGGCGGGCCAGCTCTTTGAGAAGGTGACCACGCTGCAGCCCGACAACGGCGACCCCTGGTACTTCATGTGCGGCGCGTACATCGAGCAGAAGGACTTCAACTACGCCTCGCAGATGTGTGACAAGTCCGTGGAACTGTACAAGAAGCGCAATGCGGAGCCGCGCTACGTGGTGCGCGCCCTCAAGCGCGCCGCCAAGGCGTACGAGCTCAACAAGAACAAGGCGGAGAGCCAGAAGCGCGCCCAGGAGGCGGAGGCTCTGGAGAAGGCCGCCGGCTGAACCTCACGCACCGTGCGTGACCCGCTCCGCGCTCTTCCTCAGCCGCGGGCTCTTCCTTCCACCGTTGTGAAGTGATTCCCACACCGCGGGGCTTGCGCCGTCCGTTGCGCTTCCCTGGCCTCGCCGCGACGTCGTCACCGACAAGAATGTCCGCGCCACAGGTGTTGGTGGCTCCGCGTGACCTCCCGGTGGACTCGTCGGTTTTGGGGACCGCTGCCTGGTCGCCGCGCGGCACCGCGTCAACCCGGTGGCGGGGACATTTCCGTCTGTGACGAGACGCGGCCCAGCTGAAAGCAACAACGCCCGCCCCCGTGACGACGGAAGCGGGCGTTGCAGCGTGATGCACCTTCGCGCGGAGGCTCAGCGCCTCTGTGCGGGAGTGCGGATCACAGGCGGTTCTGCAGCAGGATGGCGATGATGAGCCCGTAGATCACCAGGGACTCGATGAGCGCCAGGCCGAGCAGCATGGGCGTGAAGATCTTGTCCGCCGCGTTGGGGTTGCGGCCAATGGACTCCAGGGCCGCCGCGGACGCACGCGCCTGACCGAGCGCGCCGCCGAGGGCGGGCAGGCCAATGGCCAGCGCCGCCGCAAACGCGTACCACGCCTTGTCGGAAGAGCCGCCGCCGCCCTGGCCACCCCAGCCCTGGGCGAAAGCCGCCGACGTCACCAACGTGGTCAGCAGGAACGTTGCAAAGGAAACAATGCGCTTCATGGTTCACTCCGAAAATGCCCCGCAGGGCGGTGTTGCTCCGTGAAGATGGACCTGGTGTGCCGGCGTTTTCCCACTCTCTCTCTCTACGCCGCCCGTGCCGTCAGACCCGCTCCCACCCTCCTGGAGGTTGTTGAAGAGGTGAAGATCAGTGCGCGTGCGCCGGCTTGCCGTGACCGTGCGCCTCGCCGTGGCCGTGCTCCTCGTGCTCCTCGTGGCCCTGCACCGCCAGCGCGATGTACACCGTCGAGAGGATGCAGAACACGGCGGTCTGGATGATGCAGACCAGGAACCCCAGCGCGTAGAACGGCAGCGGCACCAGGATGGGCACCAGGCCCGCGAAGCTGAAGAGCACGGCGTGGTCGCCGATCATGTTGCCCATCAGACGCAGTGACAGGCTCAGCGGCCGCGCGAAGTGGCCCACGAGCTCGATGGGGAACATCAGCGGCGCCAGGAACCAGCCCCACCACGCACCGACGGGATTGGCCATGTGCGCAATGTGCCCGAAACCGTGCGTCCGCAGACCCTGGTAGTTGTAATACAGGAACACCACGATGCCGCAGCCGGCGGTGGTGTTGAGGTTGTCCGTCGGGGGCGCCATGCCCGGGATGAGGCCAATGAGGTTGCTGAAGAAGATGTACAACGCCAGGCTGCCAATCAGCGGGAAGTAGCGACGCGCGTTCTTGGGGCCCATGATGTTGGACATCATCCCCATCACCAGCTCCACCACCATCTCGAAAAGCGCCACGATGCCAAAGCGGCTCGGCGGCACCACGGCCTGATTGGTGTTGGAGAAGTGACCGCGCACCATCAGCGCCATGATGAACAGCAGGATCACCACCACCGCTGTGGTGAAGACGTGGTGCACCAGGAAGTGCTGCGGGCCCACCAGCGGCTTGTAGTGGTTCAGGTATTCCTGCACGGACTGGTAGAGCGGCAGGAAGCTCCACCATGTGGTGTGGTGATCCATGGGTCCTATCTCCTCACAACAAATGCCAAGATTCCGTCGTCACGACCGCTTGCGCGAAACCACGCTGTAGACGATTCCACTCACCGCCGGGATGGACAGGCCAATCCCGAAGCCCAACGCCACCTCCGGCCACGTGCGCACAATGAGCGCGCTCACCACCGCCAACGCCAGGAACTTCAACGGCAGGATGACGGCGAAGATGGCCTTGCGCGGGTCACCAAAGACTATCCGCGCCAAGAGCACCTTGAGGCCCCACAGGTTCAACAGCATCACCACGCTGCCCGCGGCCATCCCTGCGGCAAAGTGCCGCGGCGCCACCACCGCCGAGATCACCACGGCCACCGCCGCCACCAACGCCGTCCAGCGCAGCAGCGCCCAGGCGTCCTTCTGACCCCGCTGGAAGCGCTCTTCCGCCTCCAGGCGCGCGTCTTCCGCTTCCTGGTCGAGCTCTTCCTGGCTCTTGGGGACGAATGGCGCGCGTCCGTTGGGTGAGGACATGGTGATCATCCGGGAGGTGGCTCTTTCTCGTCGGTCCTGGTGTTCTCGTCGGTGGAATTGCCCAGCTTGGTGGTGCGGGCGATGGTGACCAGCTCCTTGATGGCCGCGCCCACGCCGACCAACAAGCCCAACAACAACCCCCACGGCGCCGTTCCGAACCGCTTGTCCACCCACCAGCCGGCCCCAAGTCCCATCGCCGTGGCAATGATGATGAAGTAGCCCGCGCTGGCGGCGCGACCTGCCTGCATCATCTGCTTCCGACGCTGCGGTTCCGTCTGGACCTCCAGGCAGCCCGTTCAGGCGCGCGGCGGTGTAGCGGACCGCCAGCGGCGCGGTCAACCCACTCCTCTCGCGCGCTCCACGACGTGCGGCACTCTGCCGCAGCACCGGGTCGCGCCGCGGTCCGGCGGGCGTGGCGGAATTAGATTCACCGCGGAAATCCGGGCTGAATTGACCGTGACAAATCGGTGGTGATACCGGCACGCGCTCTTTGGGATTTGCGTCGGGAGGTGCTGGTCATGGTCGGGGTTGCGTACCTGTTCCCGGGACAGGGTTCCCAGGCGGTGGGGATGGGCAAGGCGCTGTATGAGCACAGTGCGCTGGCCCGTGAGGTCTTCCAGCAGGCGGACGACGCGCTGGGCTTCAAGATCTCCACGCTGTGCTTTGAGGGACCGGAGGCGGAGCTGCGTCGCACGGCGATCACCCAGCCGGCCATCCTGACGGTGAGCGTGGCCGCGTGGCGCGTGCTGGAGGCCGAGGTGGGGGCCAAGGCGGTGGCGGTCTGCGGTCACAGCCTGGGCGAGTACAGCGCGCTGGTGGCGACGGGATGCCTCTCGCTCACCGACGCGGTGAAGTCCGTCCACGCCCGCGGTCAGTTCATGCAGGAGGCCGTGCCGGAGGGCGAAGGCGCCATGGCCGCGGTGCTGGGCATGGAGGCGGCGCGCATCCAGGAGATCTGCGCCGCGCTGAGCAACCCCGACGCCAAGGAGCTGGTGGAGGTGGCCAACTACAACGGCCCCGACCAGACCGTGATTGCCGGCCACAAGGCGGGCGTGGAGAAGGCGGGCGCCGAGCTCAAGGCCAAGGGCGCCAAGCGCGTCATGCCGCTCCCGGTGAGCGCCCCCTTCCATTGCGCGCTCATGAAGCCGGTGCAGCCGCGTCTCACCGAGGTGCTGAAGAAGGCCACGTTCTCCGCGCTGAAGGTGCCGTGCGTCAGCAACGTGGAGGCCGCGCCCAACCAGGACGGCGAGAAGGCCCGCGCGCTGCTGGTTGACCAGGTGGTCAAGAGCGTGCGCTTCACGGAGTGCGTGGCCGCGCTGAGCGCGCTGGGCGTGGACACCTTCGTGGAGCTGGGGCCAGGCAAGGTGCTGACCGGCATGGTCAAGCGCATCCAGAAGGACAGCAAGCTGCTCAACGTCGAGGATGTGAACTCACTGAATGCCGCGGTGGCCGCGCTCAAGGCGTGACCGCGCTCGGAAAGGACAACTGCCATGTTGCTCAAGGACAAGGTTGCATTGGTGACGGGGGCGTCCCGCGGCATTGGTCGCGCCATTGCGGTGGAGCTGGCGCGCCAGGGCGCCAAGGTGGTGGTGAACTACCAGGGGAATGAGGCCGCCGCGCAGGAGACCGTCAAGCTGTGCGCCGCCGCCGGCGGGCCCGAGCCGATGATCAAGCGCTTTGACGTCAGCAACAGCGCCGAGGTCACCGCCGCGGTGAAGGAGATCGCCGAGGCGTGCGGCGGCAAGATCGACATCCTGGTCAACAACGCCGGCATCGCGCGGGACATGCTGCTGTTGCGCTTCAAGGACGAGGACTGGGACGCCACCATCAAGACCAACCTGAGCGGCGCGTTCTACTGCTGCCGGGCGGTGGCCAAGTACATGACCAAGGCACGGTGGGGCCGCATCATCAACGTCAGCAGCATCGTGGGGCAGACGGGGAACGCGGGCCAGGTGGCCTACGCCGCCACCAAGGCGGGCATCCTGGGCATCACCACCACGCTGGCGCGCGAGCTGGCCAGCCGCAACGTGACGGTGAACGCGGTGGCGCCGGGCTTCATCGAGACGGACATGACCGCCGCACTGCCGGAGCACCTCAAGCAGGCCGCGCAGGCCACCATCCCGCTGGGTGAGCTGGGCAAGCCGGAGGACGTGGCCCCCGCGGTGGCGTTCCTCTGCTCCGACGGTGCGCGCTACATCACCGGCCAGTGCCTGGCAGTGAACGGCGGCTTGTACATGTGACTCAGCGGACGGTGACGCCGTCGTGGGCGCGCTCCTGGTGCTCTTCCGCGCGCGCCTGCGCCAGCGGCATCTCCTCCAGGAACGACAGCACATCCATCCACAGGCGGAAGCTGAAGCACAGCCCGCTGACGTGGCCCACGTCGTAGATGCGGAAGCGCGCCTTGAGGCCCTCCGCCAGCGCCTGGCTGCTCTCCACCGGCACCATCTTGTCGTGCTTGCCGGCGACGATGAGGATGTTCTCCCCCGCCACCACCGACGGGAACATGCCCGGACTGAAGGGCACCGCCAGCTGCTCCAGGTAGCTGTATTCCGGCACGGTGCCCCCGGCGAGGCTGAGCAGCCTGCGGTAGCGCTCCCCGATGGCGGTCTTGGCAAACGTGTCCAGGAACGACGCTGGCGGCACCACCAGCACCATGCGTGACACCTGGAACGCGCGACGCGGGTAGAACGGCGCCACCACGCTCATCATGGCGCTCAGGAAGCCCCCCAGGCTGGTGCCCAAGAGCACCACCGGCCCCCGCGGCTGCAGGCTCTCGACGAGCGCGCACAGCTCCAAGGCGGCGGCGCGGATGGCCCAGCCGGTGCGCGGCATGTCCCAGGTGGCGAACAGCTCACCGGACAAGGCGCCCGGCGGCGTGCGCTCGAAGTGATAGGGCGTGGGGTAGCCCACGACGTCCAGGCCCATGCGGTTGAGCGCGCGCACCAGCGGCAGGAAGCCGGTGAAGCTGGTGACCTTCCACGGCGGCGCAATCACCAGCGTGCCGCGACGCTGCTCCTCCGACGTGGGCCACCAGCGCAGTCGCAGGCGGTCATTGGGAGAGGGCAGGAACGTGGTGGGCGCCACGACGTCAATGGTGCACGCGCGCTTGGGCCACACCACGCCCATGCGATTGGGCTCCGGGAGCACCTCGCCGAGGGGGAGCCGCGTGTCGATCTCCGGCGGGGGCACCCACTGCATGGGCAGCAGCTGCGTGCGGTCGGCGAGCACCAGGGCCAGGTTGTCCAGAGCCTCGTGGAGAACCGAAACCATCCGCACCGCCTCCGTCGTCGCGCCTCCGTCAGCAACGACGACCACACCGCCCATCCCTCACCGCCCGGGCGTTGCGGCATGCAGCGCCGCGCGGCGACACCTTCACGTCGAGAGTATACACGTCTGGATCGTGAACGCATGCGGATCACCGCGTCAGACCGGGCTGAAATGCTCCCATCATCACGGGAGATGTGATGCGATGACGGCGGCTGGGGCAGCGCAGCCTACATGCGGGTCTGCGGCGCGCGCCCTTCCCGACGCGCCTCCGCCGCCTCCGCGGTGTTGTGCAGCAGGAACGCAATGGTCATGGGCCCCACGCCACCGGGCACCGGCGTGATCACCGCGGCGCGCTCCGCGGCGGGGGCGTATTCCACGTCGCCTTTGATCTTCCCGTCGGGCTGGCGGTTGATTCCCACGTCGATGACGGCGGCACCGGGCTTGATCCACGCGCCCTTGATGAGCTCGGTGCGACCGATGGCCGCCACCACCACGTCGGCGCGGGCCACGTGACCGGCCAGGTCGCGGGTGCGCGAGTGGCAGGTGGAGACCGTGGCGTTGGCGCCCAGGAGCAGCGCTCCCACCGGTTTCCCGACGAGCAGGCTGCGCCCCACCACCACGGCCTCCGCGCCCTCCAGCTTCACGCCCGCCTCGCGCAAGAGCCGCATGACACCGGCCGGCGTGCAGGGACAGAGGGCGGGCTCACCGCGGAAGAGGCGGCCCTGCTGCTCGAAGGTGAATCCGTCGACGTCCTTGTTGGCGGGGATGGCGTTGATGACCACCGTGGCATCCACCTGCGGAGGCAGCGGCATCTGCACCAGGATTCCGTCGATGGTGTCGTCGTTGGCGTAGGCGCGGACAGCAGCCACGACGTCGGCGGTGGTGGCGGTGGCGGGCAGTCGTGCCTCGCGCGCGTCGATGCCCACCTCACCGGCGGCCTTGCCCTTGTTGCGCACGTAGATGTGGCTCGCCGGGTCGTCGCCCACGAGGATCACGCCCAGGCCGGGCACCACGCCGCGCGCCCGCATGGCGTCCACGCGCGCCTTCACCTCCGCCCGGACCTTTGCTGCCACCGCCTTCCCGTCCAACACCATGGCCGCCATGACATTCCTCCGTGCCATCCATCACGGCGCGCGTGTTGGCGGCCGTGTCCAACGTCGTGGGATCCCACCCGCGCGCACCCTACAGCGACCCGTGCTCCGGATCACCGTGGGAACACCACACGGCGTGCACACCGAACACACCACCGGGGCACCGCTGCCCTGCCCGCGCGTGTTTCGCGGGGCGTGATCGCCGCACACTGGCCGTCAGGACGCGGAGTTCTGGCGTTTGGTCCCGGTGGCACGGGTGATGCTCATGACCAGCGTGGTGTTGAGGTGGAGGCAAGTCATGCGCTGGGCGGTGATGGCACTGGTGGCGGGAGCAAGCCTGTTGAGCGGGATGACGTGTGCGCCCCAGACGGCGATGGCGAAGCCGGGTCGCATGGCGGTGTACGAGCCGGGCAGCGCGCCCAAGCGCCCGGTGCAGGTCCTGGCCGAGCTCAGCGAGGAAGTGGTGGACGAGAAGAACCCGGCGGCGGCCATGGAGGCGCTGCGTCGCAAGGCCCGCGCGCTGGGCGCCGACGCGCTGACCGAGGTGCGCCTGGTGGAGGAGCCGCGCAAGCTTCCGCTCTCCGACGCCATGACCGTGCCGCTGGTCCTCCTGGGCAGCATGGTGAGCGTGCTCTCCGGCAACCCCGCCGCGCTGCACCGCACCGCCGACGCCGTGAACGGCCCCACGCCCCCGCGCAGGATCATGGTGATGCGTGCGGTGGCGGTGCGGTACGTGGGGAAGTAAGCGTCGGGCGGGGAAATCCGAAAAGGAAGCCAGAAGTCAGAATACAGAAGTCAGAAGGTGCTGGCCCGTCGTCGTCGCGGGAGCCGCCTTCTGACTTCCTTTTGGATTTCCCGACTGACCAGAGGCCCCTTCAGGAAACCTGGGCGCGCAGGGCCTTGCGGTCCACCTTGCCGCGGTCGTTCTTGGGCAGCGAGGGAACGAAGCGGATCTCACGCGGGTACTTGTAGGGCTGCAGGCGGTCCTTGGTGTGCGCCTTGAGCTGGTCGGCCAGGGCGTCCCCCGCGGTGTGACCCGCGCGCACGACGATGAACGCGAGCGGCTTCTCCAGTCCCTCGGCGTCGCGCATGCCCACCACGCAGCACGACTCGACGGCGGGATGGCTCAGCAGCGCGTTCTCCACCTCCAGCGGCGCCACCCAGCGGCCACCCACCTTGAGGAGATCGTCGGAGCGGCCGTGGTAGGTGAAGTAGCCCTGCTCGTCACGACTGAACTTGTCCGCCGTCACGCACGTCTCACCGCGGAACGTGTGGTAGCTCTTCTCGCGGTCCTGCCAGTAGCAGAGCCCGATGCTCTTGCCCTTGACGTGCAGCGTGCCGATCTCGCCGGTGGGGACGTCCCTGCCCTCGTCGTCGACGAGGCGGACCTCATAGCCGTCCACCAGCCGACCCAACGTGCCCGCGCGCACGTCACCGGGACGGTTGCTGATGTAGATGTGGAACATCTCCGCGCTGCCAATGCCGTCGTAGACCTCCACGCCGGTGCGCGCCTTCCAGCGGTCATACAGCTCCTTGGGCAGCGCCTCTCCCGCGCTGAACATGAAACGCACGCTCTTCAGCGCGTCCAGCGCACCCGGGTTCTCGTCGGCGTGGGCGAGCATGCTGGCCATCATCGTCGGCACACCGGTGAGCACCGTGGCCTTGTGGCGCGCGCACGCCTCCAACACGCTCTTGGCCGTGGCCCGCTCCGGGAACAACGCCGCCGCCGCGCCGTGCGCGAAGGGGAACATGAGGTTGGTGCCCGTGGCGTAGCCGAAGAAGAGGCGAGGAACGCTCACGGTGACGTCGTCAGGGCGGTAGCCGATGGTGCGCTTGGCGAAGACCTCCGTGTTGAAAATGAAATCAAAGGCGCGGTGCACCACCGCCTTGCTGAGCCCCGTGGAGCCGGAGGTGAAGAGCCAGATGGCGGGGTCGTCAGGGTGGACGGGCACTGGCTCGTACGTGGGGGCGGCCTTCTGGAGCGCGTCGTCCCAGCGCTCGAACGGGCCGGGGTCCCCGCCGGTGATGAAGATGCTGCCCAGGCCACGCGGGCGCTTGATCGTCGAGAGCGTGGGCACCATGGAGGCGTCCGCCACGAGGACACGCGCACGGGTGTACTCGAGGTAGTGCGGGACCTCGTCGGGCTTGATGTCCGGGTTGACCATGGCCACCACCGCGCCCATGCGCAGCGTGCCGAAGAACGCGGAGACGAACTCGATGCCGTCGCGCGCCATGATGAGCACGCGCTGCTCCTGCAGGACACCCCGGCTCTCGAACAGGTTCGCGGCGCGTGCAGCCAAAGTGTCGACGTCACGGTAGTTGAACTGATGGTCCGCGAGCAGCACCGCGCGCGCATCCCCGCGCCCCTCCGCAAGGCGCTGCGTCAGGTAGTAGCGACAGAGGTTGGCGTCCTGCGGCAGCTCCACGTTCATGACTCACCCCGCTCCTGGCAACGGTTTCGCGAGGCTCTATCGCATGGCGGAGCGCCAGGCGCACATGCCCCTGACCACGGACGAGCTCCCTTGGGTGGATCCGGGATCGGTGGTCGCACGCGGCGGGGAATGGCGACAACAACGTGAACGTGGAAATCCAGGGTGGCGACTGACCGCTTGTGTCGTCGGGTGGAGAGGTCCCCAACCGCTATGGTCCCGCCGCCGCCCGCGCCGCATCCGACACCGCCCACGCTTGACATGACCGTGCCAATTGTTGTGGAAGCCGCGCCCCACAACGCGTGGAAACCCAGCACATGACCACTGCCAACGCTTCCGTTCCCAACGTGATCCCCGCCATCTCCGCCGCGCTGAGCCTCCCAGAACGCGGCGTGGCCTCCGTGGTGGAGCTGCTGCAAGGCGGCGCCACGGTTCCCTTCATTGCGCGCTACCGCAAGGAGGCCACCGGTGGGCTGGATGAGGTGCAGATCCGCGACGTGGCAGAGAAGCACGCCTACCTGCTGGAGATGGAGAGCCGTCGCAGCAGCATCCTCGACGAGATTGGCAAGCAGGGAAAGCTCACCGACGAGCTGCGCAAGAAGATCCTCGGCGCCACCACCAAGACGGAGCTGGAGGACCTGTACCTGCCCTACAAGCCCAAGCGTCGCACGCGCGCCATGATTGCCAAGGAGCGCGGACTGGAGCCGCTGGCGCAGCGCATCCTGGCCCAGCCCTCCGACGGCAAGCCCGAGGAGGAAGCCGCGAAGTTCATCAACGCGGAGGCGGGCGTGGCCAACGCCAAGGACGCGCTGCAGGGTGCGCGGGACATCGTGGCGGAGCTGTGCAGTGAGACGGCGGAGGTCCGCGCCTACGCGCGCAAGATGTTCATGGATGAGGGTGACCTCGTCGTGGAGAAGGCGCCGGAGGTGAGCCAGCCGACGAAGTTCGAGATGTATTACACCTTCCGCGAGCCCTGCCGCAGCATCCCCAGCCACCGCTTCCTGGCCATCCGTCGTGGCGAGATCGAGACGGTGCTGCGCGCGCGCATCGAGGTGGATGAGGAGAAGGCGCTGCGCGAGCTGTGTCGCCAGATGAAGTACGTGCCGGGGAGCCCGTGGGCCGCCGAGATGGAGCTGGCGTGCAAGGACGCGTGGAAGCGGCTGCTGGCGCCTTCCGTGGAGACCGAGGTGCGCGTGGACCTCAAGATGCGCGCCGACAAGGAAGCGGTCGACGTCTTTGCGAGCAACCTGCGCGCGTTGTTGCTGGCTCCGCCGCTGGGCAGCCGCGCGGTGATTGGCATTGACCCGGGACAGCGCACCGGCTGCAAGGTGGTGGCCATTGACCAGACGGGCCGTCTCCTCGAGCACACCGTCATCTACCTGGTGCAGGGTGAGGGCGCGCTGGACAAGAGCCGCAAGGTGATGATGGACCTCCTCACGCGTCACAAGCCGGTGGCGGTGGCGGTGGGCAACGGGACGCACGGGCGCGAGACGGAGAGCTTTGTGCGCGAGGTGCTGCAGAAGGCGGAGCAGAAGGGCATCTTCCCCGTGCTGGTGAACGAGGCCGGCGCCTCCGTCTACAGCGCCTCCGACGTGGCCCGCGAGGAGTTCCCCGACCTGGACCTCACCGTGCGCGGCGCCATCTCCATTGCGCGTCGCCTGCAGGATCCGCTGGCGGAGCTGGTGAAGGTGGACCCCAAGAGCATTGGCGTGGGGCAGTACCAGCATGACGTGTTCCAGTCGCTGCTCAGCAAGAAGCTCGACGAGGTGGTGGAGAGCTGCGTGAACCAGGTGGGCGTGGATCTCAACACCGCCAGCGCGTCGCTGCTGGGCTACGTGGCGGGCATTGGTCCCTCGCTGGGCAAGCGCATTGTGCAGCACCGCGAGCAGAAGGGCGTGTTCCAGGCGCGCAAGGAGCTGCTCACCGTCACGGGGCTGGGTCCCAAGACGTTCGAGCAGTGCGCCGGCTTCCTCCGCATCCGCGCGGGCGGTCACCCGCTGGATGCTTCCGCGGTGCACCCGGAGCGTTATCCCGTCGTGGAGAAGATGGCGGCGGACCTGGGCGTGGCGGTGGGTGAGCTGGTGGGCAACGCCAAGCTGGTGGGCCAGGTCGACTGGCGCAAGTACGTGGCCGAGGGACTGGGCGAGCCGACACTGAAGGACATCCTGGAGGAGCTCAAGAAGCCCGGTCGCGACCCGCGCCAGACCTTCGAGCCGCCCGCGTTCCGCGACGACGTGCGCACCATGGAGGACCTCAAGGGCGGCATGTGGCTGGAGGGCGTGGTCACCAACGTCACCGCGTTTGGCGCGTTTGTCGACGTGGGCGTGCACCAGGACGGCCTGGTCCACGTGAGCCAGCTGGCCGACCGCTTCGTGAAGGACCCCAACGAAGTGGTGAAGGTGGGCCAGAAGCTGAAGGTGAAGGTTCTCGAGGTGGACCTGGTGCGCAAGCGCATTGCGTTGACCTGTCGCACCGGTGAGCAGCCCGTGCGCAGCGGTCCGGCGGGCGCGGGGAGCACTGGGAGCGGTCGGGGTCCGTCGTCGTCGGGGCCGAGCCGTGGTGGCGGTGCGCCGCGCGGCGACAACAAGCCTAGCGCGCCGTTCAACAACCCCTTTGCCGCCTTGCTCAACAAGAAGAACTGAAGGGCGGTTGGATGGGCCCAGGGAAGGAAGTCAGAAGTCAGGAGTCAGGAGTCAGAAGGTGCTGCCCCGTCGTCGTCGCTGGATCAGCTCCTGACTTCTTTGCGGGAATTGCCCCACAACCCAGCTGCGTCTACGGGGTGTCCTCGGGCACCACCCAGATGGCCATGGCCTCGCCGGCGCCGTCGAAGTCGCCGTGCGCGCCGCAGTACACGGTGTAGACGCCCTCCAACGAGAACACGCCGCTCCACGGCTCGAAGGGCGGCGCTCCCGGCGTGTAGAATGGGTTGCCGCCCTCCTGCGTGCCCATGGTGGGGTGCACCTCCGACGAGGGAACGGTCACCGTGCTGCCCACGCGGACCTTCAGGCACCGGGGCAACAGGTCCATGCCCGTGCGCTCCACCACCACGTCGCCCGCACGCGACGCGTAGGCCTCTCCCCCGCAACCGGCCACCACGCGCTCGGGCGTGTCGTAGCAGACGTCCGAGACGGGCGCGGCGCCGGAGCACAGGAACGAGTCCGCCTGGGCCATCACCAGGTGGTTCGAGCGGCAGGAGATGGAGTCGCGGGTCTGGTCGAGGGGGCCGCCCTGGAAGAGCAGGTTGGCGCACTCGGCAAGGCACTCCGCGCGGCTGTTGAAGAGCGTGGTGGCGCCGCCGCACCAGGTCAGCGCCATGTCGCAGTAGTGCTCGCATGCGCCCTGGCCGTCCACGTCCTCACACACGCCGCCACCGCTGGGACCCGCCTGAGCACACTGGTTGTAGCTGGCCCAGTAGTGACGGCACGACGCGGTGTTCCCCGAGGGCGGGAACGTGTTGGACGACGAGGCCATGACCTGGCAGTGGATGTTGCAGCTTCCCTCGTCGGGAAATTGCGCCTCCGGGCCGGTGCAGCGGGTCATGACGGTGTTGCAGTAGGTCTCGCAGCTGACCCCCACGCCGGTCCCGCCGCTGGACGACGAGGAACTGGACGCGCCCACGTTCGACGACGAGGACGACGCCCCGGACGAGGACGACGCGACCACCCCCGACGAGGAGGACGACGACACGCCGAACGCTCCAGAGCTGGACGAGCTGTTGCCCGTGCCCACCGACGTGGAGGAAAGGCTGGACGCGGCGCCGGTGGACGACGACGAGGAGCTGGTGAGGCCACCCGTCGACGTCACGCCGCTGGATGACGACGAGGTTCCCACCGCCGCGCTCGTGGTTGCACCGCTGGAGCTGCTGGAGGCATTGAGCGCGCTGTTGACGGCGTTGGTGACCAGGGCCGCGGCTGCCGCAGCGAGCGAGTTGACCGACGACGAGGACGCGGCCGCCGAGGACGCGGAGGACGAGGGCACCACGCCGCCGGTGGATGAAGCGCTGGTGGCGACGGACTCCTGGCAGTATCCGTCGAGGCAGGTGTTGCGGGTGGCGCAGTCGTCGTCGGTGGCGCAGCGGGTGGCGGGCACCGGTGGCAGGCACGCCGCCAGCAACAACGTGATGGCCAATCCCAGCCCGCGCCCCATGCGGCACAAGCTACCACGGGCGACCCACCCCGGCGGGGAGCTTGTTGCCCTCACACCGGGGTGGGCTGCTAAAGACGGTGTCGTCCTGAGCTCCCCGTGACCTTGCGTCCCAACACCTCCCTTGCCTGGCTGTGCGCGCTGGCGTGTGTTCTCGCCGCGCCGCTGCTGCACGCGCATCCCGACGTGGACGCCGCCAAGGAAGCCTTCGCCCGCGGGGAGTTCCGCCAGGCACTGAGCAAGCTGGAGCGCGCGGAGCGCAGCCCGTCCAAGACGGAAGAGGACGTGGTGGACATGTACTGGTACCGCGGCGCCTCGTTCCACGCGCTGGGTCGGACCGACGACGCCAACCGCGCCTTTGACGCGCTGCTGGAGCTCCGCCCGCTCTACCAACCCGACAAGTACGAGAGCTCTCCCGACCTGCGCGCCGCCTTCCAGTCCCGCGCCACGCTCTACCAGCAGCAGAAGGGCGTGATGCTGGGGCCGCCCTCGCTCGACGGCGCGACGCTGAGCGTCCCGATCATTGCACGCGCGGAGAAGGTGTCCTCGGTGGTGGTGTTCGTGCGCACGTCGGGGAGCGTGACGTACCAGAGCTTCACGTTGCCGCTGGTGGAGCGCGGCGCGCAGGGCGTGGTGGGCAACCGCGACTTCTGGCAGCAGGCGGCGCGCGTGGGCTCGTTGGACCTGGTGCTGGAGGCGCGCAACCCGGGCGGCGTGCCGCTGGCGCGTGCCGGTGACGCCGTGCGACCGCTGGAATTCAAGCTGACCCCCGCGCAACTGAATGCCGCGCTGAATGCGGTGTCGGCCGCGCCGGTTGACGCCACGCCGCCGCTCCAAACCGCGGCTCCCGTGCCCACCGCACCCGCAGCATCCCCCGCGCCAGCT
>JBFMGU010000025.1:0-62289 GCA_040752415.1 Myxococcota bacterium
GGCCAACGCGATTTGTCGTCGGAAGAGAGGTCACCCGTTGACCGAGTGCCCCCCTTCCCCGGCTCGGTGACGACGGAAAATCGGTTCTGGGGAAGGGGGGCGAGCGCGCAGAACGGCTTGAACGTGGGGGGTTAGGTGTTCGAGGGCATCGGACCGAATTGGCCAACTTGTTCTGACGCAGCCGCTTAGGTGTTCGCCCGCCTCGCCGACAAGCGCAGACTGTTTCTGACGCAGCCCAAGTCACCACGGCATTGTCTGGGTGGTGCTCGAGGCCGGCGCGGAGCATGTCTCCCGCGGCAACTCGACGTGCGGGGACCTAGAACCACGCGTCCAGGATGGGCGTGGCAGCGACGGATTCCTCGTCGTGGAGGTCATCCAGAAGGGCCCCCTCCGCCATGTCGAAGGTGCGGTTCGTCAAGTACATGCCTCCCATGAGCTCGGCGGGTGGCGCGGTCTCCTCGTCCAGGATGATGGTCTGGCCAACGGGCATGGGACATCCCTCCTGTGCTCCGTGAAACGTCCGGACGAGGTGCGGTATTTCCCTGCACGGCTCCCCACCCGACGTCATGCGTCGACGTCGGCCCGCCTCTCCTCCCACCGTTAGATTGCGATGACGCGCCACGTCGCAACCCATGACGACGATCTGAGCGCGGCACTCGCTGATTCCACACACCGCCGTTGGCCACAGCTTTTTCACTCCCGCTGCCATGCGCTATACGCGCCGCCCCATGCATGACTTCGACCGTGATTCCGTGGAGTTGCATGCACGCACCCACGGCAAGCTGAGCATCCAGTCCCGCGTCCCGCTCGCGTCCCGTCGCGACCTCAGCCTGGCGTACACACCGGGCGTGGCGGCGGTGTGTCGTGAGATTGCCCGGGACCCCGCGCGCGCCCGGAACCTGACGTTGAAGCACAACACGGTGGCGGTGGTCTCCGACGGCTCCGCCATCCTGGGCCTGGGCAACCTGGGCCCGGAGGCTGCCATCCCCGTGATGGAAGGCAAGGCGATCATCTTCAAGGAGTTCGCCGGCGTCGACGCGTTCCCCATCTGCCTGGCCACGCAGGACACCGACGAGATCGTCCGCACCGTGCGTCTGCTTGCGCCGGTGTTTGGCGGCATCAACCTGGAGGACATTGCCGCGCCGCGCTGCTTCGAGGTGGAGGAGCGCCTGCAGGACCTGGGCATCCCGGTGTTCCACGACGACCAGCACGGCACCGCGATTGTGCTGCTGGCGGCCCTCACCAACGCCTTGAAGGTCACGGGGAAGGACCTGTCCCGCTGCAAGGTGGTCTTCAACGGCAGTGGCGCCTCCGCGCTGGCGTGCGCGCGACTGCTGCTGGCGGCGGGGGAGCGCGGCGTCCTGCCCACGCTGGGTGACCTCATCCTGTGCGACTCCAAGGGCGTGGTGCACCGGGGTCGGACCGACCTCAATGAGCACAAGCGTCAGCTCGCGGAGCGCAGCAACAAGGGCAACCTGACCGGCACGCTCGTCGACGCGCTGAAGGGCGCGGACGTGTTCATCGGGCTCTCGCAGGGCAACCTGGTGACCACGGAGATGGTGCGCGGCATGGCCAGGGACCCCATTGTGTTTGCCATGGCCAACCCCACGCCGGAGATCATGCCCGACGACGCCAAGCGCGGCGGCGCGGTGGTGGTGGGGACGGGTCGCAGCGACTTCCCCAACCAGGTGAACAACGCCCTGGCGTTCCCCGGCGTGTTCCGCGGGGCCCTGGACGCGGGCGCGCCTCGGATTACCGAGGACATGAAGATTGCCGCCGCGCGGGCGCTGGCCGCCTACGTGGTGGACCCCACGGTGAACCGCATCCTCCCCGACGCGCTGGACCGCCAGGTTGCCTACAAGGTTGCCGAGGCGGTGGCGCAGGCGGCCCGCAGCAACGGAGCGTGAGCGCCTGCGTCACGACGAGCGTGGATGAACCCGCCGCGTGCGCCCGTTATCCTGTGGCATGATTCGGCGCTACCAGAACGTTCCCCTTCCCCCGGGTTGCCGCTGGCTCATCCGTCACGGAGACACCACCGTGGGCGGCCCCTTCCTCTACCGTCGCGAGGCCGAGGCATTCCGGCGCGCGTTTGCCATGTCCCGCCACGTGAGCCGGAACGACGTCTCCGTGGTGATGGACATGATCGGCGGCCCGTGACGTCCTGAGCGTTGCCGCTTCCCGCCGCGCGGGTCCATGCTGCGCGGCATGGCACGCCCCGGGGTTCTCCTCGTCGTCATGCTCCTCTGCGGTTGTGAGGAGTCGCGACGCACGCTCATCACCGCCTTCAGCCCCAACTACACACCACCCACGCTCGACGCCGGCCCCCGGCCCGCCGCCTTGCCCGCGACGGTGCGGGTCCAGCTCCAGCAGGTGGCGAGCGGCCTGGAGCAACCCACCGACCTGCAGTTCGTCCCCGGTCAGCCCCGTCGGCTGGTGGTGCTGGAGAAGACCGGGCGCGCGCGTGTGCTGGAGCTGGGCGACAACGGCGCCACCGGGCTGAAGGACCTGCTCAAGGTGGAGGTGGCCACGTCCAGTGAGCTGGGTCTGCTGGGGCTGGCGTTCCACCCGCGCTTCGTCGAGAACGGTCGCTTCTTCATCAACGACAATCCCGTGGGCGGCGAGCTGCGCACGCGCATCAGCGAGTGGCACATCCCGCCCGACCAGGTTGGCAACAGCGCGGCGCGGCTGGTGCGCGTCATCCTGCAAGTCCCGCAGCCCTACCAGAACCACGACGCGGGTCAGCTCGTGTTCGGCCCCGACGGGTTCCTCTACATCGGCCTTGGCGACGGAGGCTGGATGGGCGACCCGAAGGAAGCGGGCCAGGACCTGGGGCAGCTGCTGGGGAAGATGCTGCGCGTGGACGTGGACAAGCAGACGCCGGAGAAGCCCTACGCCGTTCCGTCGGACAACCCCTTGGTGAACAAGCCGGGCGCACGACCGGAAATCTGGGCCTGGGGCCTGCGCAATCCGTGGCGCTACTCGTTCGACCCGACGGGGCGGCTCATCGTCGCCGACGTGGGGCAGAACCTGTACGAGGAGATCGACCTCGTGGCGCGCGGCGACAACCTGGGTTGGGATGAACGCGAGGGCATGCACTGCTTCGAGCCCAAGGAAGGCTGCCAGACGGAAGGGCTGGTGGAGCCCATCCACGAGTACGGTCGCACCGAGGGAGCATCCATCACCGGCGGTTACGTGTACCTGGGCAAGAGCATCCCGGCGTTGATGGGGAAATACGTCTACGGGGACTTCACGTCGGGACGCGTGTGGGCGCTCACGTTGCCGCCGCCGGGCAGTCGCACCGGTGCGATCAATGAGCCGCTGGGACGGTTCTCCATGCTCATCTCCACCTTCGGCCGTGACGTCGAGGGAGAGGTGTACCTCGCGGACTTTGGCGGTGGCGCGGTGCACAAACTGGTGCCCGCGCCCTGAGGAGAAGGATGCAGCGTCGTTAGCGAATGACGCCGACCATGGAGAGGATGGGTTTCAGCACGCCACCCAGCCCCTCCGCGACGATGCAGGCCACCGCCACGGTGTTCAGCGTCAGCTCACGCACCTTGAACGCGCGGTGCAGCGTCCACAGCAGCACGCCGCCCAGGAAGAAGGACAGGTCGTACGCCACCGGCAACACCATGCCGATGCCAATGCCCACCGACGACGGCAGCCACCGCTCGATCCTGGGATTGGCCTCGGCGAGCACGTAGAGGACGCCCACCGCCGCACCCACCATCATGGCCTCCGCGGCGTGGGGCGGCATGGCGCGTTGTCCGTCGAAGATCAGCGCGGTGGCAGCCCAGATCTTGGCCACGGGAGCGGGCATCTCGCCGGACTCCAGCGAGAGCTTGGTGCGTCCCTGGATCCACTGGAAGACCAGCGCGCTGACATACGCACACGGCAGCACGGTGATGCTCTGCGTCCAGAACTGCCAGCGCGCCGGGACCTTGAACCAGCGGCCGTAGGCCATGTCGCCGGTGAGATTCCCGGCCTGCGCGCCGCTGCCCGCCACGAAGCCCGCACCGGTCAGGTTGACGTCGGCACCGCGGCCCCCGGCCAGCGCGCACGCCCCCTGCAGCAGCACTCCCATCACGCGCGCGGGATTGAACGCCGTCTGCGCCGCGGCGCGGGTGGCAATGATGTTCTGGATCAGCCCACCCAGCACCACCAGGATGACCACCAGCAACAGGTTCAACCCCATTCCCAGCCACAGGAACAGGATCGTGGAGCCCAGCGCCACCGCGGCAAAGAGGGCGAGGCCGCGCCCGCGCAGGATGCTGTCGTCGTCGCTCGAGACGCGGATGTCCGTCAGCGAACGCATGGCGGCCACAATCACCTTCCAGTTCACCAGCATGGCGGTGAGGCCGGTTGCCACCAGGAAGCCAATCCCCGGCCACACGTAGCGGTGCGGGGCATCCGGCTCCGGCAAGTGCGGCGCCATCACCATCAACACCACCGCACCGACCAGAAAGCCCACACACGTCCGCATTCCCATCAGGTACGCGCTGCCAATCGCAAACGGCGACCACGCAATGGCCCCACCCCAGGCCGCAATCACCGGGAGACTCGTCCCGTCGGGAAACCAGCCGAAGCCGCCGTCGGTGTTGCCCACCACGTAGGCCATGGTGGTGAGCCCCACGACGAGCAACACCACCACCTGTCGTGGATCTCCCTTCTCCACCAGCGCGCTGATCACGCCCGCGGTGGCCTTGGAGGAGGGCCATGGCAGGTTCTCCCGCAACACCAGCAGCTCGCGCAGCGGAATGACGAACAGCAGGCCCACCACGCTGGTGATGGTGGCGAAGAGCGTCATGTCCACCACGGAGTACGGCTGACCCGTCATGGCCTTGGCGGCGTAGAAGTTGCTGATGAAACCCAGGGAGCCGCCAGCGCTTCCCATCGTCGCCACGATCACCATTTCATGGGTGGTGATGGGCGTGCGCGAGAGGAAGAAGAAGGCGAAGAAGAACAGCGCGGCAATGGTGGGCCCCTCCTCGATCACGCCGAAGGAGAGCGTGAGATAGGAGTTGATGGCGCACAGCAGCAGGGAGAGCAGGAAACCCGCAATGACGCTTCGCAGCGACGGAGCAGAGGCAGTGGTCACGGTGCCGCAGCCTCCTCCACGAAGTCCCCTGTCGCAAGCGCGTCACATGTCGGGTGGGTCACCGCGCGGCGGGTCGCTGGTGGGACTGCCCTGCCCGTCCCGCTGCCCGACCGGCCGGAGGCGCTCCATCCCGCGGGCTCCCGACGTCACTTCGTGCCGCTCCCATGTCCCTCATGGCGGGGTTGAGCACGTGGGCGGAGAACACCGGCTTGCACGTGGGAGCGCGTCCTCCGCGTCGTGGACACCAGGCACCAACCCCGGGTGTGTCACCTGCTGCTGCGCAGGAAGTGAAGCCGGCCGTTCACACTGCGCTGCAGTCCATGTCCTCGCTGCGCGGAAGCCCCGGGCGTGCGGTAGCGTCCTGCTCCGGCGTGGTGAAGGAGCCAGGTGATGAGCGGGACGTTGCTGCTGTTGACGTTGCTGGCACAGACCGGTGCGGAGCCGCCGCCTGCCCCACCGACGATCCGTCGACTGGCGGTGTTGGAGTTCAGGAGCCAGGGGCTGGATGGCGTCGAGCTGGAGCGTTTGAGCGAGAGCACGCGTGGCGCGTTCATCCAGAGCACCGGCGGAACGCCGTTCGTGGTGGTGGGCAAGGATGACGTGGAGGCGCGTCGTGCGCAGATGAGCGGGTGCGGCCCCGGTGATTGCGACCTGCAGATTGCCAAGCGCACCGACGCGGTGGCGTTTGTGGGCGGAGAATTGGTGAAGCTGGATGGCAAGTACTTCCTCAACGCGCGGCTCTATGAATCCAACGAGGGCACACTGCTCATCTCCCACCAGGTCACCGCGGCCAGCGTGGAGGAGATGGAGAGCGGGACGCGGGAGGCAGCGAAGATCCTGACGTGGGAGCTGGTGCAGCTCGACGAGCTGGCCACCCTGGCCATGCAGCCGGACCCGCTTCCCGCGCAGCCGGAGAAGGCCAAGGTCAAGCGCACCGTCACGGTTCACGAGCCGGGACCGGAGAAGGAGATGGCTCCGCCCTCGTGGAAGGCCGTGGCGGCGGTGGCCGCGGTGACCGTGCCGGTGGTGCTGGCGGCGTACGTGTTGATGCCGCTGATCGTCGTTCCGGGCGTGAACCTCGTCGTGGCGGTGGTGTGGTTGGCGCATCCTTTCGCGGCCGCGGCGTTGGGGTGGCTGGTGGCCAACAAGGTCATGGAGCGTCGCGTGCCGCTCATGCCCACGGTGCTGGCCGGTGGATTGAGCGAGCTGGCGGCGTGCTTCATCTGCGCCGGACCGGTGGTGCTGGTTGCCGACCCGCTGCGACTGCTCGCGGCCGTTCCGTTCATCGTCGTCATGTCCGCGGTGAATTCCACGGTGGTGTCCGTGATGGTCCACCGCGTGGGCCGGTTCCTGACGCCGGAGGAGCCCAGGTTCAACCTGGATTACTTCAACGTTCCTCCGTCGGTGAAACGGGTGACCAGGGAGATCGACGACGAGACCGAGGCTGCGGCGGACGTGGTGGTGGCGCGCCCTCCGCCCAAGCCGTATCGCCTGGTTTCGCGCCTGGAGCGCAAGCCTCCCGTTGAGGAGCCGCGCACGCCCCACCCCGCGGAGAATGTCATTCCGCCGGAGGACGGCCCTCTCCCCGACGAGAAGGCGTCCGGAGATCTGGCGGGAGAAGCGATCGTGAAGGCGGCGCGCGCGGGGATGCCCGCCATGAACGCCTGTTACGAGAACGCGCTGAAGCGTAATTCCAAGCTGCGCGGGCGCATGGTGGTGGGCTTCGTCATCGACGAGGAAGGCCACGTGCAGGACGCACACCTGGAGAGCGACGAGCTGGGCGACGCCGATCTTGGCAAGTGCGTGCTGACGCGCTTCAAGCGCCTGGAGTTCCCCAAGCCTGAGGGTGGTGCTGTGGAGGCCAGCTTCCCGGTGGTGTTCGTGCCGCAGGGAGAGTGACCTCACGTCAACGCACACGTCCGTGGGTTATCCCCGTCGTCGGAATGAAGGCGGCAATTCTGACCGGACTCCCATGGTGCGGCGTCACGGAGGCGTGTGACTCAACGCGCCGCACGTGCGCGCCTGGGGGCCGCGTCTAAACACATTAGCCATTCCGTCGTGGCCGGCGAACACCTAAGGGGCTGAGTCAAGATAAGTTGCTCATCTGGGCCTGATCGCCTCCAGTGGACCACGACCTGGAGTGCGGCGGGCCCTCGCCGCCCTGGTCAGTGTCGAGCGGTTCGGACAACCGTCAAGGCGCCACGCGCCACGAGGCAACGCCTCGCCCGACATCATGGAGTCCCGGGGCTGTTCGGCCCGCTGTGAACGCGCTCGGCGCTGGCCAGGGCGGCGAGGGCCCGCCGCACTCCAGGTCGTGGTCCGCTGGAGGCGGTCAGGATCACGTGTCCAACTTGTTCTGACGCAGCCCCTTTAGTTTAGCTTAGGTGTTCGCCCGCCACGGCGGAATGGGCAATGTGTTCAGACGCAACCCCTTACGCGGAGACAGCCTCCCGCTTGGGCGTGTGCGCATCCTTCTCCGCGCCCTTCCCGCCCTGCAGACGCGCCACCACGGCTTCCATGGTCTGGCGCGCGTCGCCGAGGAGCATGCGCGCGGTGGGGTGATAGAACAGCGGATTGTCCACGCCCGCGTAGCCCGCGCCGCGGCTGCGCTTGAGGATGATGACGCGCTTGGACTTCCACACCGTGAGCACCGGCATGCCGTAGATGGGGCTGCTGGGGTCGGTCTCCGCGCTGGGATTGACGATGTCATTGGCGCCGATGATCAGCACCACGTCCGTCTCCGGGAAGTCCTCGTTGATCTCATCCATCTCCAGCACGATGTCGTAGGGCACGCGCGCTTCCGCCAGCAGCACGTTCATGTGCCCTGGCAGACGTCCCGCCACGGGATGGATGGCAAACCGCACCTTGATGTTCCGCGCACGGAGCATCTCCGTCATCTGGTGCACCGCGTGTTGCGCACGCGCCACCGCCATCCCGTACCCCGGCACCACCACCACCTGCTTGGCGCTCAGCAGCTCCTCCGCCGTGCCCCCCACGTCGATCTCCAGCACCTCCCCACCCGCCACCGGCGCCGCCGCCGGCTTGGCCGCCGTGGTCTCCGAGCCAAAGCCCGCGAAGATCACGTTCCAGATGGAGCGGTTCATGGCCTGGCACATGATGAAGCTGAGGATGGCGCCGCTGGAGCCCACCAGGGCACCCGTGATGATGAGCAGGTCATTGGAGAGCATGAAGCCCGCCGCCGCCGCGGTCCAACCGGAGTAGCTGTTGAGCAGGCTCACCACCACGGGCATGTCCGCGCCGCCAATGGCCATCACCAGGTGCGCGCCCAGCAAGCACGCCACACCCGTGGTGGCCAGCAGCCACGTCAGTCCGGTGGTGCCCGGCGCGTCGACGAACATCACGCCAAAGACCACGCACGCCACCACCATGGCCACGTTGACGAGGTGGCGCCCGGGGATGATGAGCGGCTTGCTGGACAAGGTCCCGCGCAGCTTGCCAAACGCCACCACCGAGCCGGTGAACGTCACCGCGCCAATCAGCACGTCAATGAACAGCTCCACGAGGAGGATGGTCCGGCTTCCGCCGTGGGAGTCCTCCCCCAGGTAGCTGGCAAAACCCACCAGCACGGCGGCGGCGCCCACAAAGCTGTGCAGCAGCGCCACCAGCTCCGGCATGGCGGTCATCTGCACGCGGGAAGCCATCGCCGCACCGACGAGCGCGCCGCCCATCAGGGCCGCCAGGATGTTGGCGTAGGCGCTGACGCCGGTGGAGAGCATGGTGGCCAACACCGCCACCACCATCCCGGCCATGCCGTAGATGTTGCCGCCACGCGCCGTCTCCTGGGAGCTCAACCCGCGGAGGCTGAGGATGAAGAGGATGCTCGCGGCAATGTACGCAACGGAAAGGAGGACCTGTTCCACGTTTCTGCCTCCTACTTGCGGAACATCCTCAACATGCGCTCGGTGACCCAGAAGCCACCGGCGATGTTGACGGTTGCAAGGAAGATGGCCGCCGTACCGACGAGCGCCGGGGTGGACAACGCCCCGCCGTGCGCCTGCAGCATGCCGCCGATGATGATGATTCCGCTGATGGCATTGGTGACGCTCATCAGCGGCGTGTGAAGCGCGGGCGTGACGTTCCAGATGACCTGCCAGCCCACGAAGCACGCCAGCATGAACACGGTCACGTGCTGCACCAGGCCCAATGTCTCGGCGCTGGCTTCACCCTTGACGGTGTTCATCAGGTACATCCACAGCGAGATGGCCGCGAGACCAATGGCCTCGTAGACCCAGCTGCGACGCGCGGGTGAGCGGGTGGGAGAGACCGGCGCGTGCGGTTGCGCGGCCGGCGGCGGCACCGTGACCGGCTTGGGCTGCGGCGGCGGGGCCTGACGCGGCGGCGGTGGCCAGGTGACCTTGCCCTGGTGCGTGACCAGCGCGCCGCGGATGACCTCGTCCTCCATGTTGACGGTGAAGGCCTTGCCCCCGCCCATCATGTTGATGAGGTTGACCAGGTTGGTGCCGTACATCTGGCTCGCCGTCGTTGCCAGGCGGCTGGCCATGTCCGTGTAGCCCAGCACGCGCACGCGGTGGTGCTCCACGCGCTCGCCGGGGCGGGTCACCTCGCAGTTGCCGCCCTGCTCCGCCGCCAGGTCCACCACCACGGAGCCCGGCCTCATGGACTCCACCATCTCGCGCGTGATGAGTCGCGGCGCGGGCTTCCCGGGGATGAGCGCGGTGGTGATGATGATGTCCACTTCCTTGCACTGCTGCGCGAACAGCGCCATCTCCGCCTCAAGGAACGCGGCGCTCATCTCCTTGGCGTACCCGCCCGCGCCCTCGCCCGACTCGTCGATCTCGACGGTGAGGAACTCCGCGCCCAGGCTCTGCACCTGCTCCTTGACGGCGGGCCGCGTGTCGAACGCGCGGACGACGGCGCCCAGTCCCCGCGCCGCGCCAATGGCCGCCAGTCCGGCCACGCCCGCGCCAATGATGAGCACCTTGGCCGCCGGCACCTTGCCCGCCGCGGTCATCTGGGGCGTGAAGAAGCTGCCAAACTCCGTGGCCGCCTCCACCACGGCGCGGTAGCCGGCAATCACCGCCATGGACGAGAGCGCGTCCACCGACTGCGCGCGGGTGATGCGCGGCACGCAATCCATGGCCAGCGCGCTGACGCCCTTCTCCGCCAGCTTGTCCACCAGCGCCTTGCTCTGCGCCGGCCAGAGGAAGCTGATGACGTGCGCGCCAGAGCGCAGGCGGTCCGCCTCTTCCAGCGTGGGCGGCCGCACCTTGAGCACCAGGTCCGACGAGCCGAACAGCTCCGCGGCATCCGTCATGATGCTGGCACCAACGGAGACGTAGGCCTCATCCGGGAAGCTGGCGCCGTTGCCCGCGCCGGACTGCACCATCACGCTGAAGCCCTGGTCCACCAGCTTGCGCACGGTGTCCGGCGTGGCGGCGACACGTCGCTCCCCGGGATGGACCTCCAGCGGAACCCCAATCTTCATGGTCGTGCCTTCTCGTGGAGGGAGGCTGCTCCTTAACATCAACCGCCTCGTGCTTGCCAAGTGCCCCACGCCGTGACGGCGGGCTTGGGCACGTCATGACGTGGGCGTGGCCGCAACGTGGCGCACCTCTTGCGCACGCGCATAGTGTCACCGCCAGGAGGAAAGGATGCGCTTCCCAACGCTGCTTCTCGTCGTGGCGGGGGTCTGTGCCCCGTGGCTGATGTTTGCCGCGGCCCCCACGGATCCCGCCGCCGAGGTTGCGCGGATGCGGCCCGCCCTCGTGGAAACCCGTCGCTGGTTCCACCAACACGCGGAGCTCAGCAACCGTGAGATCGAGACGTCCCGGGAGATCGCCCGGAGGCTCACCGCGCTGGGCTACCCGGTGCAGACGGGCGTGGCGCACACCGGCGTGGTGGCCACGTTGCAGGGCGCGCAGCCCGGGCCGCTCCTGGCCTGGCGCGCGGACATCGACGCTCTCCCCGTCGAGGAGAAATCCGCCCTGCCCTACGCGTCCCTCAACAAGGGCGTGATGCACGCCTGCGGTCACGACGTGCACATCACCGTGGGCCTGGGCGCCGCGGAGGTGCTGATGAAACGGCGCAAGGACGTGCGCGGCACCATCCGGTTCATCTTCCAGCCCGCCGAGGAGGGCGCTCCTCCCGGCGAGGAGGGCGGCGCCGCGTTGATGGTCAAGGAGGGCGTGCTGCAGCCTCCGCCGCGCGCCATCTTCGGACTGCACGTCATGCCGCAGGTGCCGGTGGGCTCGGTGGCGGTGCGCGCGGGGCCGGTGCTGGCGGCGGCGGACCGGTTCAGCATCAAGGTGCGCGGGAAGAAGGCGCACGGGGCCATGCCGCACCTGGGTGTGGATGCGGTGTACGTGGGCGCGCAGCTGGTCGACGCGCTGCAGTCGCGCGTTTCCCGACGTCAGGACGCACGCCAGCCGCTGGTGATCAGCGTGGGCCAATTCCATGCCGGCAACCGGTTCAACATCCTGGCGGATGAGGCCACGCTGGAAGGCACCGTGCGCACGCTGGATCCCGCCACGCACGCCGTCATCAAGGCGGACCTGGAAGGCCTCGTCCACGGCGTGTGCCAGGCGCACGGCGCCAGCTGTGAGCTCACCTACGCCAACCTGGCCCCCGTCACCGTCAACGACCCCACGCTCACGGCGAGAGGCACCGCGGCGCTCACCCGCGCGCTGGGCGCCGACCACGTCAAGGAGTGGACGCCAGCCATGGTGGCGGAGGACTTCGCGTTCTTCGCGCAGCAGGTGCCGGGGCTCTATTTCATCCTCGGGGTGGGCGCGCCGGGCGTGAAGGACCCCGCGGGAATCCACACGCCCGACTTCCAGGTGGACGAGGACGCCCTGGTCACCGGGGTCAACGCCGCGGTCTCCCTCCTGCTCTCCGAGGGCGCCGCACGCTGATGCGATCCCGCGCGAAACCGGTTGCATCCCGTGACGGCGATGGGCATCTCATGGTGCAGCATTGCTGCTTGCCTGCCACCCACATCTGGTCACCTCATGTTCGCATTGACCCGTCGCGAGATGATTGAGGCGTTGTTCGGCGCGCCGGCCCTGCGTCGGCTCCTGCAGGAGGGCGGGCCGGGTGACGCACGCATGCTGGAGCCCACGCTGGCGCGCATCAACGTGCCAGTGGCGGGGCTGGACCGCCGGTTGGACGGCATGCGGATTGGCCAGATCTCCGACGCACACATTGGCGCGTTCCTGGGCCTGGACCACCTGGAGCGTGCGGTGGCGCCCTTCCTCGCCGACCCGCCGGACATCATGACGGTGACCGGTGACCTCCTCGACGACGCCTCCCTCATGCCCGCGTGCCTGGAGATCGTCTCGCGCATCAAGGCGCCGTACGGACGCTTCATCATCATGGGCAACCATGAGAACTACGCCGGCCGTGACGACGTCCTGAAGGCCATGCGTCCGCACGCGGGCTTCACCTCCCTGCTGAACGAGGAGACGTTGGTGCGCGTGCAGGGCGCGGTGGTCCACGTCAGCGGGCTGGACTATCCGCCGGGCAAGCAGCCCACGAAGATCCGCTGGATCACCACCCCGCTGCCCCACCCCGTCTACCTGCGGGAGTTTCCCAACATCGTCGAGGACGTGGGGCGCTCCACGCAGAAGGTGGACAGCGCGGACTTCCGGCTCTCCCTGGCGCACCACCCCGACAACTTCGAGGAGATTCGCAAGCGCGGCGTGGAGCTCACGTTGAGCGGGCACACGCACGGCGGCCAGGTGGCGCCGGTGGGGACGTACTTTGCGCGCGCGGTGTTCAAGTACAACCACGGGCTGTACCGGGAAGGAAACAGCCACGTGTACGTCAACGGCGGCACGGGGCACTGGTGGCCGCTGCGGATTGGCATTCCCGCCGAGGTCACCGAGCTCACGCTGCGTCGGGTGTGAGCCTCACTGCACCGTCAGCAACCCGTAGCTGCACTCCTCGCCGCTGCACGCGGGAGGGTCGCGCGGGTCCAGCAGCGTGCCGTAGCACCAGGTCTGTCCGTCGTCGGTGGAGTAGCGGAAGGTGTAGTTGAACTGACCGCTGACCCCCACGTTGAATTGACCAACGTATTCGTCCGCTTCGCTCACGTGGAACGCGTTGTAGCCGGTGGCCGCCCACTGCCACGCCGCATCCGACGGAGCCACGCCCACCGGCCCATGGCCCAGCTCCGCGATCACGTCGGGAGCCTGGTCATTGGCGTCGGTGAGGCCGTCCACGCTGACCTGGCCGTAGATGTTCTCGGACATGGCGCCCACCGTCGTGGTGGTGGTCGGCGGGTACTGCAGGTTGCACCACTCCACGGGCTTGCGCGTCTCCATCACGCCGCTCTGGTCCACGGCATATCCGTTGAGGCTGCCGTCGCGGTCGCACGTCATCCAGGACACGCCGCCATCCACGCTGAAGCGATAGGCCAGCGCATAGGCCCCGCGTGCGGGGGCGGTCAGCGTGGTGGTGTACTCGTCGGCGTCAGCGGTGGCGGAGAGGTCCGCGTCACCCGCGTAGGTCGCGTCCTGCCAGATCCAGGTGTTGTCCTCCGGGCTGGAGAAGAGCGGGCCATAGCCCACCTGCGCCAACACGCCCGCGCCCGGACCCGCGCCTTCGGTCAGGTTGGGAACCGTGACCCGACCGGTGATGGCCGGCGTGCCGTTCCCCTCGTGGAGGACGATGCTGTCGGGCCCTTCATAGCGACACACGCTGATGGTGGGCGTGGGTGAGGTGGCTTCCAACGTGGCACCCGACGTGGCGGAGAAACCATTGGCCGACCCGTCCAGGTCACACAGGGTCCAGTTTGCGCCGTCGTCGACGCTGAAGCGGTAGCCCACGCGGTAGGTGCCCTCGGTGTCCACGGTGACGCTGCCCGTGTATTCGTCATTGGCCTTGTCATTGGGGACCAATCCATCGACGTCGGCGGTGTACGTGGCATCCACCCACGTCCACGTCGCGGGATCGTCGGTCTCCAGGCCATGGCCCACCTGCCCACGGATTCCCGTCGCGGCTCCGTCTCCGGGCGTGCGTCCCTCGACGTAGACCCGGCCATGGAACGGCGCGCTGGCCACCCCGGTCTCCACGTTGGCGCTGTTGGGACGGTTCAGCTCGCAGTAGTCCACGGTCAGCGCAGCAACCTGCAGGTCCGCCCCCGACGACAGCACCTCCGCGCTCGACGTGGGCCCGGCCAGGTCGCAGTAGCGCCAGCTGGCGCCGCCCGTCAGCGAGAACCGGTAGGCCATGACCCAGGTGCCCGTGGGTGGCGCGCTCACCGTTGCTTCGTATTCGTCGTTGGCCTGGTCGCCGGAGATGAGGCCGTCCACGTCGCGCGCGTAGGTGGCGCCCGTCCACGTCCAGCTCTGCGCCGAAGGAGCGTCGCCCGCCGGCCCAAAGCCAACTTCCGCGGAAATGCCCGCCCCTCCGCCCGCGCCCTGGGTCACGCCGTCAACGAAGACCCGACCGTAGAGAACAGGCGCGTTGTCGCCGGAACGGAGGGTCACCGCGTCGGGATACTGGAACACGCAGTACACCACGCAGCTGCCGTTCGGGTGGGCGCAGTCCGGATCGTCGCAGTCGACAAGGCCGTCGGTGTCGTCGTCAGTGCTGTTGCCGCAGTCTTCCGCGGGGCCGCCGGAGGACGAAGAGGAGCCGCTGGACGACGAAGACGAGGCGCTGCTCGACGACGACGAGGACGAGGAGCTGCTGGACGACGACGAAGCGCTGCCCGAAGACGAAGCGGACGAAGAAGCCGTTCCGGTCGACGAGGAGCTCGAGGAAGACGCCACCGAACCGCTGGACGAAGACGAAGCGGACGAAGAGGAAGCACCCGCCGTGGAGGACGTGGTTCCCGTCTCCCCGCTGGAGGATGACGAGGCGCTGCTGGTACCCGACGTGGCGGAGGAGCTGGAGCCGCTGGAGGAGGACGCGCTGGAGCTTGAGGATGCCCCCGACGACGCCGAGGATGACGACGTCACGCTGCCGGAGCTGCTGCTGGACGAGGACGAGCTCGACGACGACGTGCTCGCTGAGCCGCTGGAGGAGGAGGTGGTTTCCTCCGTGGTGGTGCCCGACGTGCTGGTGCACGCGGAAATCAACAGGGATGCCACGGCCAGCGGGAGGTGACGAAAGGAATGCATGGCGCGTTTGTACCACGGCCGTGGCCACGGCATTTGCCAGCGTGCCCTGGGTCTGCTCTGTTTGCGCACCTGCGGGGAGGACTCCATGGTTGCACAGCAGTCTTTGGCGGACGCGCCGTTGGAGACCAGCGCGCCGGGTCCGGATGGCTTGCCGTTGCTGGGCATTGCGCCCCACCTCTTGCGGGAAGGCCCCAACTACCTCGTGCGCCTGGCCCATGAATTCGGCGAGGTGGTGGAGTTCGACCTGGGGCCGCAGCGCTTCTTCCTGCTGACCAATCCCGACCACGTCCGCCACGTCCTGCAGGCGAACTACCGCAACTATGTGAAGGGCTATGACAAGGTGAAGCCCGTCCTGGGCCAGGGGCTGGTGGCCAGTGAGGGAGACTTCTGGCGACGTCAGCGCAAGCTCATGGCCCCGGCATTCCACAGGCAGCGCCTCCAGCAGCTGGCCGCGGGGATGACCGACGAGATTGCGGCCACCATGCGGCGCTGGGAGGGCGCGGCGGAGCGTGGCGCCAGCGTGGACACGGCGGCGGAGATGATGTCCATGACGCGCGACATCATCGTTCGCACCATGTTCAGCGCGGACTTCAAGGACGAGGGCGCGCTGATTGGTGATTGCTTCGAGGAGGTGATGAACTTCCTCAGCCGCTCCCTCTTCATTCCCTTTGACATCCCGCAGGCGCTCCCCCTCCCCTCCAACCTGCGTTTCAGGAAGGCCAAGCAGACGCTGGACGGATTCATCCGGCACATTACCGAGGAGCGTCGTCGCGGCGGGGAGGACCGCGGTGATCTGCTCAGCATGCTCCTGGCCGCCCGCGACGAGGACACCGGGGAAGGCATGAGCGACGACCAGCTGCGCGACGAGCTGTTCACGATCTTCTTTGCCGGCCACGAGACCACCGCCAACACCCTGGCCTGGGCCACGTATCTGCTTAGCCGCCATCCCGAGGCGCAGCGTCGACTGCGGGAGGAAGCGCGCGAGGTGCTGCAGGGGCGCACGCCCACCTTCGAGGATCTTCCTCGGCTGGCCTATACCCGGCTCGTCGTGGATGAAACGCTGCGGCTCTATCCCGCGGCGTGGATGTTCGCGCGGAAGCCCGCGGGTGAGGACCAGGTGGGCCGCTTCCGCATTGGCCCCGACGCCATGCTGATGCTCAGCCCCTTTGTCATGCACCGGATGCCGCAGCACTGGGAGAACCCGGAAGGCTTTGATCCGGAGCGCTTCACCGAGGCGCGCAGCCAGGGACGTCACCCCTTCGCCTATTTTCCTTTTGGCGGTGGCCCGCGGATCTGCATCGGCAACCACTTCTCACTCATGGAGACCACCCTGGCGCTGGCCATGATCTACAGCCGCTACCGCGTGGATCTCGTGCCCGGCCACGCTGTGAAGGTGCAGGCCAACGCCACCCTGAGGCCCCGCCCCGCGGTTCGCGTGACGCTCCATCAAGTCTGAGTGGCGACGTGACGAAGCACCAGGCGGACCTGGAGGGGACGTCCGGTACTGAACAAATGTTCCCGCAACCAAAGTTGCGTTGACATGTCCGAGCTGTTGCGCTTCGCCCGAAACTGGCCTAACCAAACGAACGGACTGTCCCACCATCAACAAAGAGGAGTTCACGTGGCACGAAAGTCTGGGGGAGCTAGCGCCAAGAAGGAATTGGAGGCGATGAGCGCCGCGCACGACGCGCTGGCGTCGTTGGGGGCCGGAGAGAGACTCCGCGCCTTGGCTTGGTTGTGCGAGCGGTTGGGTCTGCCCACGCCCGCCGGGGTCTCCGTGGAAGCGGTGAGCGGGCCGCGCGGCGGTGGTCGCGGAGCGGCGCCGACGGGCGAGAACGCGGCCGGCGTTCGTCAGCTGCTGGGGGCCAAGAAGCCCGCCACGGCGGCGGAGCGGGTGCTGCTGCTGGGGTTCTACCTGACCAAGCACGCAAAGCAGTCGGCGTTCCGCACGCGGGATCTCTCGCGCCTGAACACCGAGGCGGCGCTGGAGAAGTTCACCAACGCCACCGTGGCGGTCAACGCGGCCGTGAAGAAGGGGTGGTTCAACAACCAGGGGGGCCGCTTCACGCTGACCACCGGCGGTGAGCGCTACGTCAACGCGCTCCCGGACCGCGCGGCGGCGGAAGAGGGCGCTCCTCGTCGTGGCCGCGGCCGTCCTCGCAAGAAGCGCGGCTGAAGCTCAGTCCCCGCTCCGCTCCGGAATCACCCTTCCCGCATCCAGGCGCCAGCGCTCGACGGTGCAACGTCGGGCCAGGGCGTCGTCATGCGTGATGAGGACCAGTGCGCCGGGATAGGCCCGCAGCGCCTGCTCCACCCGCTCCACCGACGGAAGATCCAGGTTGTTGGTGGGCTCATCCAGCGCCACCAGCCACACGCGTCGCGCCAGGCCGTGGGCCATCATGAGCTTGCGCACCTCACCGGGAGAGGGCTGATCCGACGCCAGCAGTCGCGACGGATCCGCACCCAACGCCGCCACGAAGGTCAACGTCCGCCCGCGCTCGTCGGGCGGGAGCTTGCGCAGCTCCTGGAGCAGCGCGCGACCATGCTCCTCCGTCACGCCCTGTGGAACGTGCAGGATGCGCTCCGGAGGAAGATGCGCGTGCGCCAGCAGCGCGTTGAGCAACGTGGTCTTGCCCGCACCATTGCCCCCCGCAATGTGGATCCGGGCGCCGCGCGGCACCACCACGTGGACATCCCGCAGCACGCACCGGGATCCCGCCCGCACCTCCTCCACCTGGAGTGTGAGCAGCCGGGGCATGGGCGCGGGCTCGTCGTCGACGAAGATCTCGCTCCCCCAGGTGCGCGGCAGCGCGTGGGATTCCAGCTCCTCCAGCGCCCGCTCCACCCGACGTCGCGCCACACCCACCGCACGCCCCCAGCGCTTCTCCGCGGTGTCCACGCGGAAGTTCTCGAGCGCGCTGTTGGCGTCATGATCCTTGCGGCTCTTCATGCGCGCGGCGGAGCTTCGTCGGTGATCGGCGGCGGCGTGCTCGCGCCGGGTGTCGGCCAGCTGACGTCGGAGCGTGCGTTCCCGCTCCAACAGCGCGTGGCGTTCTTCCCGCTGCAGCTGCTCCTCCGCCTCCCAATCCTGCTTCGCGGCGGAGTAGCTGCCCGACCACAAACGGGCCGCACCGTGCTGCAGGCGGAGTGTGCGCGTGGTGATCTCGTCGAGGAACACGCGATCATGGGACACCACCACGCCCAGGCCGCCAAACCTACGCAACGCGCCCAGCAGCAGATTCCGCCCCGCCGCGTCGAGGTGGTTGGTGGGCTCATCCAGCAGCAGCACGTCCGGCTCCGCCATCAACGCACCGCCAATCTGCCAACGCTTGCGCTCGCCCGGCGACAACGAAGGCCAGCGCACCAGCTGCTCGGGATCCAGGTGCAACCGTCCGCGCAGGCGGTGGGCCAGGGGCTCCCAGGAATCCGCGAACGCGCGCACGTCCTCCGTCAGATCCTCGACGAGCTGCGGGCAGGTGATCACCCGCGCCTCCGGGGGATCAAGACGGATGGAGCCGTCCACCGGCGTGAGCTCGCCGGCCAACAGGCGCAGCAGGGTGCTCTTGCCCGCGCGGTTGGGGCCCACCAGTCCGGTCCAGCCCGACGGGAGCTGGAAGGAGGTTTGGCTCAGGATGGGGGCTGCGTCGGACCAGGAATAGGAAAGATCATGCACCGTGAGGGAAGGCATCCGCACCTCGTGAATCAGGGGCCCGGTCAACGGGCAGCCAAAGGAAAAGGCTCTGATTCAGCGGCGGATGTTCACGGGTGCGTGACCTCCTCAGGGGTTTGCGGTGCGCGGGCTTGTAACGCAGGCCGCGGAACCGCGCAAATGCGGCGCGCTCCCGGAAATGCCCAGGCCCACGGCCAACACCGGGGCAACCGTCCATGATGACGACGTCATTCCCTTCGCCACCGCGGGTTGGCGCGAGCAACGCTTGTCGGTGTGTTGCGTGGAGTGATCTGGTCGGCTTCATGACCAATGCAAGCGTCGCGCACCGGGCCGCGGTCTGCCGTGCGCTCCTGGAACGCGTGGACATGGTGGGCCTGTGGACGGAGGAAGGACCCACGTCCGCGGCGCGCCGACTCCGCGATCACGACGGAGAAGATCTCACGGACGCGCAGCGCTTCCTGCTCATGCTGGCGTGGGACGTGTGGAATGGAACGGGCCACGCGGACATGAGTGAGCTGCTCCGCCTGGACGTGGTCACGCGGCGCCTGGTGGCTGCCTTGCTGGGCGCGCTGGCGGGCACCGCGCGTGATCTGGACGCGTGGCTGGAGCGCGCACGGCGCTGAAGCACTTCTCCGACGACAGATCCGTGGTGCTGCTGGCGGGACCTGCGCCGGTCCGCGCGTGAAATACCGCGCACCGTCCGCCCTTTGTTCCTGCAGGAGTTCCCAGCCATGACAACCCAGCCCAGCAGTCCGGTGGCGTTTCCCCACGCCCACCGGGATGACACCGCCCTCCTCCACCTCTGCCGCCGTGAGCTCGACGCCACCGGCATCAACACCGCCACCTGCCCGTGCTGCGGGAATGCCACCGCCGACACGCGCGTGAGCTGGCGCTTCCGAGCACACCGGCGCTTCCTCGAGACCATCCCCGTGCTCTGGGCGGCCACCGGGGTCATCTCGGCGCCGGCCCTCCCGTCGTGGCGCGTGGTCCTCCTGGGCCTGGTGGCGCTCTTCCCCTACGCGGCGGCGCAACTGACGCGCATGCGCATCACCATCATCCAGACCATCCTGCCCGCGTTGCTCCTCCTCGGCGGAACCACCACCGCGGCACGGGAGCATGACGACGGGCGCGCCATCTTCTGGCCGGTGATTGGCCTTCTCCTCGTGCTGGGTGCGGCGCTGGCGGGGTTGTCACGCGTGCGTGTGGTGGCGGCGCTGTGCCTGCCGTGCGCGGAGCGGGAGCGGCGTCGACGACGTCAGGAGGCCATCCAGGAGCTGTCGCGGGGAATGGCGGTGAACCTGGCCACGCTCCTCGTGGGATCGCTGGTGGTGTCGTGGTTGCTCCCCGCGCCGCCGCTGGGCCAGGCCGTCCCGGTGCTGCTCACGGTGGGCCTGGTGGTCTCCGTCGTGGTCATGGCGCGTGCGGTGAGCCCGGAGCCTCCGTGGCTGCGCCTGGTTGCCGCGCGTCCCCATGCGCTTACCGTCGAGACCCGCGGGGCGTGGTCGCGCGTCATCCCGGAAGAGCAGCCGGCGTTGCTGGAGGTGTCGCCGCTGGTGTCGTCGTCCCGCGTGGGTGTGGTGGTGCTGGCGGGCGCGGCGCTCACCGGGGTGACGCTGATGGCGCCCGTGGTGATTGACGCATGGGACAAGCCGGTTCTGATGGTCACCGTGCGCCCCATGGTCCTGCTGCATTCCGCGCCCGAGATGAACAGCCGCGCCTGGCCGCAACCGCTCGGCACGCGCGCCTGGGTGCGCACGCCGCGTTGGTGGGAGGCCGCGGGGTGGTGGCGTGTCACCGAAGACAACCCGGTGCCCGGCTACATCCGGAACGGAGAAGGCCTGGCCACCTTGCCGGTGGCGTCGCACGTCGAGTTCGTGGTGGTGCCCACCAGCGCGGTGCTGACCCTGCCGGAGGCGTCCCAACGGGAGATCCTCCCCATCGGAGCGGAGGTGCAGATCTCCAATGACCCGCGTCACGACGTCGACGGCCACGCGCTGGTCATCCGCGACCATGCACCCATCGGGTTCATCCGTCGCACGCACCTGCGCATCACCCCTCCGGACGTCGAGGAGGTCATGGCCGCCAGCCTGCAGGCACTGCGTCAGCTGGACGTGGCGGAGTGCACCCGTCTCGCCGAGCGTGCGCATGTCCTCTGGCCTGAACATCCACACCCACGCGCCCTCCTTTCCGCAGTCTACGACGACACCAAGGACCCACGCGCCCAGGCGATGTCCAGGGGAGTTGCACCGCTGCCCACGCCTCGCTTTCCCCCTCGCAAGGGTGTGACGGTGGGAGAGCCCGCCTATGTTGCCGCGTCCGTCCTGAACCTCCGCGCACGACCCGCATCCCGTTCCGCCACGCTCACACGCCTGCCCATCAATGCCGTCGTGGAACTGCTCGCGGACGAGCGTGAATGGGTGCGCGTCCGCACGCGCGGTCACGTGGAGGCCCTCCAGCGCGTGGACCTGGGCACCTGGGAATCCCTTTCCACGGAGCTTTCCAGCGAGAACGTCGCAGAGGTTTCCGAAGAGTCCAACGAGCTCCCCCTCGTCGAGGGATACCTGCTGCGGGAGTACCTGGACGCCGTGCCGCAGGACGCGGGGGAGCTGGCCGGCACCGTGGAGGAGCACCTGGCCGCGCGTCGCGTGCACGAGGCCACCGTGCTGCTGGAACGTCTCTTTGCCGTGGATCCCACGTCCATCCCCGTGGCGGAGCAGCTGTTGGACACGGCCATCCGCGCGCAGCGCTACCACACGGCCATCTTCGCGGTGGGCGCGATCCGGACCCTCCGCTCGCTGAACGCGTTCATCACACTGGAGAACTTCGACGTGATGTACGGCTGCCACGGGTCCTGGAGCGTGGCCGAGGTCTTCACCGCCCACGGAGCGAGCTACCACGCGTCCGAGGGACGTACCTCCGACCTGGTGCTGGGCGTTCCCGACGACGTGTGCCTCACCAACGTGGATGTCTCGGCGCCGTGCGGCGTCACCTCCGACGCTCCCAGCCTCGATGACATGCTCCACGCCGCGCTGCAGGACGTGGAGCACGAAGGAGACCATGAGGCCATCACCCTGCGCGTGCATGAGGCGTTCGAGCTGGCAGAGGAGGCATGGGAGAAGGAGAAGGCGGAGGCGGACGTCGAGGAACGTCGTCACGGGAGGTGGCTGGAGCGTCTGCGGGAGTTCTATGCGGAGCCAAGCCGGTTGCGCGTGCGCTTGCGGAATGACCTGCGGTCCACGTTCCGTCCTCCTCAGCCGCTGTTCCTGTACGCGCGGCCCATGGAGGTCTCGGATGGTTGCGACGCCGGCGTCCATCCCAGCAGCGAGATCGACGTGCGCGTGATTCCGCTGCGCCCGCTTCAACCCGGCGAAACCATCGAGCAATGGGTGGAGCTGTCGACCTACGAGGGCATGGAGTACGGCGTGGTCTTCGCCCCCAGCGCGGATGCGGTGCGCCGCCACCTCCTGCGTTCCCACGACGACACAGACGGAACCGTCACCCCGCTGGGCAACGTGCAGACCGCCACCACGGTGTGCGTCACCGGCTGCGGCTGCTGAACCGGTTCATTCCCGCCGCTGCGGCAAGCTCTCGCTCAGCGTGCGATGGAGCGCTGGCCGCGCGACCAACAGCGAAAACAGGTATGTGGCCGTTCCCAGCCCCAACGCCACCACCGTCCCACCGACGAGCGCGAGGTACACCAGGCCATTCGGGTCCCCCGGCAGTCGCCGTCCCATGCTGGATGCGCCCGCCGTGGACAGCAATCCCAACAACAACAATTGCGCACCCAATCCCACGGTCAGGAGCGCCGCGGTGGGAATCAGCATGATGCCGGCGGCCAACAACGCCGCAAGACCATCCTGACGCAGGTAGTGCATGGCCGCGGCAAACCCGAACGCGTCGGCCACCGCGCCCATGATCATGACGACGGGAATGAACGGGATGAACAGGATCCCGAACAGCGCCGGCGCCATCTGCAGGAACATTCCAACCTGGAAGCCCTGGTTGTCGCCGGTGGCCCACGCCACACCAATGGGCGCAACCACCACACCAATCAGCGCCGCCGACAATGTCGCAAACGCCGCGGCCGCCGCCGCCCCCACCGCCACCCCGATTCCCGACGACACGGCGAGCTGCCTGGCGGAGCTGGACGCGGGCGGTCGCGTGTCCGTGGCGCGCAGCGTGACGCGCGGCGTGGCGGTGACGACGGGTGGAGGCAGATTCGGTTCGGCGGGTGGTGTGGGGCTGGTCCTGGACTCCGTCGACGCGGGTGGTGCGGATTCGACCGGAGCGGGCGGAGTCGCCTCTTCCGCGTGGAGCGGCGTCGTCGTCAGGATGGCAACCACAAGGCAACCCGCAACGCGCGCGCCGGCGATCCGATTCATCTTTTCTCCGAGGCAGGTCCGTGACTACCGTAGCTTCACCTCGCAGCGAAGCGCGGCGCAAGCACCATTCACTGCCGCCACACCGGAGCCTCCATGAGTCGTCATCCGCGCAGGGACCTGCTGTCCGAGGAGAGGCGTCAGTTCCTGCGGCACGCCGGGGTGTCGGTGGCGTCGTTGGCGGGCATCTCCGCGTGTGGTCCGGGAGTGCAGTTCTGTCCCGACCCCGGTGATTCCTGCCAGCTCACACCGGACAATCCCGAGGGTCCGTATTACCGGGCCGGCGCGCCGGAGCGGGAGGACTTCAACGTGCTCTCCCGGCCAGGCGACGCGCTGCGCTTCGGCGGGCGGGTGTTGTCGTCGGATTGTCGCACGCCCATCGAGGGCGCCGTCCTCGACGTGTGGCACGCGGATGGCGACGGAATCTACGACCTGGACACCGACCAGTACGGCCTGCGCGGCCGCGTGACGACGAGCGCGGGAGGTGAATTCAAGATCAACACGGTGATGCCGGGTCCCTACTGGTTCGGCAACATGCCGCGCGCCCGTCACGTGCACGTGCGTCTCACCGCGCCAGGCCACAATCCCCTCACCACGCAGCTCTATTTCGAGGGGGACCCCTGGATTGAACGCGACCTGCAGTTCAAGTGCGGCCTGACCATGCTGGTGCAGAAGCAGTCGGACCGCCTCGTCGCGGAATACGTGTTCGTCCTGCCCAGGGCGTGAGCGCGCCGCCCGCGTCGCACGTGGTCAGGGTGCGTGGGATTCCGGGCCGGGCCGGTGCGCATACCGACGTGGGTTGGCGCGGAACGCGTTGCGACACGCCTCCGAGCAGAACAGGTACTCGACGCCCGCCGCCTTCGTCGTCGGTGCGCCGGGCGCGTCCACGGTCATCCCGCAGACCGGGTCGCGTTGGCGGAACCACTCCGGTCCCCGACGGAAGGGCTTGCCGCGCGCCAGGGTGGTCATCAGCGTCAGATGGTTGAGCACCAACCGCGGCATCAGGAAATGCTCCCGGACGCGCTCACGCCCCGACACTCCCAGCTCCTTGGCCCGCGCCGGATTCTCCAACAACGCCACCAGGGCTTCCGCGCACTGATCCACCGTGTCGACGAGGATGCCCCCCACACCGTCGGCCATCTGCAAGGGAATTCCACCGGCCCTTCCCGCCACCACCGGTGTGCCCTTCCACATGGCCTCCGAAACCACCAGGCCAAAGCCTTCCCGGATGGACTTCTGGATCACCACGTTGGACATCGCCTGGAACGCGTTCACCTCGATGTTGCCCACGCCAAGCAGGTTGGTGAACAGGTGGACGTTCCGGTCGACCTTCGTCTCGGCAATGAGCTGGCGGTAGAGCTGCCATCCCTCCGGATCGTCCAGAGCGAACGCACCGACGAGCGCGAGCTGCAGGTCGGGCACCCTGTCTCGCGCCATGCGATACGCGGCAATCACGCCGAAGGGATCCTTCCACGGATCGAAGCGTGACACCTGCGTGACCAGGGGCTGGTCCAGTCGCACGCCAATCCACTCCAGCACCTCGCGCGCGGTGTGGGGCGCCAACGAGATGTTCTTGGGACTCAACGGATCAATGGCCGGCGGAATGACCTCCACGCGCGAGACCGGCATCCCCGCGGGGATGAAGTCCTCCATGGTGAAGATGGCCGCGTCGTATCCCTCGAGAAACGGCCGCAGGAACCGCCACACCTCGGGGTTGGGCGCGGACGTGTCGATGTGGCAACGCCACACCCAGTGGGCATGACCCTTCCCGCGCATGGAGAGCAGCGCTGCCGGCTGCGGATCGTCGACGAAGATGAAGTCGTATTCCTCGCGAAATGCCTTGGCGTTGCTGCGTGAGTTGGCCAGGTAGATGTCCTTCTCCGCCTGGGTGAGCGAGCGGGCCGCGCCCTGGAGGCCGTTATGCATGACCTTGGTGACCTGGAAGAATGCGTCGTCACCGCTGATGATGCGCCAGTCCGCCACCAGGCCCAGGTCATTGAGGATGGGAATGACGGAGCGCAGGACCTCCGAGACACCTCCGCCGTACGGCGTGGCGTTGACGTGCAGCACCCGCGCGCCATGCAGCCCCCGCGCCGCTTCGCGCAGCTTCTCCAGTTGGATGTCCGGTGCAATCCCGCGGTAGGCGTCCAACGAGCGCGTGCCCACGTCGACAAGGTCAAGCATGCGTCCTCCGCGGTCTGCCCTTCGGCGCCTGGGCAGGGTGGTCCTGCTCCAATCGACGTCGGCGTCGCCGTGTCCCGTGCAACCTCAGGACCGCCACGAGGAGAACGGCGAGCAGACCCGCCGCGCCGCCCTCTACGCCCCAGGCGCCGCTGCAGCCCGCCACGGCGGGACACAGGTCCCGCGCGCTGATCTGCGTCATCTGCCCCTTGTCCTCGAGGCCAAACACGCACAGCTCGCCGGTGGGCAGCGCGCAGAACCGGTCGCGTGGACACTCCTTGAGGATTTTCTGCGGCGCACCCGTGGCGCACTTCGCCCCGCTCTCACTCAAGACCTCGATCACGACGTCGGGGTGCTTCGTCAGGAGTTCGGGCATGGCGGTCTCCCTTCCGGGGGTGTAGCGACCCACCCGGGCAGCCTCCATCCGCTCGCACCGGCATCGACGTCAGGTGTCCAAGCTTGCCGCAGCGCCGGAGGGAGATAGACCGACGACGACAGTCGGGAGGTGCTGGATGTACCGCCCTGTCGTGATGGTGCTCATGCTCGGCGGGTGGATGGTCTGTTCAGGATCAACCGCGGCGCCGACGTTGATCGGCGTGACGACGCAGGATGCCCCATCCAGCACCGCGTCCCCGAAGCATGACGGCATGCGGGTATCCCTCCAGCTCCACACCGAGGGACTGGTGGCGCCCATCCAGATGGCCTTTCTTCCCGACGACACCGGGCGCGCCCTGGTCGCGGACCAGCCCGGCCTCATCCACGTGCGCGAGGCCAACGGCACGCTCCGCGCGGAGCCCCTGCTCGACGTGCGCCCGCGCCTGGTGAGGCTCAACTCCGGCTACGACGAGCGCGGTCTCCTCGGAATGGCGCTGCACCCGGGCTTCGCGAGCAATGGCCGGATGTTCGTCTATTACAGCGCCAAGCGTCGTTCCCAGGCGCCGCACGACTTCGACCACACCGGTCGACTGGCCGAGCTCCGAGTGAATCCGCAACGCCTGCCGCCCACGGACATTCAGCACGAGCGCGTGATCCTGGAGGTGGACCAGCCGCAGGCCAACCACAACGGTGGCGCGGTGGCATTTGGTCCCGACGGGATGCTGTACCTCGCCCTGGGCGACGGAGGCGCAGCCAATGACCGCGGGAAGGGCCACGCACCGGGCGGGAACGGCCAGTCGCTGGACACGCTGCTCGGGAAGATCGTGCGCATCGACGTCGACGGGGCGGCGCCCTACGCCATTCCGCCGGACAATCCGTTCATGAACCGGGAAGGCGCCGACGAGATCTTTGCCTACGGCCTGCGCAACCCATGGCGCTTCTCCTTCCGTGACGACGGAGCACTGCTCGTGGGCGACGTGGGCCAGCACCTCTGGGAGGAAGTGAGCGTGGTGCGCAAGGGCGGGAACCTGGGGTGGAACCTGATGGAGGGCGCGCACTGCTTCAATCCCGACACACCCGGCACCTCGCCGAAGGATTGCGCGCGGACGGGAGCGCACGGTGAACCGCTCGTATTACCGGTCATCGAGCTCGAGAACAGCAGCACGTTCCCTGATGGCATCGGAAACACCGTGATCGGCGGATACCTGTATCGGGGGCGCGCCATTCCGTCGCTGAAGGGGCGTTACGTGTTCGGGATGTGGAGCCGGGACTTCGGTGACGCGTCGGGCGCGTTGCTGGTCGCGGAGGCGAGGGAGCGGGGGATGTGGCCGTTCCAGCCGCTGCCGCTCGTCGAGGGGGACGGCGCGAACATCGGGCGCTTCGTGCTCTCCCTGGCGGAGGACGCGGAAGGCGAGCTGTACGTGCTCACCGCCGGGCGCGGCGGCCCGACGGGCAAGACGGGGAAGGTGTTCAAGCTGGTCCCCGCGCCGTGACGGATTTGGGTCGGTGAAAGCAAGAGGGCCCGCAGTTTGTGACGCTGCGAGCCCTCGGCTTTTCAGGATGGAGGCGGCGGGAATCGAACCCGCGTCCGAAAGTGATCAGTACGTTGCGTCTACGCGTGTAGCCTCGTGATTTCTCTAGCCACCATCACCGCCCACGGGCAGGCTGTGACGGTCGCGATCCCGTGTGATCTCAACCCTGGTACTCGGGCGCTCCCAGGGTCCAGCCCGCTTCATGACACCGGCGACCCCTCCCGCAGGCGCGGAGGGACCGATGGCTCTTCAACTACTCAATCAAGCAGCGAGAGCGAGCTCAACGTCATCGTTGGCACTCGTGATTTTCCCGCCTTTTTACGAGGTGACAGGAACCCCCGACGCGCAGCAACGACCTCCCTACCCTCGTCGAAGCCGGTCGCCCCCATGACGAATCCGTTTCACGAGCGAGGCGCAATCTAGGGATCCACCCTGGCCTCCGCAAGCCCTCCGCTCCAGACTGCGTCCATGTCCCCTCGCGTGCTCGCCGCCGTCGCTGCCGCCCTGCTGGTGTTGCTCCCGCTCGGCTGGTGGCTGCTCCGCTCCGACGAGGACCGCATCCGCGCCGTGATGGCGGAGGCCGAGGCGGCGGTGGAGGAGCGCAACCCGCAAGGCGTCATGGACACCCTCACCCAGGACTTCACCGCTCCACGCGGCGTCACGCGGGACAGCCTCCATGACGCCCTCAACCGCTGGCTCTTCACCTACCAGGTGGACGTGGAGCTGACGCCCAATCCGCTGGAGGTGCACCTCAACCCCGACCACGACGACGAGGCCACGGTCACCTTCCACGTCCGCGCCCGCGTCCGCCAACGCAACGACGAGCCCTGGACGGAATGGCAATCCACGCGCGAGCTGCAGCGCGGCCTCATCGCCACGTTCCGTCGCACCGACGAGGGATGGCGTATCCGACGGGTGGACGCGCCGTAGCACTCACTGCGGCAACGGCTTGAGCCCCAGCTTCTTGAGCAGCGCCTCGTCACCGTGATTGTGGTGCTGCCAGTACGGGTCGCGGAAGGAGCCGGTCATCTCCGCGCGGTCCTGCCCCACGTGCTCCCATGCAATGACCTTGCGCGGCTCCGCGCGCTCCACCCACCAGTGCATGGTGCCGCCCTGCGCCATGGTCAACGTGTACTTCTCGACGTCAAACGCGCCTGCGGGAACGCTGAGCTTCTCACCGCCACCGGACCGCGTGAACGTGGCTGGTTCCGGCTGCGCGGGCTTGTGCAGCAGTCGCAGGGTCTTGAGACGCGGCACCACGTCCAGCTTCACGGTCTGACCGGGATGGAGCGTCACCGGACCCAGGCCACGCACCGCCAGGAACAGGTGGTCGACGAAGATGGCGTTCCTGAGCTCCACCTGCCCGCTCTCGTCGGCCTCGCCGTCAAAATAGCTGTGGCGGTCAAAGCGCGCGGTGCCACCGGGCAGGAACCACCAGCTCTCGAAGACGTGGCCGCACCACTCCTGCGCGCTGAAGGAGAGCTTCACCGGCGCAAACGCCCCTTGCCCATGGCCCGCCTCCACGCGCACCCACGCGCTGGTCATGACGTTGTAGTCGTAGACGCCGGTCTGGAAATCCTCGACGAGATTCAGCTTCACCGCCTGGAATTCGTCGTCGGGGGGATGACGTCCCGGGTCCGCCTTGACGCGCGCGCTGTTGCTGAACGGCTCGGTGACGTAGATGGCCACCGCCTGGCCCTTGCGCTGCTCGCCATAGCGGCTCTGCGTGAGGGTGTACCCGGTGAGCTCGGCCTTCCCGTCGCCCCAGTGCTGCCAGAAACCCGCCGGTGCCGCGCGCACCCCGGTGACGACGAGAAACCCCGCCGCCACCAGGACCAACGCGCGCGCCACGTGCTGCAGCCGCATGGTGCCTCAGAGATACGCGGGGTCGCGGTGCACGCCCCACACCTCGCGGTAGACGTTGCAGATCTCGCCCAGCGTGCAATCCGCCTTGGCCGCCTCCACCAGCAGCGGCATCACGTTCTCGTCGGACTGGCACGCCTTCTTGATGGCCTCCAGGCACGCCTTGGCCTTCTGCGCATCCCGGCGCGCGCGCACCGCCTTCACGCGCTCCACCTGCTGGCCCTCGCCGGCGTGGTCGATCTTGAGCGTGGGGATCTTGGCCACCACCGCGTCCTGGTAGCGGTTGATGCCCACAATGACCTCGTCACCCTCCTCGACGGCGCGCTGGAACCGGTACGCGCTCTCGGCAATCTCACGCTGCGGGAAGCCCTCCTCCACCGCGCGCACAATGCCGCCCATCTCGTCGATCTTGTGGATGTACTTCCACGCCGCGTCCTCGATCTGGTCGGTCAGCGCCTCCACGAAGTAGCTGCCCCCCAGCGGGTCGGCCACCATGGCCACGCGCGCCTCGTCGTGCAGGAGCTGTTGCGTACGCAGGGCGATGGTGGCGGCCTCCTCGGTGGGGAGCGCATAGGTCTCGTCCAGGGAGTTGGTGTGCAGGCTCTGCGTTCCGCCCAGCACCGCGGCCAGCGCCTGCCAGGTGGTGCGCACCACGTTGTTGTAGGGCTGCTGCGCGGTGAGGCTGACGCCGGCGGTCTGGCAGTGCGTGCGCAGCAGCCAGGAGCGCGGGTTCTTGCAGCCAAAACGCTTGCGCGTGATGTTGGCCCACATCCGACGTGCCGCGCGCAGCTTGCAGATCTCCTCGAAGAAGTCGTTGTGCACGTCGAAGAAGAAGCTGAGCCGCGGGGCGAACGCGTCGACGTCAATGCCTGCGTCCTTGCCCAGCTGCAGGTAGCCAATCCCGTCGGCAAGCGTGAAGGCCAGCTCCTGCACCGCCGTCGCTCCGGCCTCACGGATGTGGTAGCCGCTGATGGAGATGGTGTTCCATTGCGGCATCCTGTCCGTGCAGTAGGCGAGCATGTCGCGGATGATGCGCATGCTGGGCCGCGGCGGAATGACCCACTCCTTCTGCGCAATGAACTCCTTGAGCATGTCGTTCTGCAGCGTGCCGCGCAGCTTGTCCGGGGAGACGCCCTGCTTCTCCGCCGCCGCCACGTAGAAGGCCAGCGCCACCGAGGCAGACGCGTTGATGGTCATCGACGTCGACACATCCGCCAGGTTGATGCCGTCGAACAGGCGCATCATGTCGTCGAGGGTGGCCACGCTGACGCCTTCACGACCGACCTCTCCCTCGGACAGCGGGCTGTCGGGGTCGTGGCCCATGAGGGAGGGCATGTCGAACGCCGTCGACAAACCGGTCTGTCCCTGGGAGAGCAGGTACTTGAAGCGCTGGTTGGTCTGCTCCGGGGTGCCAAAGCCGGCGAACATGCGCATGGTCCACGGCTTGCCGCGGTACATCGTCTCGTGGACGCCACGCGTGTACGGGTACTGGCCGGGCGGGGCGAGGCGCTCGTCGGCGTCACGGGGACGGACGTTCTCGGGGCCGTAGTGGTTCTCCAACGGGATGCCGGAGAGCGTGGTGTACTTGCGCTGCTTGGGCGCGTTCTTGCGCTGGCTGACCATGGCTACCTCGGGCAGGGGCTGCTCAGGGGCCCACATTTGTTGGTTGTAGCGCTTACGGCCGTCGCTGCCGCCCGTCAATTGGGGCGGGGGGGCGTCAGGTCCGGAAGGCAATGAACATCCCGCTGTCGCCCCGCCGGACGAACAGGCGGACCATCTGTCCCTGCTGGATGCCCCGGGCCAGGCGGGAGAACGCGGCCACGTCGGAGGCGCTCTTCCCGTTGAGCTTCACGATGATGTCGCCCGGCGCCAGCCCGGCCTGGGCCGCGGGCGAGTCGCGCTCCACCGCCTCCACGACGACACCCTGGAAGTCCTTGGGCAGGCTCCACTTCTCGCGATGGGTCCCGGTGAGCTCGCTGACGCGCACACCCAGCACGGTCTCCGGCTCCGCGGGCGCGCCCCCGTTGCGCGCGGCCAGCAGCTGTTTCTCGTCGGGGCGGGCGGCCAGCGTGACCTTCACAACCCGCTCCTTCCCGTCGCGGATGAGCTTCAGCGGGACGGTCTTTCCCACGCCGGCCATGGCGGCCATGAGCGGCAGGTCGGCGCTGTGGCCCACCTTCTTGCCGTCAAACTCGACGATGACATCTCCCGGCTCCACGCCCGCCTTGGCGCTGGGTCCCTCGTCGACCACCTGGCTCACCAGCGCGCCGCGTGCTGCGTCGAGGCCAAAGGACTGGGCCAGCTCCGGGGTGACCTTCTGGATGCTGACGCCGAGCCAGCTGCGCGTGACCTTCCCCTTGTCCTTGAGCTCGGGCAGGAGCGCCTTGGCCATGTTGATGGGGACGGCGAAGCCAATGCCCTGGCCCGCGGCGTTGATGGCGCTGTTGATGCCCACCACCTCGCCACGCAGGTTCATGAGCGGTCCGCCGCTGTTGCCGGGATTGATGGCGGCGTCGGTCTGGATGAAGTCATAGAGGCCGGAGCGGCCGGACGGACTGATGTCCCTGCGTCCCTTGGCGCTGATCATGCCGAACGACGCGCTGTGCTCCAGCCCAAAGGGGTTGCCAATGGCGACGACGAAGTCGCCCACCTCGAGCGAGTCGCTGTCGCCCAGCGGGAGCACGGGGAGGTTCTGTCCGTCGATCTTGAGGAGCGCGAGGTCGGTGGGAGGATCCGCGCCCACCACGCGCGCCTTGCGCGGCACGTCGTCATCCAGCAGGCGCACCTCAATGGTCTCCGCGTCTTCCACCACGTGCGCGTTGGTGACGATGTAGCCGGTGGGATGGATGATGAACCCGGTGCCCATGCCACGCACCTGGGGACGGGGCATGTCGCCGTGGAAGCGCTTGAAGAGGTCCGGCACGTCCTCGTCGATGTCGGGGTGACCGGGAGGGAGTCCGGAGCCGGCCTTGGCATTGGTGCTGATGTTCACCACCGCCGCCGAGGAGCGCTTGATGAGCGGCGCCATGGTGGGGACGGTGATGGTGTCGCGCTTCTGGTCCTCGGTGGATTTCTCCGTCCACAGCTTCTCCGCGCGCGCGGGCAGCGAGAACATCAACGCCAGGAACAACACCGCGCCGGAGCGCAGGGGGGACGTCATGGAACCTCCAGGGCGGAACCGCATCCTCGTCGAATAGCGTGAGGCCGTACCGGTGGCACGGACAACACGTGGGAGGGAAGCGGCCATCCCCGGGTTTATGACGTGATGCGCCGGCGACGCAGGCTCACAACCGCGACGCCACGGGCTTGCGCGCGGCGGGCTCCGGGCTGGCCTTCCCGCCGGCAATGATGTCGTCCAGGCGCTTGCGGTCTTCCGGCGTCACCCGCTCCAGCGCGGTGGGCACGGGCGCGCGGTCCACGTATTGCGGGCGTGGTGGCGTCGTGGCGGCGGGAGTGGGCGTGGGCTGCGCCACCACGGCGGGCGGCGGGGACTGGCCGGGCGGTCGCAGGTTGCCCTTGGCCTTCACCACGCGCGGCTCGGGCTTGGGCTTGGACGGCGGTGGTCGCTTCACGCCGAGCACGTCGTCCAGGAGCGCGGTGGCCTTGTCCATGACGGCGCCACGCAGCTTGTCGTCGCGCCACACCGCCCCGGCACCGAGCACCAGGGCCCCCAGCAGCACCGCCGTGAACATGAACCGGAACACGGGTTTCCTCCGCGGCCAAGGTCGAGATGGCGGTGAACCTAGGGGACAGCGGAAGCGGGGGCGAGTTTTTGGCCGCGCTCGTCGATCAGTGGGCCCACGAACACCAACTGGGAGGACCGCTGTGGGACCGTGGTGTTCCTGTGAACTGTGGGCTGCCGTTGTGCTGGCTGCACCGCTTCAAAGCCCACAGCATGCCAGGGACGCGTAAGCCCCGATGCGAGCAGAGCTCGTCGGGGCTTCTTCCGTTGGTGGAACCGCGGCGTTTCCGACGAGGTCGACACCGTGGAACGAATCCATCAATGGAAGAAGCCCCGACGAGCTCTGCTCGCATCGGGGCTTACGCGTCCCTGGCATGCTGTGGGCTTTGAAGCGGTGCAGCCAGCACAACGGCAGCCCACAGTTCACAGGAAAACCCGGTCCCCCGCGGCCTCCCCAGTTTGGAGCAGCTCAGCCCTTTCCGCGCTTCGCGTGCTCCATCAGCTTGGCCCGCGGTCTCCCCGCCAGCGTGGGCTCGTCGCGCAGGTGCTCGCTGGCCTCGTCGGCGTTGGCCTGCTCTTCCGCCTCACGCTTCTCGCGCGCGGCGTCCTTGGCGGCCTTGGCCTCGCGGACCAGGCGCTCCACCTCTTCCTTCTTCGGTGCGCGCCGGTCGGAGACGGTGGCGTCGGGATCATCCTTGCGACGATTGCTCATGTCCTGCCCCCGCGCGCTCACACCGCCTGCGCGTCCTTGGCGTCGACCTTCACGCTCACCAGGCCCACCTGCACCTTGAGGACGCCCTTCTTGTCCACCTCCTCCACGGTGCCCTGCCGACCCGACCACAAGCCGCTCAGGATCTTCACCCGGTCGCCCACCTGGTACTGCGTGGCCTTGCGGGCTTCCTGCTTGTGCTCCTTGATGGCCTTCTGCGCCTGGATGAAGTCGTGATCCCGGGCCCACGCGCCAAAGCGGTACACCGGCAAGAGCGTGCGCAGGTCCGCCGCCAGCACTTCCGGCAGTGCGTCGGTGGCGGTGGTGCGCGGGTGCTGGCGGAAGACGGTCATGGGCGCGTCGGTCTCCAGCGCCTTCTGCAGCTCCAACACCACGTCCACCGTCACCTTGCTGGAGTCCATGGCCTCCGCGCCCGGCAACACCAGCGTGAAATCCCCCGGCAGACCCTGCAGCAGCTTCGCGTACGCGTCCTGCGCCCAGCCCTCGGACAGGCGTGCCTTCAGGTTCTGGCGGTCCACCTGGCCGCGCGGGTGCAGGGAGAGCAGGCTCTTGATGCCCACATCGTCGACCACCAGCCCCAGCGCGGCGTGCTTGTGGAACACCGCCACGTCCAGCGCCACGGTGCTGCGGAGCGAGAGCTTCTCCACCAGCGCCCTGACGCCTTCCTGGTCGGCCTTGCTGCGGATGAGATAGACGCCCTGCTCCGCCACGCTGCGGTTGTTCTCCAGGGACGGCGTCTCCGACGAGAACACGGTGTCGAAAGCGACGGCCTCCTCGCCCAGCCGGGCCTGGACCTCCGTCATCAGGACCTTGAGCTTGTCGCGCACCTGGCGCCGGGCCAGCGTGTACATGGCGCTGGTCCGGTGCTGTGGCCGGTAGGTCTCGAAGTCCTTCTCGGTGAAGCCCTCGAACCCCATGGTGGGTCCCTCCACACCCCGTCACGCCCTGCCCCAACCCGGGGCCCAGCGGCCCGCCTGCATCCCGTAATCCCCGACCAAACGCAAGCGCGACCACCCAAGCCCGCTCAAGTCCCACCGGCCGCGTGCCGAACCACACCGCGGAGGATGGTCCGCACCCCCTTCCCGGAGTTCGCGCGGGGGGCGGTTTGGGAGCGTGCAACGTGAGCGATGTCGCCGTGATGACGCCGGTGTCCCAGGGCAACGCAGCCCCAGGCTTGACCGGCGGCCTGGCCCTTCCCGCAACCCAGGACGTCCTGGAGCGTCCCACCGTGCCCGCGCTGCCCGTGCTGCGGCGCGCCTGCCAGCGTGGGGTCTCCGCGCTCCTGCGTCCCCAGGGCTCCGCCTGGTGCTGGGAGGCCACTCCGCGCAGCCTGCTGTTCGAGGGTGGATGCTGGTGGCTGGAGCTGCAGTGGCTCCCGGAAGGCTTCAGCAAGCACCTGGATGGCCGTGTCTCCCTGAGCCTGATGCTGCCCCACCGCGGATACATGACGCCGCCGCAACGGGTGCGACGCGGCGTGCGCGACGACGTCATCCTGATGGAGGTTCCTAGCCGCCTGATGCGCGCGCCGCGGAGGCGGGAGCTGCGGCGTGATGTGGCCGCCCGACGTGAGCTGGTCTGCCTGCTGCAACCGCTGCGCGGCGGGGAGCGGGAGATCCTCTCCGTGCTCGACGTCAGCGCGCACGGTCTGCTGCTGGAGTGTCCGTTCTCCGCCATGGGCTGGCGTCCCGGCGACCTGGCCACAGGCGCGCTGATTGCCGACGGGAAGACCGTGCTGGAGATGAACGCGCAGGTGGTCTACCGGCTGCCGGTGATCCGTCGCAACGGCGACCGCATCTGGCGCCTGGGCATCACCTTCCGTGACTGCAACGGCATGACGCCCCGCCAGTCCGGCGCGCCGGTGGGCTGGGACCCCGCCGCCGAGCTGGTCTCCCAACCCGCCGAGGTGCAGCGACTCCTGCGCGCCTGTGAGCGCACCGGGATGCACGCGGTGCTGCGCATCAACGGTGAGGACGTGCCCGGCTCCATGGTGATTGCCGGCGCGGACCTCTCGCCCGGGCTGTGGTTCGTCCCCTCGCGCCGCGGCATGCGCCCCACCACCGTCGACGCGCAGCTGGAGTTCTCCCTCTACGCCACCTCGCTGGTGGGCCCCACGCGCGTGCTGCGTCTGCACCAGGGCTGGCTGGAGCTGTCCACGCCGCCGTTCCTGCAGCGCGTGGTCCGGCGACGACAGCGGCGCCTGGCGCCCGCGCAGGACGGCAGGGTGAAGGTGGATCACCCCGTGCTGGGAAGGCGGAGCTACCGCCTGCGCGACGTGAGCTGGGAAGGCCTCTCCATGCAGCAGGAGGAGGGTCGCGCGGAGCTGGTGCGGCCCGGCATGACCATGCGCAACCTGCGCGTGCAGGCGGAGGGCACGGTGGTGCGCATTCCCACCGCGCAGGTGCGCAGCGTCGACGGCAACCGCGTGGGCCTGGAGTTCGGCCCGCTTGGCGCCAGCCAGGAGTCGGACCTCACCACGCTGCTCCTCAAGCTGGGCCACCCCGACGTGGAGCACCCCCGCGCCGACGAGGCGGGCTGGCTGCTGGACTTCTACCTGGAGCGCGCCGCGGGCGGATTGCGCGGTGATTACTGGATTCGTCGTCGGGATGACGTGAAGCGCACCTGGGAGAGGCTGTTCGCCCGTCCTTCCAACGTCTACCGCACGCTGGTGATGCGCCACCGCGGAGAGATCGCCATCAGCTCCGCGTACGTGCAGGCCTATGACCACACGCTGCTGGGCCAGCACATGGTGGCGGCGGTGCGCGGCATGAAGGCGCCGGTGCGTCAGCTGGTGGCGGCGCAGTTCGAGATGTTCGACTGGAGCCACATGCGCTGGCAGCTGGCGGTGCTGCACCGTCACAACAAGGGCTCCAACGCGCTCTTCCAACCCGGCGCGCAGACCTCCTCCCGCTGGTACGCCCGACGGGACGTGGACATCTACGCGCTCCCCAACCCCGCCAATGTGCCGGAGCCGCAGCCCACCGCGGGCGTCAGCGTGACGTCGCTGCAGGAGGCCGATGAGCCCCAGGTGGCCCGCTGGATCCGCGCCATGGAAGGCGACGCGTGGGCCGACGTGGAGTCCGTCCATCCCGGCCAGATGCACCTGCGCCGGACCGCACGCGCCTACCAGCGCCTGGGCTTGATGCGGGAGCGGGAGTGGCTGGTGCTGAGCGAGCACGGAGAGGTGGCCGCCGCGGTGAGCGTGCAGCGCGCCACGGTGGGCCTGGCCTACAGCCAGCTGCTCAGCACCGGACGTCTCTACGTGCTCAGCCCGCGCGCGTCCCAGGCGGGACTGCGCCAGCTCATCCGCGCCGCGGTGAAGTGGTACCGCGACCACGACGAGGAAATGGTCTGGTGGCTCACCGCGCGCCCCGAGGAACGCGCCGCGCTCGAAGCGGAAGGCTTCCTCCACAACGACGCATGCGTGGCACTGGCCGTGCATCGCAATTGCTTCCAGGCGTACCAGCATGGGCTGGCGCAGGAGATGGGCGCGGGTCTGGGCATGTCCGCGTTGGATGGAAACGGAAGGAGCGAGTCATGACGGTTCAGCGCGCATACCACCTGTCCACGTCGGAGGATCCCGCGCGGGAGAAGGCCCGCCTGGCGGTGCAGGCCCGCGCCACCGGCAACGCCGAGCGCGACGCGCTGCTGGAAGCGGGCATTGAGACCAGCCAGGTGCTGCTGGAGCTGGGCTGCGGTCCCAACCTCGCCACCGGCATGCTCGCGGAGCTGGCGCCCCAGGCACGCATCATCACCCTGGACTACGACCAGCGCTCGCTGGCGTCGGGTGGGCCCCGTCGGGTGAGCGTGGGCTCCCGTGTGGTGCCGGTGTGTGGCGACGTCACGCAGCTCCCGCTCACGCCCGCCTGCGCCGACTTTGCGTACATGCGCTTCCTGCTGCAGCACGTGAAGGACCCGCGCGCGGCCTTGCGCCAGGCCATGAGCGTGGTGGGAGAGCACGGCGTGGTGTGCGCCCTGGACGGAGACTTTGGCGTCCTCACGGTGCACCCGGAGCTCCCGGCAGTGGCCCACGCGGTGGCGCTGGACCTGCTCACGCATTCCGCGCGCGGCGGCGACCGGCGCATCGGCCGCAAGCTGGTGGATCACTTCCACGCCGCCGGTCTCGTCGACATCCAGGCGCGCACGGTCATGGCCACCAGCGCGGAGCTGGGACGTGAGCGCTTCCGCACGCTGTTCCTGGACCCGCTGCTGGCCGCGTCGCCGGCCGAGCTGCAGAACGCCGCGCGCGCGGAGCTGGACACGTGGGTGGCGGATCCCCGCTCCTTTGCCCTGCTGGCTGGCGTGATGGCATGGGGAAGGAATGCCGGAGGGAGCCATGCCAGCTGAGAAGCAGGAGGTCAGTCGCAGGTTCTTTGGTGCGCTGCTGGGCGTGGCCCGGACCCGCCTCGGTGAGGCGCAGATCGAGGAGCTGCTGACCGGCACCGGGATGACGCTGAAGGACCTCACGGACGAGGGCGGATGGGTCTCGCTCGCGTTCACGGAGCAGTTCCTGGAGCGTCTCGTGGAGCGCTGGGGCGGCGAGGACCTCCTGCGCGTGGTGGGTGAGGTCACCTTCACCGGCCCCCACTTCGGCTACCTGGCCTCCGTCTTCCGCACCGCCGACCCCGGCCCCAACTACCGCCAGGCGGTGCAGATGACCGCCATGTTCAACAAGGTGGGCCGCTTCGAGATCTCGGGGGAGAGCGCGCGCTCCATGGACCTGCGCTACGTCCCCGTCGACGACGAGCACCGGGAGACGCGCCGCCACTGCTGCATCCTGCGCCAGCACCAGCTTGCCGGCGTCCCGCGCCTGCTGGGTCTGCCTTCCGCGCAGGTCACCGAGAGTGAATGCGTGGTCCGCGGCGACACGGCGTGCGTCTACCACGTGCACTGGGAGTCGGCGCGGCCGCGCTGGGGTGAGATCGTCGGTGGGGCCGCGCTGGCCGTGGGCGTGCTGGGTGCCGCGTTCGCCCCCACCGCGCTGGCCGCGCAGCTCGGTGTGTGCCTGGGCGTGTGCGGTTTCCTGGCCGGCGCGCTGGTCACCACGCGGCAGCGGTTGCGCGCGGTCAATGCGCTGGCGGAGGAACGCGGCGTGGCGGTGAAGCGCTCCACCGCCGTGCTCGAGAAGAAATACGCGGAGCTGCTCGCCGCCAAGCGGGAGGTCGACGCCAAGGTGGATGAGCGCACCGCGCAGCTGCGTGAGACTGGCCACCAGCTGGAACAGTCGCTCGCGCAGCTCCAGACGCTCACCAAGCAGAAGGACACGTTCTTCGAGAATGTCAGCCATGAGCTGCGCACGCCGCTGACGCTCATCCTGGCGCCGCTGGAAAGCATCCTGGCCGGGGAGATGGACGCGGCGCAGCAGCGTGAGGCCATGAACGCCATGTTGCGCTCCGGCCGGCGCCTGCACCGCCTCATCAACCAGCTCCTGGACCTCGCGCGCGCCGACGTGGGCCGCCTGACCGTCCGCCTGCAGAACGTGGAGCTCTCCGACCTGCTGCGTGAGCTGGTGGGGCAGTTCCAACCCGCGGCGCAACACGCCGGACTCACCCTGGAGCTCAACTCCCCGCATGACGCCACCGTGATTGGCGACGGGGAGCGGCTGGAGGAGATCTTCACCAACCTGCTGGGCAACGCGCTGAAGTGCACGCCGCAGGGGGGAACCATCCGCGTGGAGGTTCAGCGCGTGGAAGGTCGGGTGAAGGTGACGGTGGCGGACACCGGCGTGGGCATCCCGCCCGAGGATCTCTCCCGCATCTTCCAGCGCTTCGCGCGCGTGGAGCGACAATCCCGCGGGGAGGGCACTGGCATCGGCCTGGCGCTGACCCAGGAGCTGGTCCGCCTCCACCACGGCGAGATCAGCGTGCGGAGCGAGGTTGGGAAGGGCACCACGTTCACCGTGGACCTTCCCGCCGGCAACAACGCGGAAGTGGCGCAACGCGTGGCCCGCGCCCCACGACCCATCCTGGATGAAGCGCCAGTCACCTTTGCCGATCCGCCGCACACGCCCACCGGTGAGCGCGAGGACGCACCGCTGGTCTACGTGGTGGAGGATCATGACGATCTGCGTCGCTATGTCACGGAGCTGCTGTCCCGCGCCTTCCGCGTCCAGGCCTTCCCCGACGCGGAGTGCTGTCTGAAGGCGCTGCAGGGCACGCACCCCGACGTGATCGTCAGCGACGTCATGATGCCGGGCATCACCGGCGTGGAGCTGGCGCGGCGGCTGAAGGCGGACACCAACACGCGCGGCATCCGCATCATCCTGGCCACCGCGCGCGGCAGCGGTGACGACGCGGTGGCGGGCCTGGACGCCGGCGCCGACGACTACGTGCGCAAGCCGTTCTCCCCGCCGGAGCTGCGCGCGCGCGTCCGCACCCAGTGCCAGCTCAAGCGCCTCACCGAGCAGCTCATCAACTCGGAGAAGCACGCGCTGATTGGCACCTTTGCCGCCGGCCTGGCGCATGAGGTCCGCAATCCCGCCGCCGCCATCCAGGGCTGCGTGGAGCCGCTGCGTCGCCTGGTCACGCGTCACCTGCCCAACCCGCCGCCCGCGCTGCAGGAGGCGTTGCGCGTGGTGGATGAGTCGGCCGGCCGCATCACCTCGCTGGTGCGCGACGTGCTGGACTTTGCCCACGTCAACCGCGCGCAGGTCAGCCCCTACGACATCAACCAGGGCATCGAGACGTGCCTGCGCATCCTGGGGCACCGCCTCAATGGCCACGTGGAGGTGGTGCGGCACCTGGACTACGCCGCGCCGGTGCACTGCCAGCCCGCGCTCATCAACCAGGCCGTGATGAACCTGTTGGACAACGCGGCGCGGGCCGTGGCGTCGGGCGGAAGGATCGAGGTGCGCACTTCTCCCGCGGAAGGCGGCGTCAACGTGGTGATCCAGGACAGCGGGCCGGGCATTGACGCCCGCACCCTGCGACACGCGTTCGACCCGTTCTTCACCACCCGCCCGCCGGGTGAGGGCACCGGGCTGGGATTGCCGCTGAGCCGCCAGATCGTCGAGGCGCACGGCGGGAGACTCACGCTCTCGTCGGAGCCGGGGGTGGGCACGGTGGCCAGCGTCTGGCTCCCCGCCCAGCCCAGCAGCACGCAGCAGCAGGAGGTCTGACCCATGGACATGGACTTCAAGGCGTACAAGATCCTGTACGTCGACGACGACAAGAATCTCCTCAGTGCCTTCCAGCTGGCCTTTGGTGAGGACTTTGAGCTGGTCACCACCACCAGCCCGGAAGAAGCGCTGGCCATGGTGCGCAACGGCAAGGACCTGGCGGTGCTGCTGGCGGACCAGCGCATGCCGGGGATGAACGGCGCGCAGCTGCTCAGCGAGGCACGTCGCATCCGCCCCGAGCTGGTCCGCATGCTGGTGACCGCGTACTCGGACCTGGACGCCGTGGTGGCGGCGGTGAATGACGGCCAGATCACGCGCTACCTGGCCAAGCCCTGGCGCCACGACGAGATGGCGGGCGCGCTGCGCAACGGCGTGGAGTACTTCCACATGAGCCAGCGCCTGCGCGACCTCCAGCTGGAGCTGTTCAAGCTCTCGCGCCAGTCCGTGGCCACGGTGGTGCTGGATGAGCTGGCCCATGAGCTGGGCAACCCGCTCAGCGTGGTGCGCGCCAACATCACGCTGGTGGACCACGCCCTGGGTGAGCTCACCGCGCTGGCCAAACCGCTGGGCCTCTCCGACGCCGTGGGACGGCTGCAGGAGCTGAAGGAAGCGTGCGTGGACGCGCAGGGTGGCGTGGAGCTGATGCACGCCGTCCTCTCCCGCGTACGCAAGCGTGAGTACGGGAGCGCGCGCGTGAACCAGGTGGTCCCGGTGGACCTGGGCCTCACCTTGCAGTCGACGGTGCGGCTGGTGCCGGGCGCGCTGGCGGGACGGGGCCGCATCTCCGTGGAGCTGGAGCCCCAGCTGCCGCGGCTGCAGTCCGACCCCACCGCCATCACGCAGATCCTGCTCAACCTGCTCATCAACGCCTGCCACGCGCTCCCCGACGTCGGCACGCAGGAGATCCGCGTCCACGCCGCGCGCGTGGGTGGCCGTCTCAAGATCGGCGTCACGGACACGGGCTGCGGGATTGCGCCGGAGAACCTCACCCGCGTCTTCGAGCCCCGCTTCACCACGCGCGGGGACCAGGACGGCAACGGGCTGGGCCTGGCGGTGAGTCGCGACCTGGCACTCCAGCTGGGCGGCGACCTCACCTGCACCTCGCAGCTGGGCAAGGGCAGCACCTTTGAGCTGGACCTGCCCTGGGTGCCGCTGGAGGAGTGAGGGGGCCCGCGGGTGGACGCAAGAGAGGCAAGAAGGAAGTCAGAATGCAGAAGTCAGAAGATGCTCGCCCGTCATCGTCGCGGGACACCTTCTGACTTCTGACTTCCTTGTCGGACTCCCCGAAGAACCCCCGCGCCCCTCAGCGCGCGGGGATGATCGAGATGTCCCCGCTGGTCTCCAGCACCGCGTACTTGACCTGGTCCATGCGCTCCAAGCCGTGCAGGCGACGCGCCGCGGAGAGGATGTCCTCCTCGTCGACACGACTCTTCTCCATCCGCTCCTTCAACGGTCGCCCCTGGTCCACCAGCAGCAGCGGCCTCCCGTCCAGCACCTTGCCCAGCATGGGAAAACGCTGCTTGAGCAGGGACAAGATCACGTCCAGCCCCACGAACGTGGTGATCATGATCAGTGCGTTGGTCAGCGAGTGATCCTCGTCCACCATGGCCTGCTGCGTGACCTCGCTGAGGACGAGCAGCATCAGCAGATCAAAGGGCGTGGTCTCCGCCATGGAGCGCTTGCCCGCCATGCGGAAGAGCACGATCAGGAACACGTAGATCACCACCACACGCAGCACGGAACCCATGCGCACTCCTAGGGAAGGACCAGCTGCCAGAACGCGTCTCCCTCATCCAGGTCCACGCCAATGCGCCCGTGACGCAGCCCCATCTTGTTCGCGCGATAGTCGACGACGACGGAGGTGACGCCGCTGAGCCCCGCGGTGGGAAAGCGGTACAGGATGCGGTCGGCCATCAGCTCCACGCGCTCCGGCTCCGGCGTCATGGCCATCACGTCAATGCCCTCCAGGAACTGGCGGTCCAGCCAGAACGTGGCAACGCCGTCGCGCACCGCCGCGGGCGTGAGCCGGATGGTGATCCGTGACTTCGACTCCTTGCGCTCCAGGCGGTTGAGCTCCATGCGCGCGGGAGATGCGGGGCCGCCCGTGACCGCCTGGCCCACCGGTCCCCGGCCAAACAACCCCACCAGCGCGGCGAGAATCACCAACCCCATCAGCACCCAACCCACGTGCTGGATGCGCCACTCGCGCTGCTCCTGGAGGAGCGACTCATCCAGCTGCAGGCCACCACCGGCTTGCGCTGCCATGGACGCTCCCGGCGGGCTCCACCTGTCACGAACGCCCGCAACAGTTTGTATCGGGAGGCCACGCGGCGGCCAGCCTGACGGGTCGTGGTGACGACGGAGAACAGCTCAGGCCCGGGCGCGGATGAGACGCGCCAGCGCGCCCAGGATCTCCTCCATGCCAAAGGGCTTGCGCAGGAAGTCCACGCAGCCCGCCTCCAGCGCGCGCGCCCGGTCCTGCTCCCCGGACATGGCGCTGAGGGCCAGGATGGGGATGTGGTGCAGCTCCGGCTTGGACTTGATGGCGCGCGTGGCCTCGAACCCGTCCATGTTGGGCATGATCAGGTCCATGATGACGAGGTCGGGCATGATGCGAGAGGCCACCGCCACCGCCTGCACGCCGTCCTCCGCCTGCTCCACGCGGTAGCCGCGCTTCGTCAGGAGGTCCCTGAGGAGCTTGCGGTTGAGCGCGTTGTCATCCACCACCAGGATGGTCTGCGATGCCACGAATTCCTCGGCTCTGCCCGGCGCCGCGCGGAGCATAACCGGGGTCTTCCAGGCCCACCAGCAGGCCTTCGCGGCGCGTCGTCCCCGGCGCCCCGGGGCGCTCGTCGGGAATCAGGCTGGTTCCAGCACGGCGTCCGCCACCACCTTCAGCATGGTGGGAATCGGCACGGGCTTGAGGAGGACGGCGTGGACATCGCTCCGCACCGCAACCCCCAGCTCCTCCGCGGCGGCGGACACCACCACCACGGGGATGGCCCGCAGCTGCTCCACCCCACGACGCGCCGCCAGGAACTCCGGGCCCGCCATCACCGGCATCATCAGGTCCAGCACAATGACGTCGGGAACTGGCCCCTGGTGGAGGACGTCCAGCGCGTCGCGCCCGTTGCAGGCCGTGCGCACCCGCCACCCCTCCCCCTCGAAGACCTCCTGCAATCCCTCCAGCAGGTCGACGTTGTCGTCGACGAGCAGCACGGACGGAGACGCAGGCTGTCCACGCGGGAGCATGGCGGCCAATGTAGTCCCCGCGTGTGCCGTCCGCACAACCCGTGCGCGGCGGGATTTCTCGACGTCACCGCCTCCCCTCCCGCCCGGAACCCGGAGGCTTCGCCACAAGCCAGGACGTCCGGCGGTGACAGCCCACGGGATTTCGCGGCACGGGATGTCGCAGGGAGTCGTGAAGCCTGGGGAGAGGCCGGGACGGTACGCACATGCCGCCTCCGTCGGTGCGAGCGGAGTCAACATTCGGAGGGACGGCCTTGCTCATGCGCAACCCGGTGCGGCACACTCCCGGTCCGCACCCGCCACTTCGGGAGAATCCCCTGTCCACCCAGCACCGCTCCAGAGCAGCCCAAGGACGCGGGTCCATCACAACGCCCGACGTGATCATGGACCCCCGCGCCATCCTGGAAGCGGTGCCGCATCCCGCCATGCTGGTGGACGCCGGCGGCGAGGCCCTGGCCTTCAACGCGTTGTGGCAGACCTCGTTCGGGCTCACCTCGTCGGAGGCGCAACGCGCGGGCTGGTTTGCCGCGGTGGACCCCAGGGAGCGGGAGGCGGTGCAGCGCGCGTGGGAAGGCGCGGTGAGCCGCGGTCAATCCCTCTCCCTGCCGGTGCGCATGCGCCACCCCGCCGGGGAACACCGCTGGCAGCTCATGCGTGCGCTTCCCGTGGCCGGAGCGCAGGGGCGCGCCCAGGGCTGGGTGGCCACGTTCTCCGACGTCACCGAGGTCACGCCTCCCGCGGAGCTGGCCGCCCTGCGCCAGGCCGTGGAGGTCCGTGACGAGGTGCTGGCCGGCGTCTCCCATGACCTGCGCACGCCGCTCTCCAGCGCCGCCATGGCCGCCACGTTCATCCAGCGCCAGGCCTCCGACGACAAGGTGCGCCAGCACGCCGGGGCCATCCTGCGCGCCGCCCAGCGCATGGAGCGCCTGGTGCGTGACCTGCTGGACCTGGCCAGCACCGACGCGCAGCGCCTGACGCTGGACACGGAGAGCGTCTCCACGCGCGCACTGCTGCAGGAAGTGATCGACGCCACCGCGGCGCTGGCCCGGGACCGCGGCGTGCGCCTGCGCATCACCGCCGGCGAGACGGAAGTGCGCTGTGACCGCGTGCGCATCCACCGCGTGCTCAGCAACCTCGTGGTCAACGCCATCCGCTACTCCCCGCGCGGCGCGGCGGTCTCCCTGGTGGCGCGACGCACGGGGGACATGATGCGCATCTCCGTGGTGGACCAGGGACCGGGCGTGGAGCTGGCCCAGCAGGAGCGCATCTTCGAGCGGTTCTGGCGTCGTGGCGACGAGACGCAGAAGGGCACGGGCCTGGGCTTGTACATCTGTCGCCAGCTGGTGGAGGCGCACGGGGGCCGCATCTGGGTGGACAGCCGGCCCGGACACGGCAGCGCCTTCCGCTTCACCCTGCCCCTCGCGGACTGAGGCCCGGGCTCAGCGCAGCCCGCCCGGATACGCCGTCTCCGACGAGAGGGACGCGGGCGGCGGCGTCCGCTGGATCTCCTCGTACGCCGGCTCCATCACGGAACCCAACGCATCCAGCGTCTGCCGGTCCAGCACGCGCTCCACCAACGCAAACAGCTCCTGCTCCTCCCGCGTGAGGTGCTCCTCCACCGCGCGCTCCAGCCGGGAGACGCACCCGGGCAGCTCCGTGTCGTCGGGGGAGCGGGCCAGCAGCTCCGACACAAGCTGGCGCACCCGCGTGTGGTCATCCATGCACTGCCGGAGGTAGCCCTCGGTCTGGTCCGACGTCACGGCCCGGTAGAAGTGACGCTCCTCCACGGTGGCGTGCGCCAGCAGGGCCTCGGTCAGCGCGGTGAGGATGCCCTGTCTCACCTCGGGCGGCTCCCGCGGCTCCTCCCGGTACCGACGGAACAGGTCCAGCAGCCGCGCGTGCTGCTGCTTGAGCAGGAGAATCGCGTTCATGGCACCTCCGCTGGGGAGGTCCTAACCCGCTGATGGCGGCGGGCAAGGGCGCGTTTCTCGTCGGGCGCGCGGCGCGCTCAGAGGCCGCGGAGATGGGCGGCGGCCAGCGCGCGGATGAGCGCAATCACCCGCTCGGGGTCCGCGGGCTTGGCCATGTGCGCGGTGAAGCCGCAGCGCAACGCCTCCGCGCGGTCCTCGTCCGCGGCGTGGGCACTCAGCGCCAGCATGGGCAGGCGGGAGCTGCTTCCCTCCTCCCCCCGGCGGACCTGGTGCGCCAGCTCAAAGCCGGTCATGCGCGGCATGGCCAGGTCGCTCACCACCAGGTGCGGCTGCCAGCACCGCAGCACCGCCAGCGCCTCCGCCCCGCTGCACACCGAGGTCACCACCGCGCCGCTGAGGCACAACACGTCGCACAACGTGCCGCGCTGCTCCGCGTCATCATCCACCACCAGCAGCTCCAGTCCGCGCAGCGGCTGCAGCTCCTCCGCCCGCGGCGGCCGCCACGGTCCAGGCACCCGCGGCCGGATCCGCTCAACCCCCTGGATGGAATCCCCCACCGTGATCTTCATGCTCCACCCACCGGGGGCGCCGCCCGGGCGCCATGCGGACCGTGATGATCCGCGGTCGCCTTCCCAACACGCCTGATTCCCGGGCCATTCCCCTGGACCCGATCATTCGGTGGGGACGCACAGATCCTCCCGTCCCACCTGGCGGATCCGGCCCCGCGGATCCCGCCGACCCCACGTGTTGGCCCCCGGATCTACGCGGTGATCCCCACGATCGTCCGCGCCCCACCCCAGGATCTGCGCCAGGATCACGGTGATCGTCCGGGCACCGCGGGACAAACGGCTGGAGATCGTGGCGGATCCACGCGCAGATCCTAGGTCGTGGCCGGTGTGGCCTCGTGGCCGGACAACACCTCCCGCACGGTGGTCTCCAGGCTGCTCAGATCAAAGGGCTTGGGACAGAAGCGCACGCCGTTCCGGTCCGCGTAGGCCTGCGTCTCCGGATCCACGGTGTCGCCGGTGATCAAGATCGAGCGTTGGCGCATGGCCGGCTGCAGGCTCCAGATCCGGTCCAGCAGATCCGTGCCGCGCCCGCCGGGCATGTGCTGATCACACAGGATGCAGTCGTATTGCGTGGTGGCCAGCTTCATCAGCGCCTCGTCGGCGTTGGCGGCGGTGTCCACCTGGTGATGGGAGCGGGAGAGCACGCGGCGCACCACGGCGCGGATGGGCTCCTCGTCGTCCACCACCAGGATCTTCTGGCCCTCCACCGCGGGCAGCGGCGGCTGGATGGGCGTGTCCGCCTCCGGGATGATCTCCTGGGTCACCACCGGCAACGTCACCACGAAACACGCACCGGCCAGCTCACCCTGGTCCATGCGGATGTTGCCGCCGTGCTCCTTGATGATGCCAAACGTGATGGACAGCCCCAGCCCGGTGCCCTTCCCCACCTCCTTGGTGGTGAAGAACGGATCAAACACCTTGGTCTGGATCTCCTTGGGGATGCCGGGCCCGTCGTCCTGGAAGGTGAGCACCACCTCACCCTCCTTCCGCTGCGTGCGGATGCGGATGCGGCCCGCGGGGCGCAGCTCATGGATGGCCTGCTCGCTGTTCTTGAGCAGGTTCACCAGCACCTGCTGGATCTGGTGGCCGTCCAGGCTCAGCAGCGGCAGCTCCGGATCCAACTCCAGCTCAATGGAGATGTTGGTGACGCTGAACTCGTATTCCAGCAGCGCCACCGCGTCCTTCACCACCTGGTTGAGATCCCAGAGCCGCCGCTCCGGCTTGTGCTTGCGCGCAAAGGTCAGGAGGTTGTGCACAATCCGTCGACAACGCTCCGCCGCGCCCACCAGCTTGGTGCAATCCTCCTGCGCCTGCGGCGTGATCTCCCCCATGGCCAGCAGCTGCGCGTAGCCAATCACCGCGCCCAGCGGGTTGTTGAGCTCGTGCGCCACGCCGGCAATCAGCTCGCCCAGCGCGCTCAGCTTCTCACTGCGCATCAGCGAATCACGGAAGGCCTGCTCGCGCGCCTGCCGCGCCCGCTCCTCGGACAGGTCGCGCTGCACGGTCACCACCGCCATGGGCATGCGCTGCGCGTCGCGGATCACCGCGGCGTTGATGGACACCGGCACCGGCTTGTCCGTCGAGGGCCAGCGCGTGGACTCACCGCTCCACTCCCCGCCCGCCAGCAGCTCGCGCAGCATGCGCCGCTCCACCGCCTGGCTCTCCGGCGTGGCGCCCGCCAGCTCGTACTGCAGCATGCCCACCAGCTCCCCGGCGGCGCGCCCGGACATCCGCGTGGCCGCGGCGTTGGCGTGCATGATCCGGCCGTCCAGGTCCGTGAGGATCACGCCGTCCTGCGTGCCTTCCATGGCCGCCAGCAGCAGCTGCTGCCGCCTTTCACTCTCGGTGCGCTCCGCCAGGCTGCGGGCCACCACGCGCACGCCGGCCACGCTTCCGTCGTCACGGAGCACCAGCGTCACCGCGGCTTCCACCGGCACGCGGCGACCGTTGCTCCCCACCAGGTCCACGCGCTGCACCGTGGAGGCGGCCTGGGGCACGCGACGCACCAGCTCCAGCACCCGGTGGCGATCCTCGCTGGACAGGAAGGCCAGGGCGGGCTGCCCCACCACGTCGTCAATCCGGCCGCTGCCCAGCTCCCGCACCGCCGCGGTGTTGGCGTAGGTGATCCGCCCGCGACCATCCAGCTCGAACATCATGTCCGGCGCCTGCTCCAGGAACGCCGCCACCTTGTCGCGCTCCCGGGACAGCTCGACGGTGCGCTGCGCCACCTCCTCCTCCAGCTCGTCCATCTTCTGGTTCACCCGCTCACGCAGCTTCAGCTTCTCGGTGATGTCTTCCACCAGCAGGAAATACGCTTCCTCCTCCCCCGCGCTGGCCGGAAGACGCGCGCCGCTGATCTCCACCGGCACCACGCTCCCGTCGCGACGCACCATCTCCGTGGTGGTGGGGCTGGCCGCGCCCAGGATCTCCAGGTCGCGCAGCACCTCCAGCAACAGCGCCTGCTGGCCCGGCGGCATCAGGTCCTGCAGCTGGTGGGAGAGCAGCTCCTCCCGACGGTAGCGCAGGAGCATGCACGCGCCCGGATTGCAGGAGATCAGCGCGCCGCTGGGAGAGAAGGCCAGGATGGCCAGCCGCGTGTGATCCAGGATCTGCACCTTGCGCGCGGTGGTGGCCAGTTGTTGCGCCTCCGTGGTCTGTCGCGCTTCCACGTCGCGGTGCAGCGTCACCAGCTGGTTCCAGCCGTGGATCATGGCCGCCACCGCGCCCACCGCCTCCGGGCTCTGCACCGCGCGCGGCGGCCTCCCCTGGACCAGCTCCTGCGCCGCATCCACCAGCGGCAGCGCCGGGCGCAACACGCGCGTGTAGACCATCCACACCAGGAGCAGCGCGCCCGCCAGCAGGAACCCCCACGCGGCCAGGCCCCACCCCTCCGCCCGACGACTCGCCTCGCCGCGCCGGCTCGCCTCCGTCTCATCCATCTGGCGTCCCGCTCCTTCCATCGCGCTCAGGGACTCCACCAGGAAGCGCGGCGCCACGTGCGGTGCGCCCCCCCTGGCCACCCGGGTCTCCGGCTCCGCCGCCAGCCAGTCCGCCACCCGACGCGCCTGCAGCGCCAGGGGCTCCTCCAGGAAGGTGCCCGCCAGCCGCGCCCGGGCCCGGGCCTCCGCGGCCTCCCAGCTCCGATAGGCCACGGTGAGCCGCTCCAGTGCCTCCGGGCTCGGCAGGTTGGAGGTGGCGTGCTCCAGCTCATGGACCGCCACGCTGAGGTCGTCGATGACCAACTCCGCCGGCACCGCGGCCGTGGAACGGCTCTCCTTGGCAAGGTGGTGCGAGTGCATCCCACTGCTGACCGCGCCGCCCAGCAGACCCACTGCCGCCGCCCAGCCTGCCAACGTGGAAACCGTCCGGATTGCCATCGCGACTCCTCCGCCGCCCGCATCCCTCTGTTCGGCACACGGAGCCCCCGTCTTCAGCGCCCACGACCCGTCGGGATGGCGTGATCACGCTTCAGGAGCGCCGCGCATGTGCCGCTCTTGTCATTGGCACCGCGAAAGCAATGCGGCCGGTGAAGGAGAGACGCCCATGGCGACCAACAAGGAAAAGATCCTGGCGGTGGATGACGAGGCCGCCATGCGGGAAATCATCCGGCGCGGGCTGCAGCCGCGTGGCTACCAGGTCCACATTGCCGCCAACGTGCCGGAGGCGCGCAAGGTGATGGCCGCCGACGGCCCGTTTGACCTCATCATCTGCGACATCAACATGCCGGGAGAGAACGGCACCATCCTGCTGCAGGAGGTGGCCCGCCTGGCGCCGCGCACGGTGATGGTGATGGCCACCGCGGTGCAGGAGATCCAGGTGGCCATCAAGGCGCTGAAGCTGGGCGCGTATGACTACCTGCTCAAGCCCTTTGACATGGAAGCGCTGGCCATGACGGTGGCGCGGGCGTTGGAGCGCCGTTCCATGGAGCTGGAGATCCGCGCGTACCGGGAGAGCCTGGAGAAGCTGGTGGAGGAGCGCACGCGCCAGCTCCACGCGCGCAACACCGAGCTGGTGCAGACGCAACGCGCCATGCTGCGTGCGCTGTGCCACATGGCGGAGTTCCGCGACCCGGAGACCGGACGTCACCTGGAGCGCATGGCGCACTACAGCCGCATCATCGCGCGCACGCTGGGCGTGTCCGGTCCCTACCGCGCTGAGATCGACGACGTGTTCGTGGCCAACATCTTCGAGGCCGGGCCCATGCATGATCTTGGCAAGATCGGCATTCCCGACGGGATCCTGCTCAAGCCGGGCAAGCACACGCCGGAGGAGCGCGAGATCATGCAGAAGCACTCCAAGATCGGCCGGGACGCGCTGTTGCGGGTGAAGGCGGAGCTGCCCGAGAGCGCGGACATGCGCTTCATTGACATGGCGGTGGAGGTGGCCGCGTACCACCACGAGAAGTTCGACGGCACGGGCTATCCCTTCCGCCTGGCCGGCGCCAACATCCCGCTCTCCGCGCGCATCATCAGCGTGGCGGACTACTACGACGCGTGCACCTCGCCGCGCGTGTACCGCCCGGAGCCCATCCCGCATGAGCGGGTGAAGGAGATGATGCTGGCGGAGCGCGGCAAGCACTTTGACCCGGTGGTGCTGGACGCCTTCCTCTCCGCCGAGGACGAGGTGAACCGCACGCGGGAGGAGCTGGCGGACTGACGCGCGGGGCCCGCACGCGGTATCTCCCGCGACGTGCCCAGCCGCCCCAAGCCACCACTCGACGCTGCCCGTCGCCACCACACCTGCTGGCCCGGCCGGGAAGCGGCGCTGCTGGGTGAGCTCACGCGCGTCTTTCCCCGCTCCCGACACTTCTCCAACCACCCCGGCACCACCGAGAGCCTGCTCTTCCCCGACGAGGCCACCAAGGTGGTGAGCCTGGCCTTTGCCACGCAGGTCCTGCCCCATCCCGCGGAGGTGCGCGGACGCCACCCCTCGGAGCTGGCGCACGCCCTGGCCCAACACGTCCTCGACGCGCTGCGCGGTCACCGGGGCCCGTGGCGGCTGCACGTCTTCGGTCAGGCGCGCGCGCCGCGCGTGTTGGAGGCAGTGCGGGCCGAGCTGGCGGAGTCCCACGCAGCGCTGCTGGCCCGCCTGGTGGCGGATGACACCGCCCCCTTCTCCGAGGACGAGCTCTTCCTCCAGGCCATGCTGGTGGGCTCGGACCGCGCGTGGTTCTCGGCGGTTTCTCCGGAGGAGCGGGTGCTGCTGCGTCGCGTGGTGAGCCATCACCCCGGCGGAGAGATCCCCATTCCCGACGACGTCTATCCACCCTCGCGCGCGTTCAAGAAGCTCCTGGAGGCGGAAGCGCACCTGGGCACGCCGCTGCGCTCCGGCGAGACCGCGGTGGACCTGGGCGCCTCTCCCGGCGGGTGGACCGCGGTGGCGCTCCGACGTGGCCTGCGCGTCACCGCGGTGGACCGCAGCCCGCTTCGGGATGACCTGATGCAACACGAAGCGCTCACGTTCGTGCGGGGCGACGCGTTTGCCTACCAGCCGCCCGAGCCGGTGGACTGGCTGCTCTGCGACGTCATTGCCTTCCCGGTGCGCACCACCGAGCTCCTGAAGACGTGGTTGTCCCGGCGGTGGTGTCGACAGTTCGTGGTGAGCGTGAAGTTCAAGGGAGAGGAGGACTATGCGCGGCTGGAGGAGGTGAAGCGCATCCTCAAGCAGAACACGTGGGACTTCTGCGTCCGCCAGCTCCCCAGCAACGGGAACGAGGTCTGCGCCATGGGCTGGTGCCGGAAGCCGGGACCCTTGTGAGCGCGCCCGCGGACCTCCGGCCTGCCCTGCCTGCGCACGATGCTGATTGACAGGCCCCCGGGGTGGGAGAACCCTCCAACTTCCGTTTGAGGGACGCCCGCCCCGCGCTGCCACGCTGGGTGCGGCGCCAGAGCAGAGGAGAAAACATGTCGCGAACCAGGGTTTCACGTAGGGAAATGCATCAACCCGGCATGGCCGCTTCCGTCGTCGCGGCGCTGATCCTGGGCGCGTCGTGCGCGCAGACCGGGGACAGCCAGGAGGAGAAGCAGGACAGCGGGACGCCCACCAGCACCAAGGCCAACGTGGGCAGCCAGGGCGGCAGCGTGTCCCATGGTGGCGCTTCGGTGGAGGTCCCGCCGGGCGCGCTGGGGACGGACGTCGAGGTGACGGTGGCGGAAGTGCCGTTTCCGGCCGCGGCCCTGCCGGCGGACATGACCACCACCGGGAGCGCGTTTGCGTTCACGCCGCATGGCACCACGTTCACCTCGCCGGTGACCCTGGAGCTGCCGCACGACGGAACCGCGGATGCCGTCCTGCGCCTGGACGACGAGAATGATTCCACCTGGGAGATCGTGGACGGGGCCACGTTCGCCAACGGTGTGGCCACGGTGCAGACCACCAGGTTCTCGGTCTACGTGACGGTGAGCTCCTGCAGCCGGCTGTGCGCCCACGGGGCCACGGTGTGCGGCGCGGCGGGAAGCGCTGTCACCCAAGGCACGTGTGTCAGCTCCTGCACGTCCCAGGCGGCGCAACCGAATGCCGCGTGTGGGTCGGAGCGGCAGGCGCTCTACAACTGCTTCACCGCCACCACCAATGCCGCGGAGTTTGCCTGCTCCACCACCCTGCTCCCCAACGCCACCACCTGCGCCGCGGAGCGGGCCACTCTGCAGGCATGCGCCGATCCTTGTCCGTGTTTCAACACCGCGCTGCTCCAGCAGTCGTACGACGAGGCCAGGGCGGCGAGCACGCTCCCCGGGGTGGGGCCGCGGAGCACCCCGCCCAGCGAGTTCGGCGGCTGCGCCTACAGCCCGGGCGGGACCTTTGGTGACCCGAACAGCGTCAGCTCCATCCTCTTCATCGCCATGGAGCCCCCCAACGGGGAGCGGGAGGCCTATTTCGGCTGGTTCGGGGTGGGGCCCCAGAACGGGACGACGATGTGTTTCGTGTGGCAGGGCGACAGCGATCCGCTGGATGGGCCCGACGAAGTGGGACCGCTGGCCGTCACGCCGACGCAGGCAGCCAAGTGCGTCGACGTGCTGACGGCTTTCCGGGACCAGCAGAGCCCGGCGTGGACCTGCTTCGAACAGCACTGACGTCTGCTTCGGTTTCCACCGACATCCGCCGGTAACGCGCCAACACCCGCCGGTAACCGTTACCGGGCGGCGTCGGCGCGTTACCCGCGCCAGTCTCGCGGTTACCCGTTCACGACGGCCCTGGCCGCGGCCTTCTTCCGGCTCCGCGCCATCTTGTTCGCCACGTAGCGGCTCAGGAACGGAGAGAGGCGCGCGGAGTCATTGCGGAACAGGTAGCGCGCGGCCTCGCGGATCTCTCCCAGCGACTCGCTGATCAACGCCGCCACCAGGTTGCGCTTCTCGCGCGCCTGGATGGCCTCCTCGCTGTCCACCGTCTCATCCGAGAAGCAGCCTTCTTCCGGGTAGCCATCGGTGCCTCCACTGCGGTGAGAGTGTGGAGGCTCGGTACGTCGGAGGAAGCGGTGGCGCAAGGGCAGACGCCTCACGCCAGCGACGTCATTCCTCTTCCGCGCCGTGCGCGCTCAGCCCGTGCTTCTTGAGCAGCCGGTAGAGGCTCTTGCGGTCCATGCCCGCCTGCTGCGCGGCCAACGTCACCGCGGGCTGCTCCGCCACCAGGCGCGTCAGGTACGCCCGCTCGAACGCGTCAATGGTCTGCTGCTTGGCCTCGGAGAACGCCGGCAGCATCCCCGCGGAGAGACTGGGCGCGGAGCCACCGGGAGAGGCGGCCAGCCCCAGGTCCTCCGCCGTCACCGCCGCCCCGGCAGCCACCGCCGCGGCGCGCGTCACCGTGGCCTCCAGCTCGCGCACGTTGCCCGGCCAGCCGTAGGCCATCATCGCCGTCACCGCCTCCGGCGAAAACGCCGTGGCCGCCGCGCCGAACTCCTTGCGACACTTCTCCAGGAACGTGTGCGCCAACAGCAGGATGTCGTCGGGACGCTTGCGCAGCGGCGGCAGCGTCACCTCACCCACCTTGAGTCGATAGAGCAGGTCCTGGCGGAACTGGCCCGCGGCCACCATCTGCGCCAGGTCGCGGTGCGTGGCGGCAATGACGCGCACGTTCACCTTCACGCTGTGCGTGGCGCCCACGGGACGGATCTCACGCTCCTGCAGCACGCGCAGCAGCTTGGCCTGCCCGCTGGCGGAGAGGTCGCCAATCTCGTCCAGGAAGATGGTCCCGCCGTTGGCGGCGCGGAACAGGCCCGGGCTGTCCTTCAGCGCACCGGTGAACGCGCCCTTCTCGTGACCAAACAGCTCGCTGTCCACCAGCGTGTCCGTCAGCGCCGAGCAGTTCACCGCCATGAACGGCGCGTCCTTGCGCGGGGACAGCTTGTGCGCCGCGCGCGCCACCAGCTCCTTGCCCGTGCCCGTCTCACCGCCAATGAGCAGCGGCGCATCCGTGCGCGCCAACGCGGCCAGGTGCACCAGCGCGCGCTTGAACGCGGGAGAGCGACCCACCAGGCCCGGCAGCGTCACCTCGTCGGCGGGGGCCACGCGGTTGAGGTCGCGCGCGGTGCGGAGCTGGCGCGCCAGGTGCTGCGCGTGGCGGAGCATGAGTTGCAGCTCCGGCAGGCCGAAGGGTTTGCGCAAGAACAGGGTGGCGCCGGCGTTCTGCAGCTGCAGGATCTCATCCACGGTGGCCACCGCGCTCATCAGGAGCACCGGGATGTCGGGGCTCAGCTGCCTCACGCGACGCAACACCTCGTGACCGCTGGCGCCGGGCATGCGCACGTCGGAGAGCACCAGGTCAAAGCTGTCTTCCGCCTGCAGGGCCTGGATGGCCAGGTCGCCGCGGTTGATCAGCGTCAGATCCAGGCCATCCAGGTGCGCGGTGCCGCGCCGGATGGTCTCCAGGATGGCGGGCTCGTCGTCCACCACCAGGCAACGCACCGGTGGCGCCGCAGGGCTTAGCGTTGTTTCGGGCACGGGACCCCCCAGGTTCGCGGGGAGCCTAGCGGGCCCCTCGGCCTTGGTGAACCGGGTGTGGGCGTGCTGCGGAGGCGAGGCCGCGGTGGTGGTCATGCGTCACCCGTCTCGTCTTCGTCGTCCGCCAGCGCGGCGGCAAAGTGCGCCTCGGCATAGAGCTCCTCCAGGAAGGCCAGGGCCACCGCTTCGGGATCCGGCACCGGGATCTCTCGCGCCTGCTGCTCCCGCAGGATCCGTTGCGCCGCCAGGAGGAGGTCATCAGGAACCCGCTGCGCCCTGCCGCGGGATGATGAACCCCGTTCCCGAGGGGGAGGAATCCGGTTGCGGGCAGGGGTGTCGTCTACGCGCCGAGCCATCATCGCCAGTCTCTCCTACCCCCCTGCATCGGCGCGGCGAGGGGAGGACTTGAGGGCTCACAGAAAAGCGCGCAACGCCTTCACCGCCTCGGTGTGCAGCTGGCACACACGGCTCTCGGTCACCCCCAACCGCTGGCCAATCTCCTTGAAGGTCATGTCGGCCTGGTAATAGGCGGCCAGCACGGCCTGCTGCCGCGGGGTCAGGCGCTCCACCGCCTGCGCCAGCCTGCGGGAGGTCTCGCGCTGCTCCGCGTACTCCAGCAGCGTCGTGTCGGGGCGGCCCTGGGCGTCGGCGGCCTCCAGGGGCTCCGTGGTGCGGGCGCGCTCCGCCATGGCCATCAGCGCCTCCACGCGCTCCGCCGACATGCGCGCCTCCGCGCCCAGCTCCTCGCGGTTGGGAGCGCGGCCCTTCTCCGCCGTGAACCGACGCTCCGCCCGCGCCAGGTGGTTGAGCGAGGCGCGCGCCCGACGGGGCAGCAGGTCCAGCTCCCGCAGCTCATCCAGCATGGCCGCGCGGATCTTCAGGCGGGCAAAGGCCTGGAAGTCGGCGCAGCGGGCGGGGTCGTACTGACGGGCGGCCACCATGAGGCCCACGCAGCCGGCACCCAGCAGGTCATCCGGTTGCACGTGGCGGGGCAGCCGACGCGCCATGCGTCGCGCCTCGCTCGCCACCCAGGCCAGCTGCTCGTTCTCGTCGATGGCGCGGGTGCTGTCCGGCCGCGGGGCGCGCCTCGCCTGGTGGTTGAGCGTGGGCGAGGCCGGCTTCGGCTGGGACTCGATGCGGAGGGCAACCAGGGTGGTCATGGGAGGGCACCTTGTTGGGTTGACGCCAACCCCCAGGAGCAACGGCCATGCCCAGGTCTCGCGGAACCCGCGCTTCTCCGACGGAGAATTCAAATCCGCTGATTTTTCGGTGTGTTGTCCCTGGCCGCGCGTCCGGGCGCTGCGCGGCGTCGGCCCGTCGTGGGGCACGCATGCCCCGAACCCTCCAAGCTCGAGGTGGCGCGCACGCCCCATGACCAGGGTGAGGGCGGACAAGCGGAACTCGCGCATGGCCTGCGTCAGCGTTCCACCGGCGAAAAATCTCGAATGGGTGGCCGCGCCCTGCACTCTTCATCGGCGCAACCGCGTGCGGACTGGAGGAGGGGGAGCCGAGGTGGCTCCATGCGAGCCAACGGCAAACGCACGCGCCCGCGGCCGCAGGGGTTGGCGGCCCAGGCGCGCGCGGGTTCCCAACCACGGAACCGGGTGCTCTCAGCGCGAGGCGTTGCGCAGGATGGAGATGTCGTCGCTGTTGTGGTTGGCCACCACCACGTCGGGACGCAGGTCGCCGTCCAGGTCCCCCACCGCCACCGCGGAGGGATAGGTGCCCGCGGTGACCAGGAGCGGCGGGTGGAAGCCGCCGGCGCCGTCGGGCTTGAGCAGGCGGACCTGACCATCAGCGTGGGCAATCACCAGCTCACTCCGACCGTCGCCATCCAGGTCACCGGTGGTCAGCGCGGTGGGCGCGTTCCCGGTGTTGAGCACGTCCATGAGGGCGAAGCTGCCGTCGCCCTGGCCGGAGAGGACCTCCATGACGCTGCCCTCCGTGCTCACCACCGCCACGTCCGGGACCACGTTGCCGCTCAGCTCCCCCGTCGTCACCGACCAGGGCGTGCCACAGACCTGGCGCGTGGTGGGCGCCTGCAGCTCGCCGGTGCCGGTGCCCATGAGGATGCTGAGGGTGTCGGAGAGGTGGTTCACCACGATCACGTCGCGGTCGCCGTCGCCGTTGAGGTCGGTGGAGGCCAGCGCCGTGGGATAGGCGCCCACCGCGTGCGAGGGACGCGCCTGGTACGCGCCGTCTTCGTCCATGGAGATCACGCTCAGGGTCCCGTCGCCGTTGGCCACCACCAGGTCCGCAATGCCGTCCTGGTTGAGGTCCACCGCGGTGAGCGCGTTGGGGTTGGTTCCCACCGCAACCTCGACGGCGGGGCGCAGCACACCGTCGTCGGCAATGAGGATGGAGACGGAGTTGCCCAGCGTGTTGGCGGTGGCAATGTCCTTGTGACCGTCGCCATCCAGGTCATCCACCACCACGCCCACCGGCCCGCGACCCACGTCGTGGTGCGTGGCCAGGCCGAACGTGCCGTCCGCCTGCGCGGGCAGCAGCGTGACGGTGCCGCTGGTGAAGTTGGCCACCACCACGTCGCGTCTTCCGTCGTGGGTCACGTCACCCAGGGCCACCGCGGCGGGGCCATGGCCCACCGTGATGTTCTCCGCGGGAGCAACCGCCAGCGCCGTCCCGCCTCTGCCGCACGTGTTGGGCACGCCGCCACCGCCGCAGGTGTAGGGCCAGTGGCAACCGCCACACACCACCACGCCACCACACCCATCCGCCATCTCCCCGCACTCCATCTCCTTGGGGCAGTTGCTGATGGGCACGCACGCCGCACCGGAGGAGGACGAAGAAGACGATGACGAAGACGAAGAGGACGACGCTTCACCCGAAGAGCTGCTGCCTCCCGACGAGGAAACCGCCGGTCCCTCCTCTTCCGCAACGCGAACCTCCGGCGTGGGAGACGCGCTGCAGGCGTTGAGGAGCAGCAGGATGGCAACGTGGCGCGCGACGGTGACGGGACGCATGGCGTTCCTCCGTCACGCTGCTTGAGCAACGCATGTGCCACGAGGAAAGCCGTGTTGTTTCGCGGCGCTTGGTGTTGCCAGGAGGCAGGGCGGCCCCCGCGCGCGGCGCACGTGGGGCACGGCGGCCACGCCGACGCAGCATCACCAGCGCGGCAGGTCCGCGAGCGCGCGTTCCACCATGAGGCGCTTGCGGTCGTGCTTCTTCACGCGACCGGGCAGCGGCGGAAACATGGCCCACGTCACGTTGCTGGGCTGGTAGGGCGCGTTGGGGTCGGCCTTCTCATGACCACGCGTGTGGCCATAGAGGGCGCCCAGCGCCGTCGTCGGGGGAGGCGGCTTGGCGTTTCCGCCGGTCAGCTCACCTGCCAGCATCCGCCCCACGACAAAACCCATGGCGCAGCTCTCCACGTAGCCTTCCACGCCGGTGATCTGCCCCGCGAAGCGCACGTGCGGGAGCGCGGGCAACGCCAGGCGGTCGTCGAGGAGGCGCGGGCTGTCCAGGTAGGTGTTGCGGTGCACGGCGCCGTAGCGGAGGAAGCGCGCGTCCTGCATGCCCGGAATCAACGCAAACGCGGCACGCTGCGAGGGCTGGGTGAGACGCGTCTGGCAGCCCACCAGGTTGTACGCCGTGCCGGCCACGTCCTCCTTGCGCAGCTGCAACACGGCGAAGGGGCGCTTTCCGGTGCGCGGGTCGGTGAGTCCCACCGGCTTCATGGGTCCATAGGCCAGGGTGTCCGGTCCGCGCTCCGCCATGACGTCGAGCGGGAGGCAACCTTCGAAGTACTTCGGCTCCTCGAAGGCGTGCAGCGGGTACTTCTCCGCCTTCACCACCGCGTCCACGAACGCGCGGTACTGCGCCTCATCCATGGGGCAGTTCAGGTAATCCGCGCCCTCGCCCTTGCCGTAGCGGCTCTGCGCGAACACCACGTCCATGTCCAGGCTGTCCGCGTCGACGATGGGTGCAATGGCGTCGTAGAAGGCCAGCCGGTCCTTGCCGCAGTGACGCACGATGTCCGCGGCCAGCGCGTCGCTGGTGAGCGGGCCGGTGGCAATGACGGTGGGGATGCCATCCTCCGGAAGCGCGGTGACCTCCTGCGACTCCTTGCGGATGCGCGGATGCGCCGCCAGCGCCTCCTCGACGAAGCCGCTGAACTTCTCGCGGTCCACGGCCAGCGCGTCGCCGGCGGGGACCTTGGCGTGGTCGGCGGCGCGCAGGATGAGGCTCCCGCAGCGACGCAGCTCCTCCTTGATGAGCCCCACCGCGTTCTCCACGTTGGCGGAGCGCAGGCTGTTGGAGCACACCAGCTCGCAGAGGCGGTCGGTGACCTGCGCGGGCGTGCGTTTGTGCGGCTTCATCTCCACGAGCAGCACGTGCAACCCGGCTTCCGCCAGCTGCCAGGCGGCCTCACACCCGGCCAGCCCGCCGCCCACCACGCGCACCGCGGTCATGCGCTCACCCCGCCACGGCGCCGTCGCCGGTGGCCTCGTCGGAGAGCTCCCTCATGTAGCCGCACTCGCGGTCAGAGCAGCGGAGCTGGCGCCCGCTCTTGAGCACCTTCTCGACGAGATACGGCTTGGCGCAGTTGGGACACGGCTGCGCCACGGGCTTGTCCCACAGGACGAAGTTGCAGTCCGGCCAGCGGTTGCACCCGTAGAACACCTTGCCCTTGCGGCTGCGCTTCTCCGCCACCTGGCCCTGCTTGCACTCCGGGCAGGGCACGCCGGTGCTGACGGGCTTGGTGGTCTTGCACTCCGGGTAGCGGCTGCAGGCAATGAAGCGACCAAAGCGGCCGTTCTTGATGACCATGTCGCTGCCGCACTTGGGGCACTTCTCGCCGGCGCTCTCCACCTGCACCACGGTGACGCCACCTTCCGCGTCGCGCTTGATGTCCTTGGTGTTCTTGCACTCCGGGTAGTTCTTGCAGGCCAGGAAGCTGCCCAGCTTGCCCCACTTGATGACCATCTTGCCGCCACACTTCTCGCAGACGTGGTCGGTCTCCACCTCCTGGCGCTTGACGTCACGCATCTCGTGCGCGGCCAGCTCCAGGCTCTTCTTGAACGGGGCGTAGAACTCGTGGAGCAGGCCCTTCCAGTTCTGCTCACCCTCCTCCACCGCGTCCAGCTTGCCTTCCATGTCCGCGGTGAAGTGGACGTCCATGATGTCCGGGAAGTTCTCGATGAGCAGGTCGGTGACGATGGTGCCGAGCTCCGTGGGACGGAAGCGGCCCTGGTCCTTGGTCACGTACTCCTTGTCGACGATGGTCGAGAGGATGGACGCGTAGGTGGAGGGGCGACCGATGCCGTTCTCCTCCAGCTCCTTCACCAGGCTGGCTTCCGTGAAGCGCGGCGGCGGCTGGGTGAAGTGCTGTTCCTTGAGGAGCTTGCTGAGGTTCAGCTTGTCGCCAGCGTTGAGCTCGGGAAGCTCGCGCTCCTCGTCCTCGCGCTCCTCGCGCTTGTCGCGCGCGGACTGGTCCTCGTCGGCAACCTCACCGTAGGCGGCCAGGAAGCCGGCAAACTTGAGCACGCTGCCGGTGGCGCGCAGGGTGAAGTCCCCCGCGGCAATGTCCACCGCGGTCTGGTCATACCGGGCGGGCATCATCTGGCTGGCCACGAAGCGGTCAAAGATGAGCTTGTAGAGACGGAACTGGTCCTTATCGAGGTACTTCTCGACGGACTCCGGGGTGTACTTGAGGTTGGTGGGCCGGATGGCCTCGTGCGCGTCCTGCGCGTTCTTCTTGGTCTTGAAGACGTTGGGAGTCTCCGGGAGGTACTGCTTGCCGTAGGTGCTCTCCACGAAGCCGCGCACGGCGGTGAGCGCGTCGTCGGAGACGCGGGTGGAGTCGGTACGCATGTAGGTGATGAGACCCACGCTGCCGTCCTCACCCAGCTCCACGCCTTCATAGAGGCCCTGCGCAATCTGCATGGTGCGCTTGGCGGAGTAGTGCAGGCGGTTGGCGGAATCCTGCTGCAGCTTGCTGGTGACGAATGGAGCCGGCGCCCTGCGCTGCCGTTCCTTCTTGTCCACCTTCTCGACGACGAAGTCCGCCTTCTGGAGCGCGTCGTGGATGCGGGTGGCCACTTCCCCGTTGGGGATTTCCAGCTTCTGGCCCTTCTCCCGGATGGTGTGGGCCACGAACTTCGGCGGGTGGCCGGGCTTCTCCACCTCCGCGTCCAGCGTCCAGTATTCCTCGGGCTTGAACGCGGCAATGGCGCGCTCCCGCTCGACGATGATGCGCACCGCCACGGACTGCACGCGCCCGGCGGACAAGCCGCGACGCACCTTCTTCCAGAGGATGGGACTGATCTGGTAGCCCACCAGCCGGTCCAGGATGCGACGCGCCTGCTGGCTCTCATACCGCTTCACGTCGAGCGCCTGCGGGTGGGCGATGGCCTCACGCACCGCCTTGGGCGTGATTTCGTTGAAGCGCACGCGGACGATGTTGGTGTTGATGTCCTCGAGCTCTTCCTTGATGTGCCAGGCAATGGCTTCGCCTTCGCGGTCGGGGTCGGGGGCCAGGTAGATGGTCTCCACGCCCTCGGCGGCGGAACGCAGCTCACGCACCACGTCCTTCTTGCCGCTGATGACGTCGTACTCGACCTCGAAGTCCTTGTCCGGGTCCACGCCAATGCTGCGCTTGGGCAGGTCCTTGATGTGACCCACGGAGGCGCGCACGGTGAAGTTGTTGCCCAGGTACTTCTTGATGGTCTTGGCCTTGGCGGGGCTCTCCACCACCACCAGCCCGCGGCCGTTGTGCTTCACCGCCTCGCCATCACCGTCGGCGGCGACAGCGGGGGTCTTGGCGGCCTTGGGCGCGGCCTTCTTCGTCTCACCGTCGTCGGAAGCGCGGCTCTTGCGTGCGGCGGGCGCGGCCTTGGCCTTCTTGGCGACGGTCTTCTCG
>JBFMGU010000250.1:0-15729 GCA_040752415.1 Myxococcota bacterium
GGGGAAGGGGGGCAATCGGTGAACACGCAACGCTATTCCGACGAGAAGACGCCCCCCAGGCACAAATGCGTGCCCCCCTTCCCCGGCTCGGTGACGACGGAAAATTGGTACTGGGGAAGGGGGGCGAACGAGCAGGACGGCTTGAACGGGGGGGGTTAGGTGTTCGCCGGCCACAACGAAATGGGCAGAATGCACACACAGCCCCTCGAAGCGGTGAAGTCGGAACTCGGGCTTGGTGCGTTTCCAGGTGCAGCCTCGGCTGCCGCAATGGCCCCGCAGCGTCACGACGCCACGAATCCCTGTGCTCCCGCCACCCCTTCGGCTTGGCACCACCACCCGTCCAACGCGGCATTGACAGGCCCGGCGTGACCATGTTGCCTGCGCGCCCATGAAGACGTGGCAGCAGAGTCAGGAACACTACGAGACGTGGGTACGCGACGACGGCATCCCCACCGCCTTCGAGGAGGAGCTGGAGGACGGCACGGTGCAGCGCGTGCAGATGCTCAACTTCGGCACGGATGACGACGTGCAGGTGGTAGCGCGCAACGTCAGCAGGCCAGCACTGTTCGGTTTCGCCCACTGCGTGGGTCGCAACGTGGCCAACGCGTTCTTCGAGGGTGAGCTCGCCGGGTGGCGCGGGGAGCTGGGCATCAGCGTGCAGCTCTTTCCCGAGAAGGACCCGGAGTTCGACCTGCACGTGCGCGCCGCACCCAACCTGCCCCGCCACCATGCCGAGGAGGAGAAGCTCTTCCTCATGCTCCGGACGCGCCTGCGTGTGCTGGAGTCCCTCAAGACCGCCGGGGATCCCGTCACCGTCCACTTCATCTTCGCCATCAATGGGGGGCCCGGTCACGTCGGAGACCCGCACGGGCACGACCTCCCGCACTGACAACCTGGTCTTGACCTTGGCCGGTGGTGCGCTCAACCATCCGCGCACTTCAACCCCTGCCGAGGAAGACCATGAGACGGCCCGTCCTGGCCTTTGCCCTGCTGCTCCCCGTGCTGGCCTTCGCCGCCGACATCAACGTCGCGCGCCGTGAGGTCGGGAACCTCGTCCTCGAGGACATTCCGGAGATTCCCAAGCGCATCGTCGAGCGCACCAACCAGTACCACAACACGCGCAGCGCCTCCTTCCTCGACTTCGATCCCAGGAGCGGCGGAATGCTCGTCGTCACGCGGTTCGCCGACACCGCGCAGCTGCACCTGGTGGCCAGCCCCGGCTCGTACCGTCAGCAGCTCACGTTCTTTCCCGACGCCGTCACCGAGGGACACTTCGACCCCAAACGCCCCGGGCAGGGATTCATCTTCCGCATGGACGTGGGTGGCAACGAGTTCTACCAGTACTTCTGGTACGACTCGAAGACCGGCAAACACACCCTCATCACCGACGGAAAGTCGCGCAACACCTCGCTGGTTCCCGCCAACGCGGGCGGCCGCTGGGCGTATGCCAGCACGCGTCGCAACGGCACCGACTTTGACATCTACCTACAGGACTCCAACGACCCGGGGAGCGCCAAGCTGGTGAAGGAAGTGAAGGGCAGCTGGCACCCCTCCGACTGGAGCTCCGACGACAAGCGCCTCCTCCTCGTCAACAACATCTCCATCAACGAGGTCTACCTGCACGTGCTCGACCTGGGCACCGGTGAATCCAAGGAGATCAACCCGCGCACCCCGGGAACCAAGGTGGCCTATGGCGCCGCCGTCTTCGCGCGGCACGAGGACAACGTCTACTACTCCTCCGACGAGGGCGCGGAGTTCCTGCAGCTGGTGAAGTACGAGCTGGGCACCGGCAAGAAGACCGTGCTCACTCCCAACCTCAAGTGGGACGTGGACGACATTGCCGTCTCCGCCGACGGAAAATGGCTCGCGTACACCACCAACGAGGGCGGAACGAGCGCGCTCTACCTGGCGCAGACCAGCAACCCCACCAAGGCCGACAAGGTCACGCTCCCCGCCGGCGTCATCTACGGCCTGCGCTTCGACGAGACCGCGCCCCGGGTGGGCTTCACCATGAGTGGCGCGCGCACCGGTCAGGACGCGTACACCGTCGAGGTGGCCACGCGCGCGGTGACGCGCTGGACGTTCAGCGAGCTCGGCGGGCTGGACCCGGAGAGTTTCGTGGAGCCGGAGCTCATCGAGTTCGTCTCGTTTGATCGTCGGAAGATCCCGGCGTGGCTCTACAAGCCGCGCGGCAAGCCCCAGAGGCCCTTGCCCGTCATCATCAACATCCACGGCGGCCCGGAGGCGCAGACCATGGCCTCGTTCAACCCGGTGGTGCAGTACTGGGTCAACGAGCTGGGCGCCGCGGTGCTGCTCCCCAACGTGCGCGGCTCGTCGGGATACGGGAAGAGCTATCTGCAGCTCGACAACGCCGAGAAACGTGAGGACAGCGTCAAGGACATCGGCAAGCTGCTGGACTGGATTGCCACGCGCCCGGAGCTCGACAAGACACGCGTGGGCGTCATCGGCGGAAGCTATGGCGGCTACATGGTGCTGGCCTCCATGGCGCACTTCAATGACCGGCTGCGCTGTGGCGTCGACGTCGTGGGCATCAGCAACTTCGTCACGTTCCTGGAACGCACGGAGAGCTACCGTCGGGATCTGCGTCGTGTGGAGTACGGCGACGAGCGCGACGCCAAGATGCGCGCCTTCCTGCAATCCATCTCACCCACCAACCTGGTGCAGAAGATCAGCAAGCCCATGTTCGTGGCCCAGGGCGCCAACGACCCGCGCGTGCCCGCCAGCGAGGCCGAGCAGATGGTCACCGCGCTGCGCACGCGCAAGACACCGGTCTGGTACCTGCTGGCCAAGGACGAGGGACACGGCTTCCAGAAGAAGGTCAACCGTGACCACTACCTGAACGCCGCCAGCCTCTTCTTCGAGACCTACCTGCTGCAGTAACCCCCCACGACGGGTGCGCTTATCGGCTCCGCATCCCACATGTTGCCACACCGCGTGGAGACGCGGCGTATTGCGTTTCTCTCGTCGGGAAGTGGTGGGGTTGGCGCCCCCAGCCCGTGAGGTTGCGGGCCCCCAGCGCGCCTAAACGCCAGGGGATCTCCGCAGTTGCAACGTCGCGGTTTTGCGGCGTTTTCCCTCGAGGCCAGGTATCCTCCGCCTGGGTTGCCCGCCCGTGCCAGCTGGCGCGCAACTTGAAGTGCCGGGTCACGCTGGGGCCGCGCGACCCGCGGTCGGAGGTCGTCATGCGCAGTCACGTCCGGATCCTCGGAATGGTCCTGGCTTTTGCAGCCAGCACCAGTCTCATTGCCTGCACCACCGAGAAGGAGTGCGAGGACGGCAGCCTCCCGGACGAGAACGGCGATTGCTACGGCGAGGCCACCAGCTCCAGCTCAAGCAGCGGTGACGTGATCAGCTCCAGCACGTCGGAGGAAGCCTCCTCGTCCAGCTCGTCGTCGTCGGGCAGCTCCAGCAGCTCGTCGTCGTCATCTTCGTCGTCGACTTCCTCGGCATCCAGCTCCTCGTCGTCGGGCTCGTCGAGCAGCTCGTCCTCCAGCTCGTCCTCCTCCAGCTCCTCGTCGACCGGCGGGCTCGGCAACTGCTTCAACAACCGCTACGCCGTCTACCAGGGCGATCCCATTGACTGCGACGTGACCAACACCGCCGTGTGGGGTTCCTGCGACGAGACCGGCACGCGCGTGGGCGGCGACCCGAACCAGCAGGCCGCGTGCGTCCTCTTCTGCTTCATCGAGGCGGGCGAGTGCGCCAACACGCCGCTCACGCCGGAAAACAGCAACTGCATGCAGTGCCACAACGGCGCCGGCGAGAATGACCCGCCCTATTCCGGCGGCGGTCTCGAGGACGCCCATCCCTGGCGCACCGCGGGCGGCAGCACCGTGAAGTGCACCACCTGCCACGGCGGCGACCCCGACAGCGGCATGTACAAGGACCGCGCGCACATCTGTCCTCCGCCGGACATCGAGCAGATTCGCGACAACGGCGACCCGCGTTGGGAAGGCGTCATCCTGGACCAGTACGGACCGCGCGCGTGGAGCCGCTATCTGCACAAAGCGGGTCTGGACAAGAGCCAGTCCGACGGAATCCTGGGCGTCCCCGACACCTGGCTGTGCCTGGGCCCCGACGGAACGCCCAACCGCACCGTCACGAAGATGGAGTACCTGCAGTTCCTGGCGCCAGGGGACCTGCGTGTCGTCGAGACGGGCAAGAGCTGCGGTCAGTGTCACGTCAACCAGTCCAAGGCCGTGCCGCGCAGCGTGATCGGCACCAGCATCGGCCTGGTGTCCACGGCGCGCTTCGTGTTCGGCATTCCCAACGCCATCCAGGGCTCCAACCCGTGGCAGCCCGACTACGCCGTCCGCAACATCACCGCGCTGCAGAATCCGCAGGGCCCCGCCACCATGGACTTCACGCAGGCCGGCCAGGCCAACCAGCTCCTGGAGCCCACCTTCGTGCAGGACTTCGAGAGCAACACGAATGTGCAGACGGTGACGTCGGTGCAGATGGCAACCGGCGTGGAGAGCAACGCGGACCTGGACCAGCAGGCCTTCATCTCCTACGGCTACAACCGCGTCCGCGACACCAACAGCGATCTCGCCAAGGCCATCACCGTGGCGTTCGTGAAGCAGTGCGGTGATTGCCACGCCGGCGACAGCGGTCAGAACAACACCACCGGCGACTACCGCGGCGCGGGCTGCGCTTCGTGTCACATGGAGTACGGGTTTGAAGGTCGCTACCGGGGCCTGGACCCCAACCTGAACCGCGGTGAGCCCACCAACCCCGACTTCATCTACCCCGGCGAGCGTCCCCACGTGCGTGAACACGTCCTGCGTGCGCGTTTCCGTCGGGTGGTGCGGGAGAACCAGCCGGAGCAGCTCATCTTCGGCATGAACAGTGCGCGCGCCTGCATCGGGTGCCACCAGGGCTCCAACCGCACCGTGCTGCAGTACCTGGGCATCCGACTGGACCAGAACCAGGACGTGCTGAACAACCGCCAGTACCCCGGCAATCCCGTCGTGGCGAGGTTCGCCAACGAGTTCCAGGGTCGTGACGGCGTGGAGCTGTACAACATTGCCTACGGGCCCAACGTCAATGACCGCACCACGCTGCTGAACAACCGCGCCGCCACGCAGTACGTCCTCTACGAAGACTATGGTTGGCGAAACATCTTCTATGACCCGAACTTCGGCGGCACACCCAACGCCAGTGACTTCGGGCAGCGCGCGGCCACCAACCGTGACGACACACCCGCCGACATCCACTACGAGCGCGGCCTGGAGTGTTACGACTGCCACACCTCGACGGAGATGCACGGCACCGGCCGCATCTACGCGCGCGGCAACCACTCGCTCGCCGTCACGTGTGAGAGCTGCCACGGCAACGCGGATGGCTACGCCGACCTCAGCGCCGGTGGATTCGCCATGGACCGCTTCGGCAATGAGCTGAAGCACGTCTACAAGGACCAGACCGGCCGCTACTACCTGATGGGCAAGCGCGACGGGCTCCCCCACTTCATCCCGCAGGTAAAGGACCTGGTGAACAGCAACAGCCAGGTCACCAACCCGCGCAACAACCAGCCCATCTACAGCGCCAACGCGGACTTCGCGATGGGCCGCATGGACTTCGACCCCACCAATGGCGACGGGCCGCTGCAGAACGTGACGCAGATCGACCAGGCGCTGCGCAACCGCGGCTTCAGCCACCTGGGCACGTCGGATAACGCGGGCGGGCTGGCCTGCTACACGTGTCACACGTCGTGGCAGAACCAGTGCGTGGGCTGTCACCTGGACCTGCAGGCGCGTGCCAACGTGGACGCCTACACACAGATCAGCGCCGACTACGCCAACAACAACACCGGCGGCATCCCGAACGTGGGCTTCCCCTGGGCCAATGACATCAACCAGAACTTCGTCAACAACGTGAACGGCGAATACGTCTTCAGCACCATCAACGCCAACTTCACGTACATTGACATCAGCACCTTCTACGTCGGCGTCGGGAACCGGGGACGCATCGTCCCGTTCTCCGCGCAGCACAACTGGTTCAACTACATCGACAACAACGGCGAGCGCCTCCAGGACGTGATGACGCTGCTGGGCGTGCAACAGGCGGCCACCAACGCCAACTACACCTACGGTGCGGTGGCCGGCGCCAAGGGCCTGTTCTCCGACCGATTCGGCAATGGTTCGTCGGCGGGGAACCGGCAGCGCATGACCAGCGCGGGCGGGTATCACCAGATGATGCCGCACAGTCAGCGTGGTCGGCCCACGGGTCAGGCCTGGGGCGGATACGGAACGGCGTGCTTCCACTGCCACCTGACGGAAGGCACGGTGAACAACACCAGCGCCGTCGACCTGGTGCGCACCACCACGGGCCTGGGCGCGCTCACGTACAAGAAGTTCGCCGCGGACCGCTTCGGTTGTCCCATGAACTTCATCAATTGCGCGGCGAACAACACCGTGAACCAGCCCGCGGGCATTGCCGACTGCACCAACGGCACCGCGCTGGACAACCAGGCCCGCCTGTTCTTCTTCGACGGCAATGCCAACCTCTGCCCGCCCTCCACCGCCAACAACAACCCGGCCGACGTGTTCGCGGACTACGACCAGTTCGTCACCGCCAGCGGCGTCAGCAACGCGCGCAACAGCCAGAAGCGCGTGGAGTTCACGGGCATCTTCCCCGCGGGCTCGCTGGCTCCCGACGTGGCGGGCCCGCTGGGCATCCAGCACCTGCAGCTGCTCAACAACCTCAACAACAGCGGCATCGTCCTCACGCAGTGGATTGATTGGAACGGCGTGCGCTGCAACGTGAACACCTGTCCCAACGGGTTCTTCCAGTAGCGTTTCGCGCTCGGAGGTCGCATGCGCCGGTGCTCGGCTGCGCTGCTGATGGCGTTGATGACCGCGTGCACGCAGGACCCCGGAGTGGCGCCGTGCGTGGAAGGCGGGTGTGACGGCGTCGACGGAGGCAGTGCGAGCTCCGCGTCCAGTTCCTCCAGCGGGTCTTCTTCTTCTTCGTCCTCTTCGTCGTCGAGCTCCTCCGGCGCATCAAGCTCGGGTGGCTGCGAGAATGGGCTCTGTTGCCCGGAGGGCTGCGTTCCGAACTTCGACGCGACGGCGTGCCTCAATTCCATCACCGGAGGCGCATGCGGGGACGAATGCCCCAACACGTGTGAAACGGACTGCCCCCAACTGCCGGACTGTTCGTGCTGGTGTGACGACGGGTACGGCTGCGACAACGGGCACGCCACCTACAATGGTCAGACGTACGACTGTCATAGCGAAGCGGTGTGGGGGGGCTGCTGCGGTGGGCCGTCCGGCGACGAGACCGGCCAGGTCGCCTGCATGCTCTTCTGCAACCTCGACAAGGTCGGCGCGGGACTTCCGCCCTGTGACTGTCCCAGTCCGTCCCCCAGCAACTGCATGCAGTGTCACAACGGAGCCGGTCCCAATGACCCGTCCTACAGCGGTGGTGGTCTGGAGGACCCGCACCCGTGGCGCACCGCCGGCGGCCAGGCGCTGGGTTGCACCAACTGTCACGGCGGCGACTCCACCAGCGGCATGTACAAGGACCGCGCACACGTCTGTCCCCCGCCGGACATCGCGCAGATTCGCGACAACGGCGAGCCCCGCTGGGAGGGCGTCATCCTCGACCAGTACGGTCCGCGCGCGTGGAGCCGCTACCTGCACAAGGCAGGGCTGGACAAGGGCCAGGTTGACGGCGTCACGGGCGTTCCGGACCAGTGGAGCTGCCCGGGCCCCGACGGTCAGCCAACACGAACCGTGACGAATCTGGACTATCTCCAGTTTATCGCTCCCGGCGACCTGCGCGTGGTGGAGACCGGCAAGAGCTGCGGCCAGTGCCACGTCAACCAGAGCAAGAACCTGCCGCGCAGCGTGATTGGAACGGGCGGCGCCATCATTTCCAGTGCGCGTTTCTCCTTCGGTATTCCCAATGCCGTCGTCGGACGGAGCCCGTGGGGCGCCGATTACGCCTTTCGGGACATCACCTCACTCTCCAACCCCGGCTACGGCGCGGACTACCTCGAGGCGGGACAGGTGACGTCGCTGCAGGAGCCTGGCTTCACCGGTGATTACGAAAGCAACCTGAACGTCCAGACCGTCACCTCCGTGCTCATGGCTGACGGCGTGGAAAGCAACCCGAACCTGGATCAGCAAGCCTGGATTTCCTACGGCACCAACCGCATCCGTGACGGACAGAGCGACCTCGCCAAGGCCATCACCACGACGGTCATCAAGCAATGTGGCAACTGCCACGCGGGCAACAGCGGCACCAACGACAGTCCCGGTGACTTCCGCGGCGCAGGTTGCGCGGCATGTCACATGGAATACGGATTGGATGGCCGCTACCGCGGGTCGGATCCCAATCTCAACGTGGTGGAGCCGGCGGACCCCGACTTCCTCCAACCCGGCGAGCGACCACACGTGCGCCAGCACCTCATCCGCGGCCGTTACCGGGTAATTCCACGACAGGGCCAGCCAGACCTCACCGTGCTCGGCATGGACAGCACGCGCGCCTGTCTTCCCTGTCACGCCGGCAGCAACCACACCACGCTGCAGTACCTGGGCATCCGGCCCGACCCGAATCAGGACGTCGTCAACAATCGGCAGTATCCCGCCAATCCGTTGAACGCCTTGCACCTCGAGAGCTTCCTCGACCACGAGGGCAGGCCGCTCGTCGGAGCGCCGCTGGACGGTGGGGAGCCCACTTCGCTGCTCCATGGCCGCACCGCAACGCAATACGTTGTCTATGAAGACTATGGTTGGCGCAACATCTTCTATGACCCGACCTTCGGCGGCACACCCAACGCCAATGACCCAGGCGCCCGCACGCCCGCCAACCGCGACGACACACCTCCCGACATCCACTACGAACGCGGCCTGGAGTGCTACGACTGCCACACCGCGAGCGAGGTGCACGGGAATGGTCGGATCTACGCCCGAGGCGAGCACGCATTGTCGGTGACCTGTGAGAGCTGCCACGGGAACGCCGACCACTATGCGACGCTAAGCGACAACGGCTTCGCCCTGGACCGCTTGGGCAATGAGCTGCGACACGTCTTCAAGGACCAGATGGGGCGCTACTATCTCGTCGGCAAACGCGACGGCCAGGCGCACTTCCTGCCGCAGGTCAGGGACCTGGTGAATCCCGACAGCGCAGTCACCCGCCCCGGCAACAACCAGCCCCTGTATTCCGCCAACGCCGACTTCGCCATGGGACGCATCGACTTTGACCCCACCAACGGTGACGGACCCGTGCAGGGCATCGTCGTTGACGACCAGGTCCGACGCGCCCGCGGCTTCAGCCACCTGGGAACGCCGGACAACCAGGGAGGCATCGCATGTCATACGTGTCACACGTCGTGGCAGAACCAGTGCGTGGGTTGCCACCTGGACCTGCAGGCGCGCGCCAACGTGGACGCGTACACGCGCATCACCAGTGACTACGCCAACAACAACACCAACGGGGTTCCCAGCCTTGGCTTTCCCTGGAGCCGGGCCATCAGCAGTGACTTCATCAGCCCCATCAACGGCGAGTACGTGTTCCACTCCAGCCACGCGCATGCAACCTATGTGGACGTGACCACGTTCTCCATCGGCGTCGGGAGCCGGGGGCGGATTGTGCCGTTCACGTCGCAGCAGTCCTGGTTCAACAACTTGGACAGCAGTGGGGACCAGCTCCAGCACGTGATGACGTTGCTGGGAGTCCAGGAGGCGGAAACGGGCAGCGCTGCAACGTACGGCACGGTGACCGGCAAGGGCTTCTTCTCGGACCGCCTCGGGAGCGGTTCCTCGGCGGGCAACCGGCAGCGCAAGGCCAGCGCGGGCGGCTACCACCAGAGCGTCCCGCATACCCAGCGTGGTCGCGCCACCGGGGTGAGCTGGGGCGGCTACGGCACCGCGTGCTTCCACTGTCACCTCACGGAAGCCACGAGCAACAACCCCAGTGCCGTGGACTTGGTGCGCACGACGACGGGACTGGGCGCATTGACCTATCGCAAGTTCGCGGCGGACCGCTTCGGGTGCCCCATGAACTTCACGAACTGCACGCCCAGCCCCAACGGCAACGCCAATTGCGCCGACGGCACACCCCTGGACAACCACGCCCGCCCCTTCCGCTTCGACGGCAACACGAACCTCTGCCCACCGTCGTCCCAGAACGGCGCCGCCGCGGACATCTTCGCCGACTACGATCGCAAGGTGGAACCCGACGGCGTGAGCAACGCGAAGAACAGCCACCGGCGCGTGGACTTCAACGGCGTGGCCCGCACCGGCGCGCTCGACCCGGATGTCGCCGGCCCGCTGGGGTCGGAGCACCTTCAACTGCTGAACAATCTCAATGGCCAGGGCGTCGTGCTCACGCAGTGGCTCGACTGGAATGGCACGCGCTGCAACGTCGCCAGCTGCCCGGGCGGTTACGCCCCGTGACGCACTGCTCGTGGGTCGCACGTCGCTGAGGCGTCGCTTCGGCACCCTGAAGCACTTGATGATCCAGCAGAGACCTGACACCGGGAGACTCCGTGACGTCGTTGCGTCGCGGAGTGTGGACTGGCCCCGTGACGCACTCCCTGCGCCTGCCCCGGGCGGGCCGGTTCGCGGGCGACAACCTCGTGGAGCGCGTTGTGCTCCGACGTCGGGTGGGGGTTTCGCGGGGTGTCACGCATTCCCGGTCGGACACAAGGGCGGGACCAGCCAGCCCGCCGGGGAAATATCCGTCGCGGGTGAGGGGCTTCCACAAGGCCGCGCGCCGCAAGCGCGCTCCCTCAAAGGGACGGAGGTGAGCTTCCCGTTGGCGGCACGGGGGAAGGAGCATGAGCGTGGCTGCTGCGGAGTTCCTGTTGGCTCTGCTGGTGGCGGCAGTGGTTCCCGCACTCGCGGTCTGGTGGCGTTTGCGCAACCGGGAGGAGTCCGTGCGCCGCCTCGACGCGGCCCCCCCGTCGCGTGGAGAGCCCGCCGCCGTTTCGGCGCCAACGCCCGCGACCTCCGCGGGACGCCGCTCCGCCCCCCCGGACACGCCAACGCCGGGGGAACGGTCCCAGACCCGGCTGCAGCCCGTGTCCGAGCGTACCCCGACGCCGGGTCGCCTGCGCACCGGCATTCCCCACGCTCCCATCACGCTGACCAACATCCCACGCCCCACCGCCCACCAATTCAGCCAGCCCTCGTTCCGTCCCGTGGTCGGCATTGACTTTGGCACCTCCAACACCTGCGCGGCCTGGGTCGACGCACAGGGCGCGTTGCGGGTCGTTCCCATCAACGGCACGGACTACGTGATGCCCACCGCCATCTGGTTCAGCGGGATGCAGAAGTTCGTGGTGGGGGCTGGTGCCCGGGAGCGGTTGCTGGACGACCCGGACAACGTCGTGCACGGCTTCAAGCGGTTCCTGGGTCGACGTTTTCGCTCGGACTTCGTTTCCCGCCACCGCGACCGCGTCAACTACAAGCTGGTGGAGGGCCGCGACGGGAAGGTGGCGGTGGAGGTGCATGGCACCGTCAAGCCGTTGCGTGAGCTCGCCTGTCACGTCATCCAGCGGGTGGCGGAGCTGGCCACGGCGAGCGCGGGTCGTCACGTCGAGGATTGCGTGCTCTCGGTGCCCGCGCACTTCGGGTACGAGCAGCGCCAGGAGGTCCGTGCCGCGGCGGAGATGGCGGGCCTGGAGGTGCGCGCCCTCATCAATGAACCCACCGCGGCGGCGCTGCGTTACGCGCACCACCGTTCCATCCGGGGCAACGCGCTGGTCTACGACCTTGGCGGAGGCACCTTCGACGCGTCGCTGATCTGCGTGGAAGGTGGCGTGGTGCGCGTGCTGGCCACGGGTGGCGACGCCTTCCTGGGAGGCGCCGACTTCGACCAGAAGATCACCCACGCGGTCGCGTTTGACTTCGAGAGGCATCACGGTGTGGACCTCACGACCCAGCGGGTGGTGCTGCAGCGCCTGAGGTTCGCCTGCGAGCTGGCCAAGATGACCCTGAGCACGCAGGAGGAGGTGTTGGTGCGTGTGCCTTTCGTGGGGATGAACCGGGGCCGGCCTCTGGACGTGGAATACCTCCTGACCCGCCGCGAGCTGGAGCTCATCATCGCGCCGCTGGTGGAACGCACCATGGGCACATGCGACGACCTGCTGCGCTGCGCGAACCTCACCTCCGACCTGGTGGGCGAGGTGATCCTGGTGGGCGGGCAGACGCGGACGCCCGCGGTGCGCCGCCGCGTCTTCAGCCGCTTCAACTTCGACCCCGCGCGCGCGCTGGACCCCGAGCTGGCGGTGTGCTCGGGCGCCGCGCTGCTGGGCCACTACCTGGAATGCGGGCGGAGCGTGCTGCAGGACGTGCTCTCCGTGCCGGTCTGGATGATGGTTCCGGGAGACGGGCCCCGGCAGGTCATTGCCGCCCAGACGCCGGTGCCGTGCTCACGACGGGTGACCGTGGACGTCACCACGCCCCTCGGAGCGCCGCAGACCGTGGTGTTCTTCGAGGCGCTGGAGCCCACCAGCCCGGACCGCACCATCCTTGGCACGCTGCGGATGGACCCGGAGTGGTGTCGCGGCCCCGCCGGCACGGTGGACCTTGAGGTTCGCATGGCGCAGAACTTCTCCCTGGAGGTCCGCGTCCTCGGCGGGCAACAACCCGTGAAGCCGTTGACGCTGTGCGCGTCCTGAAGCGGGCGCACGTGGCAAACCCGCCGGCTCCTGACCTGCCCGGCCGGCCGCAACCGTCGGATCGACGGGGTGTCGTGCCTTCACGCCCGACGTTGGTGTCGTCGGGAAACAACCCCGAATGTGGTGCCCGTGCGCCGCGCCTCACCTGCGTCGTGAAACCTCGACACGTCCACCGGTCATGTAGAACACGCCCTTCGCCATGTGATGCAGCGTGCGGTCCTCGTCGCGCTCGAAGTGCCATTCACCGTTGCGGAACAACCGGTCCTCCGCCCACGCCGCGGTCACCTGCGCAATGAACAGGTCATACTGCTTCTCGTTGTGCGGCTCGCGGACCACCTTGCACTCCAGCCACGCGGCACAACCTTCCACCAGCGGCGCTTCCACCGTCGCGGCTGGCGCGGTGGCAATGCCGCGCGTGCTCAGCTTCTCCACGTCCCGCCCGCTCTCGCTTCCCACGGCGTACGTCAGATCCACCTGCGCCCGCGTGGGCACGTTCACCACGAAGGCGCCGGACGCGTCGACGAGGCCACGGGTGTGGGTATCCCCGGCAATCACCGCGCAGAGCTTGGGTGGGTCGAAGTCCAGCGCCATCACCCAGGCCGCGGCCATGATGTTCACCTTGCCCGCGTGCGCGCTGGTGATGAGCGTGGTGGGTCCGTGATTGATCAGCTTGTACGCCTTCCGCAGCTCCACCGGCACCCGCATGGTCTCCTCCTCAGCGGCACAGCGCCGCCACCCGTTCCGCCAGGTCCAACGACGCGGTCAGCCCGGGACTCTCGATTCCCACCAGGTTCACGAACCCCGGAAGGTCCTCACACAACACGAAGTCCTTTTCATCCGGCTCGTCCGGCGCGCGCAGCTTGGGGCGGATGCCGCACCCGTCGTAGCGCAACTGGTCCACGCGCAACGGCCCCAGCAGCTGCTGCGCCGCCGCGTGGAACGCCAGCAGCTTGTGCTCCGCCGACGAGAAATCATCCCGCCGCTCCACGTACTCCGCGTCCGGGCCCAACCGGTATCCCCCGCCGCGGTCCAACGCGAGATGCACGCCAAGCCCCGCGCTCCGCTTGTCCTTCACCGGGTAGATGAGGTGCCGGTACTCCACGGCCGTGCTTAGCCGGAAATAGTCTCCCCGGCAGGGATGCAGCTGATACGCGGTGACACCCGCCAGGCACGCCACCCGGTCCGCGTCCAGCCCCGCGGCATTCACCACCCACCTCGTCGACACCCGGCCGCGCGCGCTGTCCACGCGCCACCCGTCCGGCCCGCGCTCCAACCCGTGCACCGCGGCGTGGCTCAGGATGGTGGCCCCGTGCTCCTCCGCCGCGATGGCCAGCGAGTGGGTCAGCTCGGTGGGATCCACCACACCCGTCTCGGCGCACATCATGGCCGCGGCCACCTGGAGCGAGGGTTCCAGCCTCGTCACCTCGTTCCCTGGCAGCAACGTACAACCCGGCGCCCCCGACGCCACCACGTTCGCGTGCAGCTTCTCGAGCGCTTCACGTTGCCCCTCGTGCGTGGCCACCACCAGCTTCCCGGTCTTGCGGTGCCACACGCCCTTGGCGGCGGCCCAGGCGTACAGCAGCACGTTCCCCCGGATGCAGCTCTGCGCCTTCAGCGAATTGGGCGCGTAGTAGAGGCCGCTGTGGATGACGCCGCTGTTGCGGGAGGTGATGCCTTCACCCAGGCGCGGTCCCTTCTCCAGGAGCACCACGCTGCGACGGGCGCGGGACAACGCGTGGGCCACGGCGCACCCCACCACGCCACCACCGACCACGACGACGTCCACGCCATCCCACGTCATGACGCCGCTTTGACCATCTCCTCCAGCCGGTTCAACCCCAGCTCCAGCTGCGCCATGGGCGGACCAAAGGAGAAGCGCACGTGTCGACCGAACAGGCTGTGCTCCGGCGTGCGGCGCTTGCCCGGGTTCACGTCAAAGAACAGGCCCGGCACGCACAGCACCTGGCGCTCCAGCGCCGCCTGGAAGAACGCGAATCCCGTCGAGAGCGGGGCCGGCAGCTCCGCCACGCTGCCCCACACGTAGAACGTCCCCTGCGGCGGGGTGTCCACGCGGACGCCCATGGCGGTGAGCCGCTGCAGCATGTAGTCGCGCTTGGCGCGGAAGTGCTTCTGCAGCGCCACCGTGTCGCGCGCCACCTCCTCGGGATCCATGAGCCCCAGCGCCGCACGTTGCACCGGGCGCGCCGCGCCGCCGTCAATGAAGGAGCCCGCGCTGCCAATGGCGTCCATGGCCGCGCGCGGTCCCAGGGTCCAGCTCAGGCGCAGCCCGGGATAGCGCCAGTTCTTGGTGAGCCCGTCGACGAGGACCACGGGATCCTTGTTGACGTCCTCCACGTACTGCGCCGCGCTCACCGTGGTGCCCGGGGGCGCGTCCCACAGGTAGTGCGAGTAGAACTCGTCGAGGATGAGGGCGCAGTCGTACTTGCGCGCCAGCGCGGTCATCTCGGAGAGGTGCGGGCCCCGGACCACCTTCCCCGTGGGGTTGGCGGGATTGCTGAGCAGGATGGCGCCCAGGCCCATGCCCCGGATGGTGCGCTCCATCCACGGCAGCTCCAACGCGTAGTGCAGCGCGGGGTCCAGCTGGAGCGGGATGGGCTTGAAGAGGCCAAAGACCTCCAGGAGCTCTTCGTAGGCGGTGTAATCGGGGATGAAGTGCCCCAGGTTCACCGCCGCCACGCTGGCCAACGTGCGCGTCAGCGCCGTGCGACCACCACCGCTCACCACCACGTTCTCCGCGGCGTAGCGGCTCGGCATCCCCTTGCGATAGCGCGCGTTGTAGAGCTGGGCGATGGCGTCGCGAAGCTCCATCATCCCCTCCACCGGCGCGTATTCCATGTCCGGGGCGGAGAGCGGGATCGTCGTCATGCGCGGCGTGGTGCCGGGAATCTCGCCGGTCTCCGGCTGTCCCTGACCCAGGTTGGCCCAGTCCGGGGATCCGCGACGGTAGCCGCGCGCGCGCGCCTCGGTGTCGATGTAGATGACGCCGGTGCGGGGCACGCGACGGAAGGAAGTCAGCAAGTCCACCATGCGCCGCACCACACCCGCTTTTTCCCCCG
>JBFMGU010000251.1:0-15599 GCA_040752415.1 Myxococcota bacterium
GCCACCGCGACCGCGAGGACCAGCGCCACCGCGAGGCACGCGGCGGGGCCCGGCGCGCGCATCCCCGGCGGGCCCCCGACCACGGTCCGCGCCAGGCTCTCGTCGTCCGTGCCTGGCCACTTGCCCCCGGCCGCCCAGTAGACGTGGAGCGCCGCGACCAGCGCGAGAGCCACGGCGGTCGCCAGCGCGAGCACGGCGCTCACGACGAGCCCCCTTCCGCTTCGGGCCGCCACTCCCCACCTTCGTGCCGGAGCTTCGCCGACGCGAGCCCGAAGGGCTCCGGCGTGATGCGCCGCGACGCGTCCCACACCTCGAGGCGGCGCGGCTCGAAGCGGAGCAGCACAAAGTCGTCCCCCTCCGGCCCTTCGGGGAAGAAGGCCCACCACGAGCGCATGAAGTGGGCGCGCCGCGCGCCGACGTCCTCCACCACCTCGACGTCGCCCGAGAGCGCCACGCACGCGCCGCGGCGGTCGTCCTCGTACACGAGGGTGGCCCGTGGATCGGCACGGAGCTCCGCGACCTTGCGCGAACGCGGGCTGGTCCCGAGCCACACCCGGAGCTCCTCGTCCGGGGGGAAGGGCTGGAGCACGCGGGCGTGTGCCCCCTCCGGGCTTGTGGTGACGAGCAGGCAGTAGGGCTTCCGTTGCATGGTGGAGCGTGCCGCGGCGAGCACGGCGCGCGGGTGGGTGGAGAGATCACGGGCCTGGCCGAAGCGCCGCCAGAGGAGCGCCAGCCGGCGCAGGAGGCGGTCGGGAAGTGAGGCGTCCATGACCGAACCATACCGTACAGTATGGTTTGGTCAACGGCTCGTCATCTCCCTCGCTCCGGCCCGCCAGCATCCGCGTCGACGCCACCGCGCGCAAGCGTGGACGGTCGACCGCGATGACGCACAGGTTGCGGCGCGGGCGAGAGGCGCCTGCTTCAGGCCTCGTTCTTCTTGCTCAGCACCTTCTTGAGCAGGGCGCCAATGGCCAGCACGGCAACGAAGAGCAGCTTCTTGGCCTTGATGGCAACCGCGGCCAGGCCGGCGAGCAATCCCACCTTGGAGGCCACCTTGCCCGCCACCAGCGCGCCAATGCCGTAGGCCGCCACCTCGTCGACGGAAGCGTCGAACTCCGCGTAGGTGTGTCCCTTGTTGAACTCCACCGCCTTCACCACGTCGGGCATCCGGGCCTTCACGGTTGCCAGCGCATCCATGCCTGCCACCGCCTGCATCACCAGCACGCCGCGTCGTCCCAGCGCGCGGATGTCGTAGTTCAGCGTGTGGGCGCTATCGCCGCCGAACACCAGCTCCTTGGCCCAGTGCAGCTTGCGCGTCTGCGCGTCGTAATGCGGCGGCTCCGCCCAACCCACCAGCTCCACGGTGGGATAGCCCTCGGACTTCCGCGCCTCGCTGGACTTGGCGGTGTCGGCCTTCATCTCCTTGAGGAGCTCGTCGTAGTTGATGCTGGCCGCGTCGTCGTCCTTGACGTGCCCGTCCTCCTCGTAGGTCACCACCACGCCCCAGTTGTCGTCGTCCACCGGGCCCACGTCCGCGGGGAAGATCATGCCCAACGTCAGCTCACCGGGCGGGTTGCCCCACAGGTCCTCCAACACGTAGCGCGCGCTCTCCGGGTCCAGGTAGCGAAGGTCCTTGCCCAGTTGGAGCGTGGCCAGGCCGTTCTTGATGGTCACGTCGCCCTGCTGCCACTTCAGGCGCGCTTCCACGGATTTCTTCAATGCGGCCAGCTTCTCGTCGTCGGAGGGCTCGGCGGGAGGCTCCTCCGCCAGCGCGGGTGCCGCGGGGAGGAGCAGGAGGAGCGCAACCAACGCGCCAAGTGCTTCACGACGGGGGCTCAAGGGATTGTGCACGGTGTCTCCGGTGGTCTTGTCCAGCCTACGTGGGAGGGGCATACGCGCCATGGCCGTGCGGCACCCGCCGCGACCAATCCTCCCCTCCGCAGTTGATAGGCTCCGTTAGACTTTGCTTCAAGTGTCGCGCTTGCGCGGTCGCGGCAGGCCGTACTCCTCGAGCCGGTTGACCAGCGCACGCCGCGACATGCCCAGCACTTCCGCCGCGCGCGACTGGTTGCCCCCGCACGCGTTCAGCGCTTCCAGGATGCGCTCCCGCTCCACGGCCTTCAGCGCGTCCTTCAATTGGCGCGGAGAGGCCGGAGCCTGCGGGCCCGTCGACGACGGAGGCACGGGCGCCGGGGTGGGCAGGCGGAAGGCGGGCACGGTGGGGTTGGGGATCCCGGTGCGCATGGCGCTGGGCGCGGTGGGCAGCGTGGGTGAGGTGATGATCGGCTCGAACACCGACGGACGCGGCACCCGGGGAGGCGGCGCGGGGCTCGGCGTTGGCACGGGTGTCGACGAGGAAGGGGACACCGCGGACTGCAACATCATCCCCATCTTCTCCACCGGCAGGTGGTCGAGCGAGATGACCTCGCCAGTGCACAACGTCACCGCGCGCTCCACCACGTTGCGCAGCTCCCGCACGTTTCCGGGCCAGGCGTAGGAGCGCATGAGCTGCAGCGCCAGGGGGTCCACGGTGGGAAGGCGGGTCTTGCCCTCCGCCCGCGCGAACTGCTCGACGAACGTCCGCACCAGGCCTTCCAACTCGTCGGTGCGCTCCCGCAGCGGCGGAATGCTGAGGGTGATGCCGTTCAGGCGGTAGATGAGATCCTGGCGGAACCTGCCGTGCGCCACCATCTCCTCGAGATTGCGGTGCGTGGCGGTGAGCACGCGCACGTCAATGGGCCGCGGCTTGACGGCGCCCACGCGCACCACCGCGCGCTCCTCCAGCACCCGCAGCAGCTTCACCTGCAGGGCCGCGGGCATCTCGCCCACCTCGTCCAGGAAGATGGTGCCGCCGTCCGCGGTCTCCAGCAGACCGGGCTTGGCCTTCACCGCGCCGGTGAACGCGCCCCGCTCGTGACCAAACAGCTCGCTCTCCAGCAACGCCTCGGCCAGCGCGCCGCAGTTGATGGCCACAAAAGGCTTGTCGCTCCGACGGGAGAAGCGGTGGATCATGCGCGCCGCCACCTCCTTGCCCACGCCGGTCTCGCCCTGGAGGATCACGCTGATGGTGCTCTGCGCCACCCGCTCAATCAGCGCGCGCAGCCGCTCCATGGGACTGCCGTCCGCCGCCACCGCCTGCTCCGCCGTCACCAGCGGCGTGGTCCCGCGCAGCGCCGCGCCCGCGCGGTCCATGAGCTCCGCCGCGCTCCTTCCGTCGTCGGGATGGACCGCCACGCCGGTGGCCACCGCGCCGCCCTTGAGCCGCAACTGCACCTGCTCGCACAACTGCCGCGCCGCGGCCGCGCCTGCGTCCTCGAGGAGCAGCTCGTAGTCACGCGGGCTGAAGTTGGCCACCAGGCTCGTGGCCTTGAACACCACGTCCAGGGCGGACTCCACCTGCTCGTCGGTGACCTCGGGCGGGAACCGCATGCGCACCACGGCAAAGCTGCGTCCGGTGCGTTGTGCACGCAGGCATTCCTCCTCGAGCCGCGCGTCGAAATAACCGTGGGGCCACAACCGCCGCGGCGCGCGCGGGACCTCGGCACGTTGCACAATCACCATCACCGAGCCCAGCTCGATCACGTCGCCGGGGTTCACCTCCACGGGCTCATTGGCCGTGAGCCGCGCGCCCCGCACCCGCGTCCCATTGAGGCTGCCCAGGTCCTGCACCTGCACCCGCGGGCCCACGGTGATCATCGCGTGGCGACGGGAGAGCGAGGGCTCATCCACCTGGATGTCCGTCTCCGCGGACCGGCCAATGAGCGCGTTCCCCTCCGGGAGCACGTGGCTGAGCGGCGTACCCTCGCCCACCACCACGAGGCGGTAGCGCGCGGTCCCCGGCGGCAGCTCCACCGCGGGCACCGGGCGTGTGGCCTCCGTGGCTTCGTCGGCGTCGTCGAACATGGCCATGACGGCCGGCAGGATAGTGGCGCGGGCGGGGGTGGCGGAATCTCCGGGGTTCCCACCGCCCGGAGGAACGAAAGTGCCAGGCCCTTCGCGGTGTTGTGCGGGCATGCACGCTCGCTCTCCCCTGCCCAGCACGGCGGCCGCGCCCCACGGCGCCACCTCCCTCGTACCGCGCCACGGTGGGCCCGACCTCGCCATCCTGGTGCTCAGCGCGGTCCTGGGCAGCGGGGTGATGTTCGTGGTGGCGTGCGGCTTCTGCGGGATGTTGACGTGGTTGATGGTGGCGCTGTTGCACCGTTGAGGCCACCAAACACGAACGGCGCCCTCTCGGACGCCGTTCTCGAAGCAACTCCTCGCCGGTTTTCCGTTCGTTCCGACTCCCGTCGTCAATCTGCGGCAAGGCTCCTCACGGAACACTCACCGTCGACCCCTCCGGGAACCATGGCAACCACACCCTTTCGGGCCACGTTGCTGGCTTCACGTCTTCCAACCGAGGAACCACTTCGGATGAACCAGGTGATCACCAACGCCCCAAGACGTCGACAACAACCCGATCCATCACGCAACGCACCTCCCTCGCAGGAAACCCGTTGCGTCGTCACCGGAGATGTCCCAGGGCGCAAGCGCCACGGGAAACATCAGGTCCGGCAACCGGGAAGACACACCCTCTCGAGCATCTCTCCCGTCGTGGCGAGCACCCTGTAGGTCCACGTCACACGCATTCTTGTAACCGCGCCCCGGAGCGGAGCAAGTTGATCACCCGCGCGCTCCCGACGTGGGCCACGGCGCCACGCCGCCCCGGACGTGGGTGTTTCCCGCCTGGTCTTCAGCCCGGAGGCGCGGGGGGCAGGCGGGGCGCGGGCTGCCGGGTCAACCGCCACAAACCCAGGATGCGACGCTGCACCTCGTCGGGAAACAAGGTGATGCGCTGCGGGAGCGCATCCAGCGGGTCGGGCACCACCGGTGCTTCCACGTCCTGGAGCGCGTACGCCCGACGCAACGCGGCCACGTGACGCACCAGGCACTCGCGCGCGGTGCCGGTGGCGGGACGGACCTTGACGCACGCCTCGTAGTAGCGCGGGTGCAGCAGGCGCGTGTCCGCCACACCCAGCAGCTCATAGGCCTGGCCCAGCAGGTGGAAGGCCTCCTGCTGCATGCGCGTGTCCTGCGGCGTGGCATTGATGACGTCGTGGAGGAGCGTGGAGGAGCGCAACAGCTGGACCCAGGCCACGCCGGGGACGGGACCGCGCTGCTCGGCCACACGTGCGCGCTCCAGGAGGCTCTCGGCGCGGTCCAGCAACGTGCTGGCGTGATCCACGGCGCCCGCCACCGGCGGCTCGTTGCTCCACTGGAACAGGTCGCCGCGCCACGCTGTCGCCAGCTCGTGCATCACCGAGGGAGCGGAGGGGTTGGCCTGGATGGCGTCGGTGAGCTCCAGGGCCAGCTCCGGGCTGCGCAGGGACCGCACCGCCAGCGCCAGCGCCGTGCCGGAGGTCTGCTGCCACTCCACCGTCTCCCGCAAACCCAACCCCCGCGCCAGCACCACGCGGTAGCGCGCCAGGGCGTCCTGGAACCGACGCGTGGCGGCCAGCAGCGTGGCGTGCTCCAGGGGCGTGAGCGTGGGGTCGTTGGTGACGTGGGTGAGCGAGGGAAACATCACGCCCTCGTCGTTGCGGGAGTGACAGGAGATGCAGCCCTCCGCCACGTTCAGCAATGCGGCGCGCGCGTACGCGGTGTGCCCCTCGCGCAGGGCCGACTGCGCCTCGCGCGCGTCGGAGCGCAACGACTGCAGCAACCAGTCCATGGCGGGGTCCGCCTGCGGCTTGTCCTTCCGCTCCAGGTCATGGGCCAGGTTGGCCAGCGTTTCCACGTCGTGGAGGACGCGCTCCCGGTTCCCCGGTGCGTTGAACCGCGCCGCCGAGGAGAGGTCCAGCAGCACGCGCGACAACGTGGCGGCGAGCTGTTCCATCCGGACGCGCCAGTCCTGCACGTCGGCGCTCCGGACCACCGTGGGCGCGCCCAGCGCCACCGCCAGCGCCAGCACGCTCCCCAGGATGCCCACCCGGTTGAGACGCATGGGACACCTCCTGGCGGCGTGCACAGCAACGCGCGTGCCCGCACCGACGCGGGAAACACCGCGGAAACTCGGCCTGATTTGCGCAAGCGCTGCGCTCGCCGGAGCATGATTGCGCCACCCGCGGACCTCGTCGCTTTGCCCGATGGCAAGTGCGAACGGCGCGCGCACCCTCTTGATCCGGGGAGGCACCATGGCCCGTATTTCCGCGCTGTTCTTCCTCGCGCCGCTGCTCATCTCCTCGCGCGCGTCTGCGTCGCTGGCGGAGGAGGGCGCCACTGGCGCACCGTATTTCCTGGTACCAGACGCCACGAGTTCCCTGGTGCTCGACGACGTCACGGCGCACGTGGAGATCTCCGCCCACGTGGCGCAGGTGCATCTCGTCCAGCGCTATCGGAACCCGTCCCATCGTCGCGTCGACGCGCTGTACGTGTTTCCCGCCTCGACCCGAGCGGCCGTCCACGACATGACCATGACCGTGGGAGATCGTGTGTTGAAGGCGGAGGTCCAGGAAAGGGGTGTGGCGCGGGACACCTTCGAGAACGCGCGGCGCGCGGGTCACACGGCGTCGCTGCTGCAGCAATACCGACCCAACGTGTTCCAGATGGAGGTGGGGAACATTCCCGCGCTCGGCACTGTGCTGGTGGAGCTGGACTACGTCGAGGAGCTGCTGTTCCACGACGACACCTACGAGTTCGTGCTCCCGGGCGTGGTGGGCCCCCGCTACGGCGGCGAGGCCTCTGGACCCTACGAGCGCGCTCTCGACGCGCCGAACCTGCCGCTCGTCCGGGCGCAGGTGCGCTTGTCCGCCGGCATGCCCATCCGGGAGGTGCAGTCCTCCACCCATCGCATCACCGTGCGCCATGCGCAGGACGCCGACGACGTGGAATTGCTGGAGCCGGTGGGCCAGCGTGACTTCGTGTTGCGTTACCGCCTCACGCAGGATGCGCCGCGCGCCGGAGTCCTCCGTTACCAGGATGAGGACGGAGGACATCTCCTGCTCAGCGTGCAGCCACCGGAGCTGTCGTCGGAAGGCCTGGCACCGCGCGAGTATCTCTTCGTCCTCGACACCTCCGGGTCCATGGGGGGCCAGCCGGCGGAAATCGCCGAGGAGCTCATGCTCGCGCTGCTGGGCAACCTGCGGGAGGACGACTGGTTCAACGTCGTGTTCTTCGACAGCACGGTGCGGCTCTTGTCGTCGGAGAGCCTGGGCGTCACGCCGGAGTCGGTTTCCGCGGCCATGGAGCGCGTGGCCAGCGAATACGGCGGAGGTGGCACCAACGTGCTGCACGCGCTGCGCGCCGCGGTGGACCTGCCGCGTCCCAGGGTGGAGGGTCTTTCCCGCAGCCTCATCCTCGTCACCGACGGGCTTGTGACCGTGGACCGGGAAGCAGTGGAGCTCCTGCGGAGTCACCCCGGGGTGGACAACGTGTTTGCGTTCGGCGCCGGGCACCGGGTCAACCGGCATCTCATCGAGGAGCTTGGGCGGGTGGGACGGGGTGAAGCGTTCGTCGCCGCCACGTTGCCGGATGCCCACGAGCAGGTCCGGCGTTTCCGGAACATCGTGGAGGCGCCGGTGCTCACCGACGTCCAGGTTCGTTTTGAGGGCCTGGAGGTCCAGGACGTGGATCCGGAGGTCCTGCCAGACCTGTTTGCGCATCGTCCGCTCTTCGTCACGGCGCGGTACCGCGCGGGAGCGACGGGGACGGTGGTGGTGCGTGGCCGTGCGGGCCAGCGGACCTGGGAGCAGCGGATTGCCCTCACCCGTGACGACGAGTCGAGCCACCACGGTGCCGTGAAGTACCTGTGGGCGCGGCGCCGCATTGCCGCCCTCACCGACCAGGTCAGCATCTCCAACAGCGCCGCCGCCAAGCGTGAGGCCACCGACCTGGCACAGCGCTACAACCTCGCCAGCGAGTACACGAGCTTCGTGGCGGTGGATGACGCCGTGGTGCAACCACCCGAGGCAACGCACCCACCGCCCCACGTCCTGAAGCCGACCATCATCGACTTCAGCGGAGCCACCATCGAGGGCGAGCGGGCGCGGGCGGAGGGTTCCCATCTCGTCGATTGTCGCCGCAGCGCTTTTCGCTCGCTTGTCTCTCCACGAACGGACTTCGAGGCTGAGCTCCTGGCCAGCGCCCCCGCCGTGGTGGCGGTGGAACCTTCTCCTCCCGTGCGGCTGCGCGTCGTCTCCGTCGCGGGAGCGAGTGCTACCGACGTGGAACGTGTGCTGCTTCCCGTCGCGGAGGCGTTGCACCGCGCGCTGGGGCGACCGCAGCGGGCCGAGCTGGAGGTCGTCCTGGATGAGAACGGTGAAGTGGCCGCGGTGCATCACCCCACCCGGGCAGACGCGCTGCGCAGGATCCTGCAGCGGGTGCGCTGGCCTCGGACGGGAAAGCACGTCGTGATTCGGGTGGAGCTGAAGCGCTGAGCGGACCCTGGCGCGGGCGCCGGTGCCCGGGCAGGATGACCGCATGAAGAGCGTGTGCGTGTTCTGTGGTTCCAATTTCGGCGCGAAGCCGGTCTACCGGGACGCCGCGGTGCGGATGGGTCGGGCAGCGGCGGAGCGGGGGCTGACGCTGGTCTACGGCGGCGGAAGCGTGGGCCTGATGGGCTCGGTGGCCGACGCTGCGCTGCAGGCGGGCGGGCGGGTGGTGGGCGTCATCACGCGTGTGTTGTGGGACCGGGAGGTGGGCCACCGCGGCCTGAGCGACCTGCGCATCGTCGAAACCATGCATGAGCGCAAGGCCATCATGTCCGAGCTTGCCGACGCGTTCGTCATCATGCCCGGCGGCATTGGCACCATGGAGGAGTTCTTCGAGGTGTGGACGTGGGGAATGCTGGGCATCCACCGCAAGCCCTACGGCCTGCTCGACATCGAGGACTATTACACGCCGCTGAAGGGCTTCATGGACCACATGGTCACGGAAGGCTTCCTGCGCGCGGAGGTGCGCACCGCGGTCAGCGTGGCCAGCGACCCCGCGATCCTCCTCGACACGCTGGCCCGCGCCGTGGTCCCCCCGACGGAGAAGGTGCTGGACGCCGACAAGGTCTGAGGCTCACGAAGCGGGTGGGCGCGTCACCGTCGCCCCGGAGTGCGGTGCGCCCGCGTGCGACCGTGCCACGTCGTGAAGCACCGCCCTGTTCCGGTGTTCCGACGTCACCGCGTGCTCTCGAAGACGAACGGGTAGGTGACCACCACCACGCCACCGCCCAGAGGCTCGGGGAACTGGAGCTGTCGCAGCGTCTGCAGCACGCACTCGCGCGTCTCCTCGCTGGGCAGGGAGCTCTCCTCGGCCACGGTCTCCGCCTCGCGCACGCCCCCCGTGGCCACGACGACGAAGTTGGTGGCCAGCTTTCCGGCGAGCGCGGGTTGCAGCAGCAGGCGCACCTCGAAGCACCGCTTCACCTCGTCCAGCGCCGCGGCAATGACCTCCCGGATCTGCGCCTTGGACAACCCACCGCGGACCTCCACCTCCGCGGTCGTCTCGAGGACATCCGGCACCGGCGCATCCGGCTCCCACGCCACCGCCGTCCCGCCGCGCGTGATGTTGGACCACGTCCCGGTGCGTTTCCCCAGCGCGTAGGCGCCCTCGGACTCCCGGTTCCCGTCGGGATAGAACGTGCGCCACGCTCCGTCGCGCAGGCCCGCCAGGTAGCTGCCGCGCGCCTTCACCGCGCCGTTGGGATGCCAGTAGGTCCACGCGCCTTCCTTGCGGCCGCCCAGGTACGCGCCCTCCGACTCGCGCCCACCGTCGGGATACCAGGTTCCCCACGCACCCTCCCGAGCGCCCTGCACGTAGGGCCCCCGCGCGCGCTGGTGTCCGTCGGGATACCACTCGGTCCATTCCCCCACCGGCAGGCCCGCCAGCAGGTTGCCCTGCAGCCAACGCGGGTCGGCGCGCGTGCCGTGCCACACCGTCATGCGCTGCATGGCGGGCTGCGCCTGGTCCTGCGCGGACACGAACTCGTGCGCCCACTTCCAGTCCGCCTGGGCGCGGGACGACGCCGGACGGGCCGCGCCGCGACACGCCAGCAGCGGGACCACCAGCAGGACTGCCAGCACCACCGGCCGCCGGGCTGCCATCACGCGGGACATGCTAGCAGCAGCCGGGACGTCGCCTGCGCGGCGTGACGGTGACGACGGAGCCTGCGGTGGTCCCCCGTCGTGGCTACGCTCTTCCCGCAACCGCGCCCGGGGACGACAGGGTTGCGCGCAATTTCCCCGCCCCAGCACTTTCTGCGCGCCGGACCGCCACGGCAGGCAGCTTTCGCGTGGCACCGGTCTTGCGCTGGCGAGCCGGAACCATGAGCTGTCCGCGCCACACGCTCGCACGTCTGCCCTGGCTGGTGGGGCTGGTCCTCGCCGCGTTCCTCGTCGGGGAGCGGCCGGCGCGCGCCTCCGCGTGTTGCGGGAGCTCCTACGGGTTGGGCTCGCGGCTGGCGCCGGCGGAGACGGGAACGGTGACGCTGCTTTTGCGGGGCGCCGCGCCGTACGCCAGCTGGTCGCGCACCACCGAGGTCAAGCCGAGCAGCGTGCTGACCCAGGAGCTGCGGCTGGACGTGGGCGGCATCATCCGCGCCACCGAGCACCTGCAGCTGGGTGCCAGCGCGCCCCTCGTCGTCACGCGACGCGCGGGGCCCAAGGGAAGCAGCGTGGGTGGTGGGCTGGGGGATGCCACCCTGTTCGCCCGCTACGACGTCATCCCCGTGGGCGGACAAGCGGGTCTGCCCGGGGTGGGCCTGGTGCTGGGCGCCACCATCCCCAGCGGCCGCGCCGGGCGTGACGCCACCGACGTGCTCGGCGCCGACGCCACCGGGCAGGGACTGTGGGAGCTGCGTCCCGGCGTGATGTTGGAGCGCGTGTGGCTCAACGGCTTCTTCGCCGTGCTGGGCGCGTCGCTGGCGTTGCGGGCGCCGGTCACCGAGGGGGGACAGCGCGTGGTCATGAAGCCGCGGTTGCAGCTGGTGGCCGCCGCCGGGCCCACGTTGGCGCGCAAGGTGTCGCTGGCCCTGGGCGTCATCCACGAGCAGGAGCCCGGCCCGGAGATCAACGGCGTGGTGGCCCCCCTGTCCGAGCGGATGAAGACCTCGCTGCTCGCGGTGTCGTCGGTGGAGCTGGGCCCGCACTGGTCGCTCATCTTCACCGCGCAGGCGGAGCCGCCGCTGCGCGCTTTCGGTCGCAATGAGGACGTGGGCTTCGCGGTGGCCGCGGGGCTGCGGCACGTCTGGCTGGAGTTTGAATGAGGAGGATGCGCATGCGGATGGCGTGGTGGAGCGGTTTGCTCGTCGTGGGAATGGGATGTGGCGGCACCACCACCGGCGGCACGGATTCCTCGCCGGGCTCGCAGGAGCAGGCGGTGGAGGGCCAGCACGGGCAGATGACCTTCGCGCTCACCCCCGAGGGCACGCCGCAGCAGGGCGCCAACACCTTCCACCTGGACCTGGCCACCACCTCCGGAGACGCGGTGGCGGGCGCGGCCATCAGCGTCTCGGTGGTCATGCCGGCCATGGGCCACGGCTCCTCGCACCAGCCCAGCGTCGTGGACGAGGGCGCGGGCCGCTACGCCATTGGCAACGTGGTGTTCACCATGGCCGGCACCTGGGAGGTCACGCTGGAGGCCACTGCGGGCGCCAGCTCCGACCAGGCCACCTTCACCTACGAGATCGAGTGACGAGGGAGAAACCATGATGCGGATGCTGGCGGGCGCGGTACTCGCGTTGACCTTGGGGACGGAGACGGCCATGGCGGCGGTGGTGACGAAGGACTTTGGCGTGCAGGGCTGGAGCTGTGGCGGCTGCGCCAACAAGACGGTCTCGGCGGTGAAGAAGCTCCACGGCGTGAGCGACGCGCGCGCCGACGTGGACCGCGCCACGCTCACGGTCACCTACGACGACGCGGTGATTGCCGCCGGCGACATCGCCCAGACCGTCAAGAAGCTGGGCTACTCCTGCCCGGTGCCCTGAGCGACCCGACGGGCGTGACGGCGCGCACAGGCGTGGTGGCGGCGCGAGCGGTGGTCCGCGCGGTGGGTGGGCCATGCTTGGGCGGGACGTGGAGCGCCGGGGAGGGCTGGTACCTGGCGGCCGAGTAGGGAAGGATGGGCGCCCTCGGGTGGGCCTGGTTGTTCGGGCAGGTGGAGGGCAAGCAATGGCGTCCAAGAAGAACCGCACGCAGACGCGCATGTCGGCCGTCCCCCCCAAGGAGCCGGAGGCGTCCCGTTCCGAGGACACGCCCGAGGACAACGTCGAGATCACGCTGGCCACCGGCCTGTGGCAGATCAATCCCCTGACCGGCCAGATCAGCAACGCGCGGGCCGGCGCTCCCAGCGCACCCGCGCCCGCCCCGGTTCCCGTCCCCACGCCGGTGGCCGCGGCGGAGGTGCCCGGGCTGGAGCTGGTCCCGGTGGCGGCGGAGGTGCCCGGGCTGGAGCTGGTCCCGGTGGACGACAACGTCAACGCCGCGGCCATCCCGGCGCTGCCCGGTCCCAACAGCGCGGGCGTCTCCGCCTCACCCAACCCGCCGGCGGCGGCGTCCTCCTGGGTGTCGCTGATGGCGCCCACGCCCGTGGCGGTGCCCCCCGCCGGTCCCGACGGGAGCCCGGGGGTGGACACGCTGCAGCAGCAGCTGGCCATCCTGCAGGAGGAGCATGCCGCCAGCGTCGACGAGACCGCGCGGGAGATGGCGCAGCTGCGCAAGGACCTGGCCGCCATGCAGGACGCGCTGGAGCGGGCGGAGGTCTCCGCGCAGGAGGCTGACGCGCTGCGCCGCGCGGTGGAGGGCGCGCGCGACGAGGCGGTGCGTGAGCTGGAGGTGCTGCGCCAACAGACGGCCCAGGCCGGGGAACGCATCCTGCGCCTGCAGGCGGACTGCGAGTCCATGAACACGCTGGTCACCGACCTGGCCAACCGTTGCACCGCCGCGGAGAACGACCGCGAGCGGCTGACGGCGGAGGTGACGTCGTTGCAGGTGGCGAGCGCGCAGGCCCGTCCCGGTGAGTCGGCGCCGCCCCCCGCGGACCCGCGTGGCGTGCGCGCGCGGCTGGAGGAGGAGCTGGCGGCGGCCCGCGCGGAGGCGGTGGCGGCCAAGAGCCAGGTGGCGGAGCTGGAGGGGAAGGTGGCGCTGGAGGCGCAGCTCCGCAGCACCGCGCTGTTGCAGGCGGAGGAGGAGACCGCGCGGGCGCGCCAGGAGGCCGCGGCGGCCAAGGCGCGTGTGTTCGAGCTGGAAGGTGAGCTGGGCAAGGAGCAGCAGTCCCGCCGCACCGCGCAGCTCCGCGCCGACGAGGAGGTGGCCCGCATCCGCGCCGAGTCCGCCACCACCAAGGCCCGCCTGGCCGAGGTGGAAGGCGAGCTGGCGCGCAAGGCGCAGGGCCTGCAGAGCAGCGTCATCCAGGCGGAGGAGGAGCTGGCCGTCTTGCGCGGCACGCTGGCCCAGGAGACCGCGCGACGGGAGCAGCTGCAAGCGGAGCTGGCCGCGTTGCAGGGCACCGCCGCGCAGGACGCCGCGCGCGTCGAGCAGCTCAAGGCGGAAGTGGCCCAGTCGCTGGAGATGATCGACCAGGAGGCCGCCCGTCGTCAGCAGCTGGAAGGTGAGCTCTCCGCGCTGCGTGCCGAGCTGGCCGCGCGCGCCGAGCAGGAGGCGCAACGGCAGCAGGCCCTGCGTGAGATGGGTGAGGCCGCCGCAACGCTGGCGGAACGCCTCAAGGCGCTGCAGGGCAGCTGACTCCGACAACAACCGGATGCGTGGCGCAACCACGGGGTGCGACCGCGTCGCGCGCTCGTCGTGTCTCATCGCGGTCACGACGTGAGGCGCGTACTCCGCGCGCTGGAGCTTCCGACCGTGTCACGGGGGATGGCGGCGGGCGCGCCGCACGTTTTCCCTGAGAGGTCACCAACCGTCGTGTTAGCGTGGCGCCACCGGAGAGGCGTGTCTGCCCGGTCCACGCGGCGCGGACGTTGGGAAAGAGGATGCCGCTGGCCGCTTCAACCGTCGTCGGTGTGTTTGTGTTGTTGGTGTTGGGTGCTGCCCCAACCCCGGACGGGGGGCTCACCGTCGCGGACGCGGCCCTTCCCCCGGCGGCGGACGGCGTGCCCGACGGCGGAGACGGCGGCGTGCTCCCCGAGGACGCGGACGACGAGGACGAGGACGAAGGGGACGAAGACGGCGACGTGGACGACGGGGAGGTGGAGTCGGCGGGGGAGCCGCCGGCGCCCACGGGTGGCCCGGTCTACCGCTACACCGCCGACCTCTCCGACGAGGAGGTGGAACGCCTGTGGCGCACCGACCCGGCGGCGCTGGGGAGCATCTCGGTGGGGTTCGCCGACCAGGGGCGGATGATCAACGCGGTGCAGATCAAGGACGGCGAGGGCTGGGTGGTGGTGGACCCCGCGGCGGCGTGGGGCGTGCAGGAGACGGTGGACGCGGTGATGGTGGCGCTGCGCGCGGTGCACCAGCAGTTCCCGGAAAGCGCGCCGCTGCGGGTGAACCACATCAGCAAGAAGGACGGCGGTTACCTGCGGCCGCACCAGTCGCACCAGGCGGGCCGCGACGTGGACCTGGCGTTCTATTACAGGTCGGACGTGCCGCCGGGATTCCGGGGACGTCGTGAGCACCTGATCGACCCGGCGCGCAACTGGGCGCTGGTGCGCGCGCTCGCCACGCTCACCGACGTGCAGGTCATCCTGGTGGACCGTCGCATCCAGAAGGTGCTGTACGACCACGCGCTCTCGATCGGCGAGGACAAGGCATGGCTGGACAGCATCTTCCGCGCGGGCAGCAAGGCGCTGGTGAAGCACGCCCGTCGTCACCGCGACCACTTCCACGTGCGCTTCTACGCTCCGCGCGCGCAGGAGCTGGGGCGCCGCATCCAGCCGCTGCTGGCGCAGCGCCCCGACCAGAACCTGCTGGTGCACCGCATCCGCTCGGGCGAGACGCTGGGTCACATCGCGCGGCGCTACGACACCAGCGTGCGGGCCATCATGAAGGCCAACCACATGCGTCGGACGTTCCTGCGCGTGGGGCGGACCATCGTGGTGCCGCTGCGGGGTCCGTGCACGCACTGCCCCTTGCCGCCGGAGGTGGTGGTGCCGCCCCGTCGGCTGCCGCCGCCCAGGCTGGACGGAGGAGCCGCCGCCCCGTCGCCACCGGATGCCGCGGTGGAATCCGCCCCGCGCGACGCCGCCGTCGACCTCGCCGCCCCCGACGGCGCCCGCGAGATGACCGCGCCCGACGGCGGACCGGACGCCGCGACACCGGATGACGCCGGCGCGCCCCCCGACGCCGGGCCGGGAGAGAACGCCGGCACGCTCCCCGACGACGCAGGCGGGGCCAACAACGGTGACCCGCTCGAGTCCGGCTGAGCCCCGGGATTGGGCCGATGAGGCTGTCGCAGACCGGCTTTCACCGAGAATCCCGCTGGATACCGGCTTCATGCGCGAACTGTGGACTGCCGCTTCCACCGCTGGGCCGCTTCAAAGTCCACAGCATTCCTGGGCGTAAGCCCCGTCGAGCAAAGCTCTCCGGGGCTTCTTCCGTTGGGATGCGCTTCGCAGCCGTTCTCGTCGTCGACACGCTTTCCACAATGTAAGAAGCCCCGGAGAGCTCCGCTCGACGGGG
>JBFMGU010000252.1:0-15585 GCA_040752415.1 Myxococcota bacterium
TACGTCAGCACCGCGCGCTGGAGGGACTTCGGGTTGACCGGGACGGTAAACGTCAGCGTCCCGCAGGTCGCGGGTCCATTGTCCTGATCACCACTTCCCCCCGGCACCAGCTCGACGTGGTCGGGCTCCGCGCGCACCAGGACTGCCGCCGGGTCCGTCGCATTCACCGCGCCCGGCAACCGCGCCTGGGCAATCCACCCCAGCGACGTCGCCGCGGCAAACACGTCCACCTCGGACAGCGTTGCGCTCTCTCCTTCCGGCTCCACCTCGAGTCGGACGCGCGCCGCCAGGTTCTGCTCCGCGACGATCCCCACGCGGGTCCACATTCCCGCCGCCGCGCTCACCGGCTCCAACTTGGCAAGCTCGTTGCCCTCGGCGTTTTCCAGGTACGCGGTCACCGTCGCGGCGTCGGCAGCAAACACCTTGACCACGCGCACGTCCATGGGCCGGACCAGCTCCACGCGCAGCGTCCCATGCCCGCGGATGTTGCTGCCCGTGGTGGTGTCCCGGTCATTGAGCTCGGGGGCGTTCGTGGCGTCCGACCACTGGAGCCCTTGCAGGAGCGCACGGGCCAATCCGGCGGGAGGAGGGGTCGCTCCCTGGGTGGGCACTTCCTTCTGGCAGGCCACGCCAGCCACCAGGGTGCTCAACGCGAGAAGATGACGAACTTGCAGACGCATGCGTGCTCTCGACTCGGCTCGTACAACAAATGAACTGACACTGCGCTCAGAACATCAACCACTCACAACCATCCACGCTCGACCACATCCTCACCGACCATCCCTGGTTTTCCGACGGAAGCCGTCAAGGAGTGCGTCGGACCTCGTGCGAACTCATCATCAAGTGTCTGCGTGGAGGAAGCCACTGGTCGCCACAACGCGGTATCACAGGCTTCACTTTCGCCAACTGGTACGCCAGGTGGATCACGCAGTTCAAGCAAATTCTTCCGGCATCGGCTCGCTTCGGGCCGGCTGCACGACGCCAACCTCCTCGGCAGCTGGTCGGCATGCGCCGTAACCTCCCGCCGTATTTCGTGTTTGCTTCCGCGCCAGCCGTCGAAGGTCTCACGAACGACCACCGCGATATGCAGTGCGGTGTTGCAGATCCGCCTCGCGTGGGTCGTTCACAACACGGGCGCAACCAGGTTTGCGTTGACACGCAGATCGCCGCGTCCCACGGGCCTGGGAGTGGGTGGATTGTCGCTCGCCAGTCACGTCCTGGCCTCACGTTCTTGTGTCGGGACACCACCATCTCCAGATCCATATTCATACCCTTCGCCGTGTGTTCGCGTTTCCAATCGCGGTCAGCTCACCATGGTTGACCAGATTCAAACCTCAGCTCCCTGAACGGGCCGCTCATCGACGCACAGGCAGACCTTGAATCCGTTAGACTGGCTCCTGACAGCGGTTTCCGACTTTGCTTCACTGACAGTCTCTTTCTCCGACGTGGTGCCGCGTGCTCGCCCTCCGCGCGAAGGCTCATTGTTGTGAATTGGGCGAAATGCCTGAGTTCCTGCATCACACAAACCAGCGCCATTGGTATTCACAGAACGCCCGGGAATTGGTTTTCAGTGTCCTCACACTTTGCTCACCGCTCGATAGGCCCCTGTTCGACGGACGCGCCAGCGGGAGAACGCTCCACAAATGGATTCTTGGACGCTGCAGCAGTCGCGGAACTCCGAAAACGACCTTCAGACGCGGTCGTGACCATCACAGAACCTGCCAAATCGGGTTCTGAACCGTTCGGGCCACTTGCCGAAGTTGCCAAGAATGGGTTTTCAGCGTTTTTGCCAATTGCATTTCCGCCGGACTTCGCCCGTCCGCGCCTTCGACGCGCGCGCCCCCATGCAGTCTGCGCATCGGTTCCTTTCACGTTGGCGGCGATCCACGCATCCAGCCCGTGTTCATCCCAAAGGCGCACCGAGTCCGGCCGAAGCTCCCGAAGCTGCCTTGCGGCGTCCCTGGCGCTGTGGTTGGTGGCGTCCAGCGTCGTCTGCGCTGCGTCGTGGTCACGGAGGACGCAGTCAATGTCCGCCGGGCCCAGGTCCGTCGGCCAGGTGAACGCCGGGTGTGCGATCTCGGGAATCTCATGACGAACGTGTGCCAACCGGGCCTGGTCTTCCGCGGGGTCCGCGCCGAGCTTCAGGGGCCCAAGCCGGTCGAGAAGGTCCGGGTGCGGCGCATAGAAGAACCGGATTCCAGATTGGACCCGGGACAGCACGTCGCGCGTGTGTCGGAAGGCGCACTCAACCTGCGCCACCATTTCCTTCCGCGCCTGGTCATCTTCAGCGACCGCGATGAGCGAAATGAGCCGTTCCGCCAGCGTTACCAGCCGCTCCCGGAGCTCCGACTGCATGAACCTGCCGAGCTCCGGGTTGCCTTTCAGGGCGACGTAAGCGGCTATCGTCCGCCGGTGAACCTCATTCGCTGCGACCGCCATTGCGTCCTCCTGACGTCGTAGACGTCGTCCCGGTGACGGCCGGCCCCCTCCGGCTCGCGTGCACTCGACACCCAAGTGCACCCCGCGTTCCAACCGTTCGCCGAAAGGGCGCGAAGCACCGATCCCGGCCGCGTCGCGCGCGAGGGATTCGACACGAGTGACGTCGTGGCAGCGGTACATCTGCGACCCGGGAACGCCCGACGGGTCCTGCCGGGATTCTCGCGCCCACCTACATCTGCCTACTGTCCGGAATTCAGACACCCTGTCGCGTTTTCAGACAGGTCCGGCGACCTGAGGCGCGCGTGCATCAGTGCTGCGGCCGCACCTCACGAAAGCCGACGAAGGAACACGATGCCCTCGGCCGGAGCCCTTCCCCAAGCGGGCAGACCGCCGCTGTCCACGTATCGGCAAGGGGCTGCGTCTGACCCATTTGGGTATGGCGTAGTGACCGCCTCAAGGGGCCACGACCTGGAGCGCGGCGAGCCCGCGTCGCCCTGACCAGCGCCGAGCGCGTTCCCAACGGGCGAACAGCCCGAGGCTCATTGACGTCAGGCGACACACTGACCCATGGAGCGTGGGCCCTTGACGGTTGGCCGAACCGCTCGACGCCGACCAGGGCGGCGAGGGCCCGCCGCACTCCAGGTCGTGGCCCGCGGACGCGGTCAGGATCCGAGTGGGCAACTTGTCCGACGCACCCCGTAAACCGAGCTGGTCATTCCGTGAAAACAAAACCGGCGCCTCCGATCCCTTGGAGTGCGCCGGCCATCTTTGGTCGTGAACCTTCGCGTCAGACCCTGCGGCCCACGCCGTGATACGCGAACCCCATCGCCTTCATTCGCGCGGGGTCGAAGATGTTCCGACCGTCAAACACCGTATGCGCCGCCATGGTGGGCTTGATGCGGTCCCAGTCGGGCTGACGGAACTCGCTCCACTCGGTGGCCAGCACCAGCGCGTGCGCACCGGCCACGGCGTCATAGGGGTCCTTCGCGTAGTGGATGGTGTCCTTCAGCTTGCCGCGCGCGTTGTCCATGGCCACCGGGTCATACGCCCGCACCTTGAGCCCCGCCGAGAGGAACCCCTCGATGAGCGTGACGGCGGGCGCCTCGCGCATGTCGTCGGTGCGCGGCTTGAAGGACAGTCCCCACACCGCCACCGTCTTGCCCGCGGTGTTCCCGCCAAAGTGCCCCAGCACGCGCTCCAACATCCGACCCCGCTGCCGCTGGTTCACGTCGTCGACCGCCTCGAGGATGCTGAGGCTCTGCCCGTGCTCACGCGCGGTGTGCATGAGCGCCTTCACGTCCTTGGGGAAGCAGCTGCCGCCGTAACCCAGGCCCGGGTAGAGGAAGGCGCTGCCAATGCGTGCGTCGGAGCCCACGCCCTTGCGAACCAGCTCCACGTCGGCGCCGACCCGTTCACAGAGGTTGGCCACCTCGTTGATGAAGCTGATCTTCGTGGCGAGCAGCGCGTTGGCGGCGTACTTGGTCATCTCCGCGCTGCGCACGTCCATGAACAGCACCTTGTGCTCACGGATGATGAACGGGCTGTAGAGGTCCTCCAGCACGCGACGGGCGCGCTCCTCGTCGGTGCCCACGACGATGCGGTCCGGCTTGAGGAAGTCATTGACCGCGTCGCCTTCCTTGAGGAACTCGGGGTTGCTGGCCACGGCGAAGGGCACCTTGGCGGCTTCCTGCAGGCGGGCACGGACCTTGTCGGCGGTGCCCACGGGGACGGTGCTCTTGGTGACCACCACCGCGTAGTCCTTCAGGTTGCGACCCACCTCGGTGGCGGCGTTGAGGACCTGGGAGAGGTCGGCGCTGCCGTCGGGGAGGCTGGGGGTGCCGACGGCCAGGAAGACCACCTGTGCGTCGCTCACGCCCTCGGCGATGGAGGTGGTGAACTTGAGACGCGCGCCCTGGATGTTGCGCTGCACCAGGTCCAGCAGGCCCGGCTCATAGAAGGGGATCTTCCCCTCGAGCAGCGTCTTGATCTTGTTGGCGTCCAGGTCGATGCAGGTGACGGTGTTGCCGGTCTCGGCGAGTCCCGCGCCCGTGACCAGGCCCACGTATCCCGTTCCAATGATGGCAATGCGCATGCGGCGCTCCTTCAGTGTGCAGGCGCTCTACCAGAGTGCGCCCCAGCCTTGAAGCGTCCTCTGCGTGTCTCGCCGCCACGCCGCCGTTCAAAACCACGCTTGTTCTGGGCGATGCGCCGCGCTGGTCATGTCGCGGTTGTGACGGTCGCGGTTGTGACGGGGTGAATGCTGCGTTTCTTTGAGACGGCCGACGCTGCACCTGGGACGTCACCAAGCCCTGCCCTCGCGGGCCAACTTCACGCCGACAACGTCGGCAGGGCTCCACCTTGGTGGGGTAGGAGACCGGGGCTTGGGCAGGGTTGGGTGACGACGGGACCACAGCCTGACGCCGCTTTGTCCCGGACCAGGCTCCCTACCGCCACCAAGGTTGAGCCCTGCCGACGTGAAAAGCGGAACAGGTGGCCTGCGAGGGCAGGGCTTGGTGCCTTTCCAGGTGCAGCCTCGGCTGCCGCCAACCAAGCGACCCCCCACGAAGAAGTCGCTCGTCGCCAGCCCCTCACTTCTCCTGCTGGTACAGGAACTGCTCGCGCTTGTTCACCAGCTTCCCCTCGCGGGTGAAGTCGAACATGCGGAAGCCGCCGCGCTGGCCGAACACGTCGCCGGAGTGGAACTCATAGACCCAGCTCATGCCCCCGGCGGGTCCGGGCTGCACCTTTCCTGGCTTGCCCTCCTGTCGCATCAGGGTTCGCTGGTCGGGGCAGAGGCGGTTGAGGAGCACCACGTTGGGGTCCAGCATCCCGCAGTCCTTGTCCCCGGGGCTGGGATTATCCAGGGTGGGCGGAGGCGGGCACGCCGTCAGCGCCAACGACAACACAAGCAACGCAGCGACCTTCGGAGCAGTCATGGCGGGCGCCACCCTAGCAGCGAGCGCCCGGCGGGGCATCGGTCCCTTGATTGCGCCGGCAACCGTCTCTAAACCGCGCCCGTGAACGCAAATCCTTCCTCCTGGCGGTCGGACCTGGACCGGCTCATCGCCGCCCCCGCCCTCAGCGCCGCGCAGGCGCGTTATCTCCTCGAGAACCTGGGCGTCCCGCGGCCGGAAATCCTGAACGCGCTGCTGGACGCGCTGCAGAGTGACGACGCCTCGCGCGCCGAAGGAGCCACGTTCCTCCTCTCCGCCGCCACCACCGGCGCGGACCGGGCGGTGATCCAGGAGTTTGTCGTCGGAAAGGCGCCCCTCACGGTGCGTGCGCTGGCCCGACAGCTCTACCAGCAGGGTCTGCTCACCGGCCGCCTCACCGACGAGGAAGCCGAGGTCACCCCCGCGCCCGCCGAGGCGCTGGACTTCCTCGTTGAGGACGTGGCGCGTGAGATCTCGCGGGTGGGCTCCCCCTGGCAGCGCGCACGCTTCGCCGCCGAGGCGCTGGTGGGTGACGCCCCGCTTTCCGACGACGCCGCGCCCGCCGCCGTGGCCGCGCTGTCCCGTCGCCTGGACGTCGACGCGCCGCGGGTCTGGGCCGAGCTGCTCATCCATCCCCTCACCCGCCCCTCCTTCCGTGCCGCCGCCGCGGAGGCCCTCAAGACGCCCTCGCACGAGGCTGCCACCCAGCTCGAGCTTGCGTCGGAGGCCCTGCTGCCCGGTGATCTCCTCGAACGCGCGCGTACCGAGGCGCCCCGCCACCGCACCGCCCCGGTCACCTGGCGTGCCCGCGTCAGCACCGCCAGTGGCACCGGTCGCGTCGCGGTGCAGGTCTGGACCGACGGACCGCAGCCCACGGCCCTCGCCGCGCTCGTCGCGCTGGATGGGTCCACCGTGCAGTTCCGCGCGGAAACCGGCCGCGCCGCGGAGCAGGTGCTGGTGCTCGGGCAGCAGATGCTCCAGGCCACTCCGCCCGCGCGCGAGGTGCCCGTCCCATGGGCGCTCGGCCTCCTGACGTCGGTGGCCCCGGCGAAGGACCCCAAGGGCAAGAAGAAGCCCGGTCCGTGGGATGAGCTGCGTGCGTGGGTGGATCGGATTGCCACCGCGTCGTCGAGCGCGCCGCAGGCCCTGGCCCCGGTGCCTTCCGCCGGCGAGGTTCCCGCCGGTCTCGCCGAGCACCCGCTGCTCTCCGGGATGGAGGTCTCCGGTTCCGACCTGTCCAACGACGTCAAGCAGGCCATGGGCAAGGAGCTGCGCAAGAGCGGTCGCGTGCGGGAGGAGACCATCCAGGCCGCCGCCCGCGAGGTCACCGGCAAGCGCGGCATCCTCGTGCGCATCTCCCGCGCTGTTGAGCACGCCGCCCGCCTGGCCGCCGCCACCGACGACAAGGACGCCCCCGCCCTCGCCTCGCTGGCCGCCGCGCTCCCCTCGGCCACCCCGCCCGCCACGGCGTTCGCCACCGCGATCACGCGTCGGGCCATCCTGGCCTCCACGCCCCCGCAAGAGCCCATTGCGCCCTCCCGCGACCAGCTCCGTGAAGACGTGCTGCACGGCAACCGTCCGCCCACCGGCGTCGACGTGCTGGCGCTGGACCTCGCCGCGGCCGCGTTTGATTCGCTCGGCCACATCGAGCGCGGGCTCGAGGAGGTGTCCGTCGACCTGCTTGCCGAGATGTGCGCCGCCGCCGGCATGCTCGGGGCGCGCGCGCTGCTGCAGCCCGTGGAGGGCGTCTCCGAGGACAACGCGCTCGCCGACGCCGCGCGGGAGGCCATCAGGCAACACGGCGCCAAGCTGCCCAGCCGCGTGCGTCAGAGCCTGGTGGATGCGTGGGTGGCCGCGTTCAAGGAGCTGGTCACCAACGCGTGTCGCGGCACCTGCCAGCAGCGTTGTCTCGACGAGCCCACGCGGCAGAGGCCGCTGGCGGCGTACTCGTTGGATCATCCCCGTCACAATCGTCCGTGGCCGTCGCCACAAGGGAGCTGAGGCATGAGCGAGGGATTCAAGCTCATCCGTTGCGCCAGCAGCGGAGGTTGAGCCGCCAAGGTGGGTCCGGGTGACCTGCACGAGCTCTTGACGACGATGGCCCCTGCCGAAGGGGAGATGGCTACCCGCGTGCTCATCGGCCTGATGCAGCCCGACGACGCCGCGGTGATCACCTGGGGCAACGCCCCCGCGGTGGTCATGACCACGGACATCATCACCCCCGCCTGCGACGATCCCTTCCTCTTCGGCCAGCTCGCCGCCGCCAACGCCATCTCCGACGTGTACGCCATGGGCGGTCGCCCCGTGGCGGTGCTCAACATCTGCTGCTTCCCCGAGGACGCCAACTGCCCCCTGCCCATCAAGAAGCGCATCCTCGCCGGCGTGGCGGAGCGCGTGGCCGCGGCGGGCGCCGTGGTGGTGGGCGGCCACACCGTGCGCGACGCCGAGCTGAAGGTGGGCCTGGCCGTGGTGGGACAAGTGGAGCCCGACCGTGTGCTGCGCAAGGCCGGCCTGCGTGTGGGCGACGCCCTCATCCTCACCAAGCCGCTCGGCATCGGCGTGCTCATCAACGCCTACCGGAAGGACCTGGTGACGTCGGAAGTGCTGGAGTCCGCGCTGCGGGAGCAGGTGGACCTCAATGACCGCGCCGCGCAGATCGCCTTGGACGCGGGCGCCACCGGCGCCACCGACATCACCGGCTTCGGCCTGTGCGGTCACGGCCTGGAGATGGCCCGCGGCGCGGGCGCCACGCTGCTGTTCCAGACGGCGGACGTGCCCATGCGGACCGAGTCGCTGCAGGTGAGCGCCCAGGGCGTCACCAGCCGCGGCCAGAAGGACAACGAGAAGCACAGCGGCACGGACGTTCAGGCCGCCCCCGGCGTGGACCCGGTGCGGCGGGCCCTGTGCTTTGACCCGCAGACCAGCGGCCCGCTCCTCTTTGGCGTGGACCCCGCTCGCGCCGAGGCCACGGTGCAACAGCTGCGTGACGCCGGCATGCCCGCCGCCGCGGTGGTGGGTCGGGTGGAGGCGGGTCCGCCGCGCGTCCATCTGGTGTAGAACACCCGTTTGCTAGACTTGCCCCGCCTCGCCGGTGTGGAGTCCGCCCCGGTGTTTGTGGGAATGGAATGGACTGAGGTGCGCATGCGCAGCAATGGCGGGTGGTTGACGTGGGGCGTGCTGGTGCTGGGAGCGTTGGCGTGTGAGTCCCCGCGCAATCAGGGCGCGCGCAAGGCCGAGGTCAACGTCAAGGAAGGCGAGACCGTCAAGATCGAGGAGCAGGAGATGAGCGCGGAAGGTCTGCTCATCCGTCGCTACGACCTCAACCGCGACGAGAAGCCGGACATGGTGAAGTACTTCAAGGTCGTGGGCACCAATGAGCTGCTGGTGCGCAAGGAGTTCGACCTGAACTTCGACGGGAAGCCCGACGTCTGGCGCTTCATGGATGACAAGGGCAACCTGGTGAAGGAGCGCGTGGACTACGACTTTGACGGCAAGGTCGACTCGCTCAACGTGTTCGAGAACAACCAGGTGGTGAAGAAGGAAGTGGACCTCAACTTCGACGAGAAGCCCGACCTGTTCAAGTACTACGACAAGGGCAAGATCGCTCGGAAGGAAGCCGACACCAACCACGACGGCAAGGTCGACTACTGGGAGTATTACGAGGACGGGAAGGTGGACCGCATCGGCGTCGACCGCGACGGTGATGGCCAGGTGGATGACTGGCAGAAGTCCAACACCGAGGGCTGAAGCGCCCGCCCATGGCCACCCGCAAGCGCGCCCGTGGACCACGCGTCTGGATCCTCTCCCGCTCCGCGCGCCTGTACAGCACCAAGCGACTCGTCGAGGCGGCGCGCGAGCTGGGCGCGTTGGTCACCGTCGTCGACCCGCTCTCCTGTGAGCTGGCCTGGGGCCCCCGCGGCGTCAGCCTGCGACTCTCCGGTGAGCCGGTGGAACTCCCCCACGTCGTCATTCCGCGCGTGGGAGCCCGCAGCGCGCGCACCGGATTGGGCGTGCTCACGCAGCTGGAGGTGCTGGGCTGCGCGCTGGTCAACACCGCCCACGGCATCAGCCACGCGCGGGACAAGCTCCTCTCCGCGCAGCGCCTGGTGGCCGCGGGACTGCCCGTGCCCGCCACCGCGCTCGTGCGCAGCCAGCGCAGCCTGCAGAAGGCGGTGCGGGAGCTGGGCGGGCCGCCGGTGATCGTGAAGATGCCGCGCGGCAGCCAGGGCGTGGGCGTCATGCTGGCCCAGACCCACGACGAGGTGGAGGCCCACGCACAGGCGCTCTGGCAGCTGGGGCAGGAGGTGCTCTTGCAGCAGTTCGTCGTCGAGGCGGCGGGGGCGGACATCCGCGCGCTGGTGGTGGGCGGAAAGCTGGTGGCGGCCATGCAGCGCCGCGCGCGCGACGGGGAATTCCGCGCCAACGTGCACCAGGGCGGGACGGTGGCGCCGCTGCGTCTGGGACGGGCCGAGCGAAGGCTGGCGGAGCGCGCGGCGGAGGCCATGGGGCTGGGGATGGCGGGCGTGGATCTGCTGGTGTCGCGTCGGGGGCCGCTGGTGCTGGAGGTGAACGCCAGCCCGGGGCTGCGCGGCATCGAGGGAGCCACCGGCGTCGACGTGGCGGGGGCCATTGCCCGACACGCGCTGGCGCTCTGTCAGCGGGCTGGCAGGGCCGTGGGCTAGAGCGGGCACTGGCGCGCGGGACCTTCCGGAGTCATATGGGGCCCCAAACCGGTTTACCCCGACAACAGGATCCCCAACGTGCGCGTGACCAAGACCCTTCCGCTGATGCTCCCGCTTGTTGCGCTGTTCGCGTGCAAGCAGCCCGCCCAGGAGAACGAGCCCAAGTCCAGTGCCACCGGCTTCCCGCCCGCCGCGCCCTCCGCGCCCGCCAGCGGCGCCGTGCCCGTCCTCAAGGATACCGACGTGGTGGCCACCGTGGGCGGACAGCCCGTGCTGGCCAAGGAGATCCTGGAGAAGACCCGCGCGCAGGAGACCAAGGCGGAAGCCGACTACATCACCAAGATCCACAACATCCGCGAGGGGACGCTGCGTGAGCACGTGTTGGATCGTCTGCTCACCGAGGAGGCCAAGAAGGCGGGACTGGCGGATTCCGAGGCGTACGTGCGTGCGGAGGCGGAGAAGCGTCGCAAGCCGCTGGACGACGCGCGCCTCAAGGCCCTCTACGACAAGGTGGTGCCCGTGGGCGGCCCGCCCTTCGAGGAGGTGAAGCCGCAGGTGGCCCAGGCGCTGGCGCAGCAGGACATGCAGGAAGCCGTGGCGTCGATCATGGACGAGGTGATGCAGAAGCACCAGGTGAAGTGGCTGCTCCCCGCGCCCAAGCTGCCCAAGATGAACGTGAGCGCCGACGACGACCCGGTGCTCGGCAACAAGGACGCCAAGGTCACCATCATCGAGTTCTCCGACTTCGAGTGCCCGTATTGCGCGCGCGTGGTGGAGACGGCGCACGCGGTGGTGAAGAAGTACGACGGTAAGGTGCGCCTGGTGTTCCGTGATTTCCCGCTCTCGTTCCACCCGAATGCCAAGAAGGCCGCGGTGGCGGGGAACTGCGCGCACGAGCAGGGCAAGTTCTGGCCATTCCACGACCAGATGTTCAAGAACCAGAACGCTCTCGACGAGAAGGCGCTGAAGACCTACGCGCGCGTGGCGGGCCTCGACGGGAACGCGTTTGACAAGTGCCTGACGGAGAACGCGGCGAAGTACGAGGAGGAGATCCAGAAGGACCTCAAGGACGGGCAGGTTGCCGGCGTGGAGGGGACGCCCACGTTCTTCGTCAATGGTCGCCCGGTGTCCGGCGCCGCGACGATGGAGGAGCTCTCCAACGCCGTGGAGGCCGCGCTGGCCGAAGCGGGCTGAGCAACGTTGGTGGTGGGTGGGGTTGGTGGCGACGTGGCCCCCCCACCCGGCCGCCTCGCGTGCACCGATTTCTCGTCGTGGCGGCCGACCTCCCCCACGGTGTGGGGAGGCGTAGATGTGCCGCGTCCGCTGTTTCCGGTGAACCGAGCGCGGCACAAGGCCTCATTGAGCCCGTGCCGCCCACCTGCGCACTGAACCACGCGAGGCGGCACATCTACGCCTCCCCACACCGTGGGGGAGGTCGGCCGCCACGACGAGAAATCAGTGCACGCGGGGCGGCCGGGTGGGGGGGCCACATCGCCACCAACCCCACCCACCACGCTCCTAGCGACGGTGCAACGCAATCTGCTCGCGCGCCGCCTCCGCCACCCGCTCTGGCGTGAACCCGAACTTCTTCGCCAGTTCCTTCAGCGGTGCGGACGCCCCAAAGGTGTGCATCCCAATGGCCGCCCCGTCGATGCCCACGTAGCGCCGCCACCCGAACGTGGCCGCCTGCTCGACGGCAACGCGCGCCTTCACGTCGGGCGGGAGCACGCTGTCGCGGTACTCCTTGCTCTGGTGCTCAAACAGGTCCCAGCACGGCATGCTCACCACGCGCGCCTTGACGCCGTCCTTCTTGAGCTGCTCGTACGCCTCCACGCACAGGTGCACCTCGCTCCCCGTCGCCAGCAGGAGCACATCCGGCTTCCCGTCGGGCGCGTCCGCGAGCACATACGCCCCCTTGTGCACGCCCGCCGCCGACGCGTACTTCGCGCGGTCCAACGTCGGCAGCGCCTGGCGGGTGAGCACCAACGCCACCGGCACGTGACGCTGTTGCATGATGAGCCGCCACGACTCGGTGACCTCGTTGGCATCCGCGGGACGGATGGTCATGAGCCCGGGAATCGCACGCAGGCTGGCCAGCTGCTCGACGGGCTGATGCGTGGGCCCGTCCTCACCCACGCCAATGGAGTCGTGCGTGAAGATGTGGATGACGGGGATCTCCATCAGCGCGCCCAACCGGATTGCCGGCCGCGCGTAGTCGCTGAAGATGAGGAACCCGCTGCCATACGGCCGCACCTTGCTCAGCGACATCCCGTTGAGGATGGACCCCATGGCGTGCTCACGGATGCCGAAGTGCAGGTTGCGTCCCGCGCGATCCTCCGCCGTGAAATCCCCCGCGCCCTCGAAGGTCAGCCGCGTCTTCGTGCTCGGCGCCAGGTCCGCGCTGCCACCAATCAGCCACGGCACGCGCTTGGCCAGCGCGTTGAGCACTTTGCCGGAGGCATCCCGTCCCGCAATGCCCTTGGCGTCGGCGGAGAACGTGGGCAGGTCCTTGTCCCATCCCTGCGGCAGCTGGCGACGCTGCATCTGCTCCAGGTGGTCCGCCAGCTCCGGGTACTTCTGCTGGTACTCCTTGAACAGCGCCATCCACGCGTCGCGCAGCGCGCGTGAGCGCTTGCCCATGGAGTCCTTGAAACGCGCCCGCACCTCGTCGGGGATGAGGAACCTGGCGTCCTCCGGCCAGCCGTAGTTGCGCTTGGTCAGCCGGATCTCCTCCTCACCCAGCGGCTCACCGTGCGCGGAGTGCGTGTCCTGCTTGTTGGGAGAGCCGTAGGCAATGTGGCTGTCGACGATGATCAGCGTGGGCCGGTCGGTGGTCTTCTGGAAGGTGCGGAACGCGCGCTCCAGCATCTCGATGTCGTTGGCGTCGCCCACGCGCGTGACGTTCCACCCGTACGCAATGAACCGCGTGGCCACGTCCTCGCTGAAAGCCCAGTGCGTGTGCCCCTCGATGGTGATGTGGTTGTTGTCGTAGATCCAGCAGAGGTTGTGCAGCTTGAGGTGTCCCGCCAGGCTCGCCGCCTCGCTGGCCACGCCTTCCATGAGGTCGCCGTCGCCGCAGAGCGCGTAGACGCTGTGGCCAAAGAGCTGGAACCCCGGCCGATTGAAGTACGAGGCCATCCACAGCCCCGCCAGCGCCATCCCCACGCTGTTGGCCACACCCTGCCCCAGCGGTCCGGTGGTGGTCTCCACGCCACTGGTCCAGCGGTACTCCGGGTGTCCCGGGCAGCGGCTCTCCAGCTGGCGGAAGCGCTTGATGTCGTCGAGGGGGACGCTCAGCTCACCCAGCCGCTCATACTCCTTGTTCACCGCCTTGACGCCGCTGAGGTGCAGCAGGCTGTACAGCAGCATCGACGCGTGCCCGACGCTGAGCACGAAGCGGTCGCGGTCGGGCCAGATGGGGTCGTCGGGGTCGTAGCGCAGGAAGCGGTCCCACAGCGTGTACGCCACCGGCGCCAGCGCCATGGGCGTGCCGGGATGACCGCTGTTGGCCGCCTGCACCGCGTCCATGGAGAGCGTGCGGATGGTGTTGATGCACAACTGGTCGATATCGGATGCACCGCCGTTGCGGATGGGCATGGGACCTCCCCTCTGTGTCAGCTCGCGGCGGGCGTGTAGCACGCGGGAGCGCGGATTCCACGCTTGCCCGTCGGTGGCGTGCGCCACGCGCGGGGGAATCGTCCGCAGCTGCCTCCGCGAATCCCCATCGGGTGGGGCTCTTTTGGGACGACGCCCTGGACTCCCTGCCAATGAGATTGGCAGGCAACAAGACGACAAGTCCTGCTCACCTCTCGCGGCGGTGTCGATTCGCAGGACTGACCCTGAAAGAGGCCTGCGGGCGGCGAGGGACGACCGAGCACCGATCCACTCACCGTCAGTCCTGCGAAACGGGTCCCACGGCCTCGTGGTGAGCAGGACTTGTCGTCTTGTTGCCTGCCAATCTCATTGGCAGGGAGCCCAGGGCGTCGTCCCAGAAGAGCCGCGCCCATCACCATCTCTTGACGTGCACCCCCAGACCCGTCCCAACGCCCACGTGGCCGGACGCCCAGGCGCCCCACCGCTTTCTCCTCGAGACCGGCGGTTGGGCTCGGGCGCGTTCCAGGCGCTATTCGCAGTAAGTCCGCTCACCCGCCAGGCAGAGTCCGCCGGTGACGCTGGCGCCGTCGTGGCCGTAGCCGTACACGACTTCACAGCGGAATCCCACGGGACAGTCGAGCGTCATGCCGCAGCTGCTGGCGCACTTCCATCCGTCGTGGTCGACGCACATCGGCCAGTTTCCGCCGTGACACTCGGAGTCCTGGACGCACGGCGTCCCAAGATTCGTCGGCGCGGGCTCGCACAGGCTCGTGTAGAGGTTGCATCGTTCATCCTGCGGGCAGTGGTGGTGCCCCCGACACCGGGTCGCTCCAGCGTCCCGGTCGTTGACGCGTCCCCCGTCACGCCGCGCGCCTCCCGCATCTGCACGGTCTGCCTGCGGGTCGCAGAAGCTTCCGTTGAGGTAGAGGCTCACGTCGTCTTCGCCCTGGTACGCGCCGTGCGCACCGTGGAAACGACCCACCAGCAGATCCGGCAGCGAATCCTCGTTGAAGTCGGTGACGACGACGTCATGGAGGTCGGGCTGGGTGATGACCTTGCGCGGAGGGTGCCAATGACCACCTCCTGACGCGAGCATGATGAACAGGTGGTCTGGCGTGTGCTGGATTCCCACGACGTCCGGAATTCCATCGAGGTTGATGTCGACGACCCGGAGCGTGCGCGGCGTTCCCTCCACGGGCTGGTGGGGCCCCTCTTCAAAGCTGCCATCCCCACGTCCCAGCAGCGTCCCGATGAAATCTTCCCCAGCGACGACGAGGTCCGGCATCCCATCACCGTTGAGGTCGGCCGTGCCGAGCAGGTAGGGCGTCCAGCCCGCGACGTAGACCAGCGCGGCGGAGTGCAGACCGCCACCCGCGCGTCCCCGTAGAAGGACGAGCGACCGGTGCTGGGCCACGACCACGTCGAGGAGATCGTCCGCGTCGAAGTCACCGATCGCGATGTCGTAGATATCGGCGTACACGTCCCGAAGACAGTTCCGAGAGAAGCCACCGTCGCCTTGCTGGTGCCAGACGCCAACTCCGGTCCACCCCGTCAGGATGAGGTCGCGGAGCCCGTCGGCGTTGACGTCGCTGGCGTGAATGCGGCTGGCCCACCCTGGGATCCTGGCAGCCTGCTGGCCTTCTGCCGCCGACGTCAGGTGGAAGAGACTCGTCGCGTGCGCGGTGCCGACCACCAGATCGGGACGACCGTCGGAATCCATGTCCTCCACGACCATCGTGCAGGGATTGAATTCGGTGGGAATCGAGAGGCTTTCGGCGAATCCCCCGTCCGCGCCCAGGGTGAGCGAGATTGTGGGTTCTCAGTGCCTTTCCCCAGGGCTTCTCAAAAGCATTCCCCACCCCCCGCGTGAGCCGTGGGTGACATGCCTCAGGCCTTCGCTGCCTGTCCACTCTTCACGGTGGGCTTGAGCCTGCGGC
>JBFMGU010000253.1:0-15559 GCA_040752415.1 Myxococcota bacterium
GGTGACCACGGCCCGTGGCGCATCCTGTTGTTCCTCCCGGCGGGTGAGCGCGCGCGCGAACGGGACGGGTTCGTGATGGCCGTCCTGGACGTTGACCTTTCGCTGGCGGCGGCGTTGACGCGCTTCCATGAGATGGGAATCGCGCTGGAGCTCAGCGACGAGATGGCGCCGGTCGCGGGAGGCCTGTATCGCGGTCGCCTGCGTCCCGCGCCCGCGGGAGCCGACTCGGTGGCGCCGGACGGTCCGCTCTTGGTCACCAGCTTCCGGTTTGCCGGTCGTCAATGGCACGCCACCATTGCCGCAACCAAGGCGTACGTTGCGCGGAACCTGAGCTGGCAACCGTGGCTGGTGTTGTCGACGGGTGTTCTCTTCGTGGCGGTGATGGCGGTGTTCCTCCTGCTCCTGACAGCGCGGGCCGCGCAGCTCGCCTCGTCGAACGCCCGGCTGACCGAGGCCCTTCGCGGGCGGGATGAGTTCCTCTCGCTGGCTTCGCATGAGCTGAAGACCCCCATCACTCCCATCTCCCTCCAGCTGCAGGCCCTGGCGCGGCTGCTTGCGCGTTGCGCGGTGGAGCCCTCGTTGTCCCCGTCGTTGACCGTGACGGCCAGGCAGGCCATCGACGTTGCGGACCGGCAGCTGCGCCGCCTGGCCACGCTCATCAATGACATGCTCGACGCCACGCGTATTGGTGCGGGCCGCTTCACCATGCAGCCGGAGACGTGCGACCTGGCGGACCTGGTGCGGCGAATGGAGGAGCGACACCGGCCCGTGAGCGTGGCAACCCAAACGCCCCTGCAGGTGGAAGCGCCCGCTTCGCTGGTGGGCCGGTTCGATCCCCTCCGGATGGAGCAGGTGGTGGCGAACCTGCTGAGCAACGCGTTCAAGTACGCGCCGGGGAACCCCGTCCAGATCACCCTCTCCGCCGAGAACGGCAGGGCAAGACTGGTGGTGAAGGATGGTGGACCCGGCATCAGCGACGCGGACGTGCGGCGGATCTTCGAGCCCTACGAGCGGGCCGTGGCGATGCGACATCAGCCCGGTCTCGGGCTTGGGCTGCACATCACCCGACACATCGTCGAGGCGCACGGGGGGACCATCACCGTCCACAGTCGTGCGGGGGAGGGCGCCACGTTCGTGGTGGAGGTGCCACTGGGGATTCAACCCGGAGAGAGCACCACCCTGGACACGCCGCGCGCATCACCATTCCCTCGAGGCATGGAGCCATTGCCGCCGCTGGCATAGTCGGGCCGACGCAGCGCAACGCGCGATTTCGTCGCCCGGACGCCTTGAGCAGCTCATGCACCACCGGGCGTGTGAGGCCTGCCCTAAGTGATTCCTAAGTTGCTGCGTGCAAACAGATTGCCGATCCGTCGTGGCCGGCGAACACCCAACCCCCCACGTTCATGCCGTTGCGCTCGTTCGCCCCCCTTCCCCACACCCGCTGCGTCGACGTCAACCGCTGCGGGGAAGGGGGGCAAGCACTGGGTCTGGGCGCGTTTAGTCGTCGGAAAAAGGGCGGCTGCGCCCAGCGATTGCCCCCCCTTCCCCGGCTCGGTGACGTCGGAAAATTGGGTCTGGGGAAGGGGGGCGAGTGGGCGCACCGGGACAAACGTGGGGGGTTGGGTGTTCGCCGGCCACGACGGAATGGGCAATTGCTTAGACCCAGTCCCTAACGCCAAGCATGCCCGTGCAGAAGCCGCCAACGTGGGCCGCGTGCCACGTTGGGGTGTCTTCCAAACGTGGCGGATTGCCCACGCCGCCAGCCCAGGCCCCCCGGTGGGAGCGTGGGGCAGGCTGTCTTGGTGGAATGACGCCACGGACCTCCGCTGACGAGCATGCGACGTGGCACAAACGCTGCAGCCCGGGACCGTCCGCGCGACGGGGCCTGAGGCAGCGTGAGGCTGGCCTCCCCCACGAAGAAGACCTGGTGCCCAGGCGCTGGAGGTGATTCGGTGCTCCTGCTCGACGATCCGATCCCTGTTCCCACGGGCCCGGCTGCGGCTTCCAATGCCTGGGAGGTGTGGTTTGGCAGTGGGATGGCCTTGCTGGCGTGCCATTACTGCGAGCCGGGTTCCGAGGGATTGTTGGTGAGCCTGTGCTCCAGCGTCCGCGTCGACCAGAACATCACGCTCCGACTCGTTGTTGTTGGGTTGGAGCACAGTTCCGCCACCCTGCGATTCACCGTCCAATGGCGAGAGCGGATGCCGGACAGTGTGTCGCACCGTGTTGGGTTGGCCTGCCTGCCACAAGACCTGCCGGCGCTGCGCCGCCTCCTCGCCATTGCGCGCGGCACGCCCGGCGCCACGACCCAGCGAGAACCCCAACGCATTCCCGTTCATATCCCCGTGGAGGTCCTTGGCGACGACGGGAAGATGCATCATGGCTCAACCCTGGATATCAGCGAAGGTGGGGCAAGGCTCGAGGTGTCGTGTCCGCTCGACGTCGGCACCGCGCTGATGCTCCGCCTCAAACCCCGTTTCGCCGACGACCGCCCCCGCATTCCCGCCCAGGTGGTGTGGCGCGGCCCCGGAGGCGGCATGACCGTCGGTGTGCGCTTCCTGCCTCGGAACGACGGGGAGCGCCGTCACCTCAGGGAGTTGACTCTCATGGCGCGCAGCCCGCTCAGCGAAGCGTGACAGCGTGGGTCGGGCATGCTGCATCCGCGGCCTGGCGCGGGTGACGTGAAGCGGGGCGTGGTGCTGTCGTCGCAGTGATCGCGCACCGCGGCGTCAGGTGTTCCCGCGGACGGGCTGCCATGGCTGCTGCAGCTCCCGGCACCGGCATCGTCCTTGGCCATCACGTTGCCCTGCCGTCGCGGGCCCACACCCGGTGTCCACGCCTACGCTCGGGCCCACGTCAATGCCACCCGCGGTCCCGGTGACCATGCGTTGTGTTCCAGGAACGGCGGCGGGCGCGGCGGCGGCGTGAAACAATAAAGTTGACTCCCTACCGCGAAGGCAGGCGAAGGTCCTCGGCATCGCGCGCACGCGCCAGCGACGATTCTCGACGATGCCAGAGTGCTTTCAGCCGGGCAGGGCGCTTGGAGGGATGAGCTGGGTTCAGGGATGACTCGCCCCTACCTTTGGCTAAGCTTGGCCTTAGAGAACGTTAGCCGGGACCTGATGGGTTTCCCGTGGCGGTGATTTCCTCGCGCTTCGCGCCCTTGCCAGGAGACAGACGCTTCCTGGAGAGTGTCGGCGTTGCATCGCTGGGGGACGTGATGGGACTTGGGGGTAGGTCTACGGAGCACCTGTTGATGGGAGAGATGCTCGAGAAGTTCACCCACATGACGGACGACATGTTGTGCGTGGCCGGCGTTGAGGGCTTCTTCAAGTATCTGAGCCCGTCGTGGGAGCGCGTGCTCGGGTGGACGCTTGCGGAGCTTTGTGCGCGCCCGTTCGTCGACTTTGTTCATCCTGAGGACCGCGCGCGCACGACCCAGGAGACCGCCGCGATTGTCCAGGCAGGAAGGGTCCAGACGAGCTTCCGCAACCGCTACCGTTGTCGTGATGGCGGGTACCGTTGGTTGCTCTGGCGGACCAATGCCAACACGGAGGACGGCCTCATCTACGCCGCGGCCCGGGACGTGACGGACATGGTTGCCCTCGAGGGCCAGCGGGACGAGCTGATGGCCCTCATTGTTCACGACCTCAAGAGCCCCTTGTCCGTCATCAAGCTGAATGCCCAGTGGTTGCTGGGAGAGCTGCAAGGCGCACAGGAGGAGTCTGCCCGGGACATCGTGGGGGCAGCGGAGTGCATGGAGCGGCTGGTGCTGAACCTGCTCGATGTCTCACGAAGTGATGAGAGGAACCTCGTGCCGCAGCTCAAAGAGGTCCTGGTCAAGGACCTGATGTCGGCCATCTATGCTGCGGCCAAGCGGCGCGCGGATGCGCTGGGCAAGAAGCTGCTCATCCGTCTGCCCGCACGCGAATGCCGGGTGCACGCCGACCGTGACCTCTTGCGACGCGTGCTGGAAAACCTCCTCGACAACTCGCTGAAGTACTCCCACGTGGGCGCGACCATCCAACTGGAAGCCAGGGAAACTTCGGAGGAAGGTGTCGAGTTCACCGTGGCCGACGACGGGCCGGGAATCCCTGCGACACTCAGGCACCGCATCTTCGAGAAGTACGCGCGCCTGGACGACGGTGCGAATGCGCCCACTGGCCACGGGCTGGGTCTGGTGTTCTGCCGGCTGGCGGTGGAGGCGCATCGCGGCACCATCGGGGTGGAGGAAGGCGTTCCCCGGGGCACCGTGTTTCGTGTCCGGTTGCCGCGCTGACACACGCTTCCTTCCCCGGTGCCCGACACACGAGAACAGACCAGTCACCGCTGGCCGCTGTTGTCGGTCAAGGCCGCTCCGTAACGCACTCCGCGGACGGTGTGGTGCGTGGCGTCACGCGACGAGGAGGCGGTGGTGAAGGCGGCGCCCCAAGGCCCGGCCGCGACACTTGATGGCTGAAGCCTTGGGGCGAAACGGAGGAACACAGCGGGCAGCAGGAAACAACAGCTGCCGCGCTACCGCTTGTTGATGGACATGGCGTGGTTGCGGTCCTTCCGGAGCTCATAGCTCACCGTGACGTTGTCTCCGGCCTTGAAGTCCTTCTTCAGCTGGTGGTGAATGGGCTGATCCACCTTGGTTCGTTTCCCCTGCAACATGGTTTCGTGGTGAACGTAGAACGGCGTTGCCACGCCATTGATGTCGAGGATCAGGTGGTCTTCCTTCACGTCGATCACACGGCCGGTCACCTCTTTGAGTCCGAGTTGCTCCGCGGCCTGCGCCGCCGGCTGCTCGCCCGTCTGGCCCTGGGCCATTGCCATCGATGACGCTGCCAGGAGTCCCGAAACCATCAGTCCAACCAGCTTGATCTTCATTGCACACCATCCTTCCTTGGGCTCCCCCCTCTTGCGGAGATATCGAGCGTCGAAAGCGTCGGCCACTCTCGCGCCGTGTCCTTCGACGACATGTCCGCGCTTGTAGCCTGGCCCCGCCGTGCGCCGGCCTTCACGCCCTGGGGTTGTGGCGGCACGCGTTCCTGGAGAGGGCATCCCATGACGAGGATGAACCTGGGAGCCGAGAAGGGCTTGGCCAGGGAGTAGGGCGTGCCGACGCGCGCGGCCACCACCGCAACTCCCAGCTCAAGGTCGTCAGGTGGCGGTTTCGCCCAGCCGCAGCGTCTGGAACTCCGCGCGCAGCCCGTGGGTCTCCCGCAGCAGCATCTGGATGGCCTGACGCAGCTCTTCAATCTGCTGGGCGTGCTGTTGTGCCGTCCCGCGGACATCCTCCAGCGCACCCACCGTGTCCTGCGCGTTGCGGGTCTGGTGCTCGTGCGTCTCCATGGTCTGGTCCACCATGCTGCCCAGCTCCCGCAGCAGCGACTGCAGGTCCATGGTGGCGCGTGCGCTGTTCTGCACGGCCTGCTCCACCTGGGCGGTGAAGTCGCGCATGGCGTGGGTGGCCTTGATGATCCGCCCGGAGCCCTGCTGTTGCGCCTGGTACTCGCTGCTCACCTTTCCGGACGTGTCCGCAATGGTCTTGACCGCGAAGCGGAGTCGCTTGGACGCACGCGTCTGCTCCTCGGTGGCCTGGGCAATGGACCGCACCTTCAGGGTGGCCTGCTCCGCGGAACGCACGATCTTCACCAACGCCGCGGCGGCGTCGCGCCCGAGGGAGACGCCACGGTCCACGTCTTCCAGGCCGCGTTGCATGGCCTCCCGGGCGGCCACGGAGCGGGTGTGCACCGCGCGGATGAGCTCGTCAATCTGCTTGGTGGCGGCGGAGGTGCGCGAGGCCAGCGACTTCACCTCCGAGGCCACCACCGCAAAAGCCTCACCTTGCGCGCTGTGCTCCGCGGCGATGATGGAGGCGTTGAAGGACAGCAGGTGGGTCTGGCGCGCCACCTCGGAGATGACCTCCACGATGTTGCCGATGTCCGCCAGGCTGGTCTCCAGCTCACCAATGTCCCGGGCGATGTCCTGGGAAGACTGGCGGATCTGCTCAATGCCGCCAATGGTCGACGTCAGCGCGGAATGGCCGGCGCGCGCCTCCTCCTGCACCCGGTCGGAGAACGACACGGTGGCGTCCACGCTCTGCTCGATGTTGGTGATGGCGTGGGCCATGGCGTCCACGGCCTGCGACGCTTCGTCGACCTGGTGATCCAGCTGCCGCATCTGGTCGGCAACGAGATTGACCGCTTCCGCCATGCCCTGCACCGCGGCGGCGGACTCCTTGAGGGACCCGGCGGTGGCCGTGAGGTTGGCGCTGACCCGCTGGTTCTCCTGCGCCATCTCCACGGTGGTCTGGATGCCGTGGGAGATGCGCGTGCGCAGCGTCTCCGCGTTGCGGGCCACGCTGTTGAGCTCCGAGACGGTGACGGCGAGGGAGCGCGAGGTGCTGTCCAGCCTGGTGGCCACGTGCTTGACGCCACGGGTCACGCTCTCTCCGGTGCGGTCCGCGCGGAGGCTCAGCTGGGTCAGCTTCTCCACGAGGAGCGACACATTCACGAGCACGCCGCGCAGCCGGCCCATCATGCTGGCGAATCCACGTCCCAGGACGGCAACCTCGTCGGTGCCCTGCACGTTGATGCTCTGCGCCAGGTCCCCATCCGTGACCACGCGCTCGGCCACCTGGGTGAGGTCGCGGATGGGCCGCGCAATGATCGACCCCAGCGCCACCACGAGCACCAGGCTGGCCAGCAACACCAGCAGGCTCAGGATGGCCACCATTCCGCGGTTCTCCCGCGCGTCGCGCTCCACGTCGGAGAGCGAGAGGCCCATCAACAACACCGCCTCCGCGCCACCCCGCGTCCTGATGGGCGCCACCACGTGGAGCACGGAGCCTTCCCGGGTGGTCTGGATGTCGGCGACCTTCGCGGACGCGCCAGTGGGCACGCGGGCGGCCTCATACGCCCCCAGCAACGTGCCATCAGGCTTGCGCACGCCGGCGTAGGCCACGTCCGGCATCACCTTGAGATTGCCAAGGAGCTCATTGGTGTTGGCGGAGTCGTCGAACTCCACGGCGGCCTGCAAAACCGAGGTCAAGACGGAGGCCACACCGGTGGCCCGACGACGAGCTCCCTCCTCCGCCAGGGAGGCCATGCGGGAAGGAAAGAACAGTGCCTGGAAGAGCGCGGTCCCGGTCAGCAGCAGCGCAATGGGGAGCGCGAGCTTGGCGCGCAAGGAGAGTGACTCGCCCCACCTCATCATCCGGTGCGCACCGCCGCCCAGCGGCGAGGTTGAGACGGGACGGGAGTTGCTCACTGCGGGCTCACCCCCGCTTCCACGACGGTGATCTGGGAGCTCTCCACCCGCCAGATGTCATAGGGCGCCACCACGTCGCCCGCGCTGTCCATGTCCACCGAGCCGCTCGCGCCTTCGAAGTTGATGTCCTGACCCGCCTTCACCGCCGCCAGCGCGTCCTTGAACGTGGCGGGAGAGAAGGTGGCACCGCCGGGCGCGGACAGATCGGCAAGCCTGGTCTTGATCGCCGCACCCTGGGCCTGTCCCGCCGCCTCCATGGCCAGCGCCACGAGATAGACCGCGTCGTAGATGTTCACGGCACCGGTGAAGCCTGCCGCGGGCTCGCGACCGTAGCGCGCGGAGAACGCCGCGTTGAACGCGCTGGTGCGCTCACCCTGCGGCCGCGCGGGCGCGGTGCCCTCGTGCGGGAACGTGAACTGGCTGCCGCCGACGAGCGTGACGAACCCGGTGTCGGAGAGCCCGTCGGAGAAGAACCACTGCGTGTTCCTGTCCGCGAAGGCGAGCAGGTAGTCCTTGATGATCTGCGCGCTGTCCACCGGGTACCCCGCCAGCACCACGGCCTCCGGGTTGTCCGCGAAGACCGTCGTCAGCAGGTCGGTGTAGCTCTGTTGCGCCTCGGTGTAGGCCGTGGCGGAGGTGAGCGTGCCCCCCGCGGCGACGAACGCGTCCCGGAAGGCGTTGGACAGGCCCTCTCCGTACGCGCCCGGGACGTAGATGGTGGCTGCGCGGGTGAGGCTCTTGGCGCGGGCTCGCTGGGCCAGGACCCGACCCTGCAGCGCGTCCGAGGGCGTGGTGCGGAACAGGAGGCCGTCGTCGGCAACCGTGGTGAGCAGCGGGGACGTGGACGCGCCCGAGATGAGCACCACGCCCGCCGGCACGGTCACCTCCGCCACCGCCAGGGTCACACCGCTTGCGGTACTGCCCAGGATTGCCGGAACACCCACGTCCACCAACGCCTGGGCGCCAGCCTTGGCCCTGTCCTTGTCCAGGGCCGGGTCGCGGTTGTCCAGCGCCAAGGTCGCGCCGAGGACACCGCCTGCCGCGTTGATCTCCTCGACGGCGAGCTTTGCGGCGTCCAGCTCCTCGGAGCCGATGTCCGCCAGGTCGCCGGTGAGGTCCAGGATGGCGCCCAACGTGATGACCTTCTTCTGCTCCTCCGGGGGCGGGGTGCAGCCCCCCAGGAGCAGCGCAGCAACAAGCAGACGGTGCGAGCGAAGTGACACGTTTCCCTCCCAGGGCGATTGATCCCGTTCGGGCTCCCACACCAACCGGGACCCGGTCAAGTTTCCGGTGCGCGCACACTGTGCGTGGCCACGGCACTATCGACGCGCGAAGGCACGCGTACGTTGACCGCGCGTCACCACCTGCGTCGTCACCGTTCCAGGGTGTTGTCCAGGGCCAAGCGCTGACGGGTGCTGTGGCGCATGAGCGCGCGCGGCTGCCCCGCCGGAACAACGTGGAGCATTGGGGCGCGACAACGTTGAACGCCGACCCTCCGCCATGGTCGGTCGACCCGCGCGTCCTCGCAATCGCGGTGGGGTCCTTGCGAGGACCACGCGGTTCAGGCCGGACAGACACGGCATCGGATGGTGGCGCCGGGTGCGCCAGACCAGCGGGGAAGCTCGTGCGGGTCCTATTCGTACGCTAACTGTCGCTAACTGGTTCCGAAGCGGACGAAGACCACGACCGCGCCGCGGTGTGCGCTCACGAGCGGTGCGGAACCTCCGCTACCAATGCAGCGACAGCCAGGCTGCGAAGAAATCCACGTCGCGACCTGGCCCGGATTCACGCAGGAAAGGCCCCGCGAAGAAGTGCGCCAGTGAGAGGTGAAACGTGGCTTGCGGCACGGGAAGCCATGCCACATCCCAGGACACCTGGCTGCCCACGTACCTGGCCTTGCTCCGGTCGCCCGGCACCTGCAGCGCGCCCGACGCGGCATAGACGCCGTCCGCCAGCGACGTCCGCCAGAAGAAATCCCAGTCCATGCTGACGCGCAGGTTGGCGGGCAGCCGGAGCTCCACCGCGGGGTGCAGGTCGACGTGGTTCTGCGGACCCATGAGCGCGGCCTCTCCATAGTAGGTGCCTCGGGGGTAGAGCGGGTTGAATGTCTGCAGCACGTGATCCGACGGAGCCACATCCCCGCTGGTCACGTTCGCGCGGAGTCCCAAGCGGGGGCGGCCCGGCAGGCGGGTGAGCCGGAATCCCACGTCGCTGGCGAGGGACCACGACCGGATTTCCGACGAGCCGAACGTGCCGACCTGGTAGACGCCCTCCACGTCGTAGTCCCAGGAAGAGACCTCGCCCCAGACCCGCAGGCCCAGGGAGTGGCGGAGCTCGTCGTCGGTGATGCCGGAGAACGACGAGTCCCTCCGGGCCAGGCTCAGTTGATAGAGGTCCAGGCCCACCACGCCCGGGATGAGCTCTCCCGCAACGTAGACGCCCCACAGCGTCTCCCCGGGGTCGTGCCAATCGTCGAACGCCCCGCGGCTCGTCGCCACGGGCGAGAGCAGGAACGCGTCGGCCTGCCATCCCGCCAGTGACGCCACAACGCGGACGCCGTCGAAGCTCCGACGGACATTCGGCCCGTCCCGCACCGAGATGAGTCGCGAGGAGCCATAGGAAACTTCCTGCCGGCCCACCCTGGCCATCACGGCGAACGCCGGACCGGAACTGCTGTTGAGCTCCAGGAACAACGCCTGGACGTCCAGCGTGTCCTCGTCGACCGGACCCGGACCCGCGGCCTTCCCGGTGGCCAACGCGCTCCTAAGCTGGACGAATGCCCGGAAATAGGGTCCCAGGTGGAGGCTGGCATGCCCGCTGTAGCGTTGGAGCAGGTACCCGCTGGGGTCTTGCTTCCCGCGGCCCCAGGACGGGTTCCTCACCAGCTCATACCGTTCCCGGACGTCGCCGCCGAGGGTGAAGTACACGCTCTCCGGCCACAGCGGGATGTACTTCAACGGGTCCAGGAGCTCCGTCCTGCACGCGGCGGCGCGCAGCGACGAATGGTCCTCCTCCGCCCGCAACAGCTGCAGCGCGGGACGACGACACGTGTCCTCATCTCCCTCCTCCCCGGCGAGCGCAAGCCGTGGCGCCCACAGCAGCAGGACCACCAGCGCGGCGCGCGCCGACACATGGGCCCTCATGCCGGTCGTGGTCGCGCGTGGCGGGCGTGGGGTGGCGTTTCCGGGGCGTGGAGCCGGTCGTAGAGGAGACGGGTGAGGCGCGGCGGGATCACCCACGCCAGCGCCGCCACGGGGAATGCCGCCGAGATTCCAACCCGGATGGGCAACCGCGGGTCCAGGGGAACCGGGAATCCCAGGATGATGACCCGTGGCATCAGCGCCTCCGCAGTGCCCATGCCTCACCCTCCCACCTGGAGAAGGCACGGCCGGAACCACCATGGATTCAGCGTGGTTCCCGACGGTGGGAAGACTCTGGGAATGGAGGTAGCCGGCGCGCCCCGGGTGACAAGTGTCCATGGACGTGGTGGCACCGTCCGCGGCGCCGTTCGTGTCGGCTCCCCCACGTGTCGTTGCTGGAGATGACGTTGGAGTCGGGGAAGGCGGGACGGTCAACGACGAGGGAGAAGGGCACCGTCGGGTTCACGCCTCGCCAGCTTCCCTGGATTGCCGGCGGGCTCCGGGCACAAGCCTACAGGTGCGTGCATTGGTCGCCGGTGCACTCGTACCCGGCGTCGACGTCACACTCGCTGTTGGCACTGCAACGGCAGCGGCTTCCCTGGCACAACTGTCCATATGGACACGCCTCGGGACCGCAGCGGCACATGCGCTGCTGACAGTTTCCAGACTCGCACACCGTGGAGCAGGAGCCGCAGGTGTTGGGGTCGTTGAGGTCGGCCTCGCACTGGTCGACGTCGTCGGCGTTGCAGTTCGCGGTGTTGAGGCTGCACGGCATGGTGTAGCAGGCCTGGTCCAGCGGGCCGAAGCTGGTGCCGCAGCGGTAGTAGTCCCCTTCACCCACGGACATCGGCAGGTCGCGACAGTTTCCGCACGTCTCACCGCACGCCACCGGCGAGTTGCAGTTCGCGCACGTTCCATTGGCGGTGCACAGCTGTCCCGGCCCGCACAGCTCTCCCACCGCCACCGGCCCGCTGCCGGTCTGACAGGTCACGTTGGCGTCGGGAGTGCCCGCGTCCGGGCGCCCCGCGTCCACCCCGCCCGACGAGCTGGAGCTGCTGGAGATGGTGGCGCTTGAGGATGACGTCGCGGAGGAGGAGCTGGACGTGGAAGCGCTGCCGCTGCTCGACGACGACACGCTCGCCGACGAGCTGGACGCGCTCCCCGACGAACTGGACCCGCTCCCCGACGAACTGGACCCGCTCCCCGACGAGCTGGACCCGCTCCCCGACGAGGACGCGCTGCCGCTCGACGTGCTGACCGACGTGGAGAGGGACCCGCTGGATGACGTGGAAGCGGGGGTGGAACCACCACAGCGGTCACCGCCGCAACGTCCGCCGGTGCAGGTGTAGGCGTCCCCGCAGTCGGCGTCGACGTCACACAGCTTGCCGCAGACATCCACCCCCAACGCCTCGTCACAACCGGCCAAGGCCAGCACCGTCGTCACCACCACCCCGGCCACCCGGATGCGTCTCGTCATGAGGCCCTCATGGTGCCACACACGCGCGAATGGATGCACCGCTGATCCCCTCCACCGGACGACACACGTAGCCCTGCATGTAGCCCGCGCAGTCGCCGTCCGTCTCGCAGCTCACCGCGCACACACCGCCCGACACACACGCGGCTCCGTCGGGACAGCCGCTGGTGGACTGGCATTTCTGCGTGCACATGCCTCCGCCAAAGCGTTCCTCCTGCGCGCACACCCCGTGGCACTCCGCCTTGCTGCTGCACGCCGCACCCACGTTCTTGTTGCGCGGCCCCACGGTGCTCTTCCTCGACGTGGGCCGTGAGGACTTCCGGCCATTCCCCTCCGGCTGCTCACGCGGCTTGCTGCTGGTGGCCCCGCGCGCCTTGCCCTCCTTGCCGCCGTTCTGGACGCGCTTCAGGTCCTCCGCGGCGTTGCCGGTGGTGAAGAGGTCCAGCCGGAATTCCTGGTCTTCCCGGGGCGCGCCCAGCTGCTGGTACACCCACGCCGCGGCAAACGGCGCCAGGATCGACGTCGTCACCAGGCCCGCGGTCCACAAGCAGGTGGAGATGAAGATGGCCGTGCCCGTGACGGGATGGGTCCACCAGTACCACCAGCGGTCCCAGCGCAGCCCGCGCGTGTCCGACCACACCAGGAACCACAAGGAGGGCCAGAACACCGACGCTGCCATCACCGCGCTCACCAGGGTCCCCACGACGCCAAGGGTGGCGGCGGTCAGCACCGGGAAGACCAGCCCGCTCCTGACGTCGGAGAGGTAGGCCAGCAGCGCCCAGACCACCGCGCCGCCCAATCCCGTCATCAGCGCCCCCCAGACCAACGCAAAGGCGATGAACGCCCCGGCGTACGGCCCGAACGCGGCGAACCACAGGCAGGGCACCACGAAGAGGAGCAGCGGGACCATGGCGCCCACCGAACCCGCCACCAGCAGCGCCGTTCCCCCCGTGAGCGCCGGCCCCTTCTTCTGCGCCTGCTCCGACGGCGCGGGCTTCTTCCCGGGTTTCTCCTTGTCCTTGATGACCACGGTCATTCCGTCGTCACGGGGCTTCTCCGCGGCGGAGGCGGGCGCGGACAGCACCAGGGCGGCCAGGGCCACCGCGGGCATCCACGTCGTCATCCGGCGCGGTCTCCAGGTCATGCCGAGCATGGGCTCCGTTGTAGCCCACGTTGTCGCCGCGACCTTGAAAACGACCTCCGACCCCTGGCTGTGTGGGGCTGCCGCACCCCGGCGGTGACGGCTTGACGTCCCGCGGGCAGGAAGCACACAAGCGGAGCATGGTTGCGGCGCGTCGTTGTCAGCTGGTGGTCACGCATTCCCCCGCGGAGGTGCAGGCGCAGGTCCTGGAGCACATCACCCATGAGCGACGACGGAACCGTCAGCCGGTGGTGCTCTTTGACCTGGACGGGACGCTCTTCGACAACGGCCCGCGCACCTGGGAGATCCTGCGGGAGTTCGCCCGGGAGACGGGGCGCGCGGGGCTGTTGGCCAAGCTGGAGGCGTTCCCGCGCGTGATGCTGCCCTACACGCTGGCGGAGACGCTGGCGGAGGTGGATGAGACGGACCCGGTGCTGTGCCAGGACGCGCTGGCTTTCTGGAAGGCGCGTTTCTTCCGGGATGAGTACATCCGCCACGACGAGCCGCTGGCCGGAGCGCGGTCCTTTGTGCAGCGCTGCTGGGGGGAGGGCGCCACGGTGGTCTACTTCAGCGGCCGCGACAGCGCCGGAATGCTGCTGGGCACCGCGCAGAGCCTGAGGACGCACGGGTTCCCCGTGGGGCTGGCGCGCACCGTCATCACGTTGAAGGAAGCGTTCGAGACGGAGGACCTGCATTTCAAGCGGGAGAGCGTGCAGTTCCTCAACACGCTGGGCAGCGTGGTGGCCTCGTTCGACAACGAGCCCGGCAACTGCAACATGTTCGCGGGTACCTGGCCGCAGGCGGTGACGGTGGCCCTGGCCACGTCGCACGCGCCCAATCCCGTGCCGCTGGCCCCGTCGGTGAAGGTGACCGACGGATTCGCCGAGTGAAATCTGCCGACGAGAAACAACGCGACCTTTGGGTGACTTGGCCGACGCGCGAGCCCCGCGCGATGCGCGGCCAAGTGGCCGACACGCTCTCCAGGAAAGCAGAATCAGGGACTGCGGTAGGTCACCTGGACCAGCGCCGTGGCGACGCCGGTGTTGCCTGCGGCGTCGGTGGCGGTACAGCGCAGCGTGGTCTTCCCGACGGGGAACAGCGTGCCCGACTGCGGGCTGCAGCTCACCGGCCGCGCGCCGCTCACCACGTCGTTGGCGCTGGCGCTGAATGTCACCACCGCACCTTGCGGGTTCGACGTCACCACCGACTTGGCGACCACGATGGTCACCAGGGGCGGCCGCGTGTCCCGGACCGTGACGGTGAAGCTGCGCGTCCCGACGTTGCCGCGGGTGTCGGATGCGGTGCACGTCACGGCGGTGGTGCCCAGCCCGAAGGTGCTCCCCGAAGGCCGGTCGCAGGAGACGGCGCGCGTCCCGTCCACCAGGTCCATGGCCGACGTGGTGTAGGTGACCGCCCGTCCCGCGGGGCCGCTGGCTTCCAGCACCATGTTGGACGGCACGGTCACCACCGGCGCGGTGGTGTCCTGCACGGTGATGGTGAATTCCGCGCTCCCGGTGTTGCCGGCGGCGTCGGTGGCGCTGCAGGTGACCGTGGTGGCGCCGAGGGGGAAGGTGCTCCCCGAGCTCACCGTGGTCTGGCCAGCCATGCACGTCGGGACGAGGTCGGGGGTGGTCTCGTCGGTGGCGCTGACCGTGAAGGACACCGTGGCACCCGTGGCGCTCGTGGCCTCCGCCAGCATGTCGCCCGGCACCGTGACCACCGGAGGCGTGGTGTCCCCGCCCCCGTTCGTGAAGCGGAAGACCGTACCGACGCTCCCGCTGCCGCTTTCCGTCGTCCCGTACAGGTTCCCCGCAGCGTCGCGGATGAGACCGGCGTAGGGGTACGCGCCGTCGCTGTCGTTGAAGCTGTGGAGCATGGTGTGAGTCCCGTTCGGGGCCAGCTTGAACACCGTGCCGACCCCGCTGGCGCCGCCATTGGCGGTCGTCCCGTACAGGTTCCCCGCGCCGTCGCGGACGAGGCTGGCGTAGGGGTACGCACCGTCGCTGTCGTTGAAATCGTGGAGGATGGTGTGGGTCTCGTCCGAGGCCAGCTTGAACACCGTGCCGTACCCGCTGGCGCCGCCATACAAGGTCGTCCCGTAGAGGTTCCCCGCTCCATCGCGGACGAGGTCGGCGTAGGGGTACGCACCGTCGCTGTCGTTGAAATCGTGCAGGATGGTGTGGGTCTCGTCCGAGGCCAGCTTGAACACCGTGCCGTACCCGCCGGCGCCGCCGTTGACGGTCGTCCCGTACAGGTTCCCCGCGTCGTCGCGGATGAGGCTGGCGTAGGGGTACGCACCGTCGCTGTTGTTGAAGCTGTGGAGGATGGTGTGGGTCCCGTCCGGGGCCAGCTTGAAGACCGTGCCGACCTCGCTGGCGCCGCCGTAGACGGTTGTCCCGTAGAGGTTCCCCGCTTCATCGCGGACGAGGTCGGCGTAGGGGTACGCACCGTCGCTGTCGTTGAATTCGTGGAGGACGATGTGGGTGCCGTCCGGGGCCAGCTTGAACACCGTGCCGTACCCGCTGGCGCCGCCGAAGACGGGTGTCC
>JBFMGU010000254.1:0-15394 GCA_040752415.1 Myxococcota bacterium
CCCATCGGTTGCCCCCCTTCCCCGGCTCGGTGACGACGGAAACCTGGGACTGGGGAAGGGGGGCGAGTGGGCGCAGCGGGACAAACGTGGGGGGTTAGGTGTTCGCCCGCCACTACGGAATGGGCAATTTGCTTAGACGCAGGCGCTTAGGTGTTCGCCCGCCTCGCCGACCTGGGCACACCGTTCTCACGCTGCCCCTCAGTCCCCGGAGGCGTTCACGCGTCTGCCCAACGACGTCAGCGCATGGGCCAGGGACTCGGAGGTCAGGTCCCGCCCCGCCCGTCGGAGTCCCTGCACCAGGGCCCTGGCCGCGGCCGCCGCGGGATGGTTTAGCGCTCCGGGGGATGCGCCGTGAACATCCGCGAACCGGACCACGACGAGATCCGCGGGCCAATCCATGGAACCCGCACACGCGGTGTCCACCAGCAGGGCGAACGGTGGCTGTGAGCGGAACCCATGCTCCAGCTGCGCGGACTCCGTGACAGCGCCTTTCGCCGTGTGCAGGACCACCAACTCGAGGTGGCGACGGTAGATTCCACCGCCGGCATTGACCTCCGCGAAGTAGGCGCGAAGCACATCCTCAGTGTCTCCACCTCCGCCCACCAGACCCACCACGACGCGCGCCGACGTGACGCCTGGCGTGGCGGGCGGCTGGGTGATGAACGCCACCAGGTCCGCGAGGTCCTCGCTGCTCATCCGATAGCGCGGCATGGCATCCAGGAGGACGTTCCCCGCGGGGTCAACCCCTTCGGTAATCGCGCGACGCAACAGCTCCTCGGTGTACGCGGGGCGCTTTCGTCCGCTCGGAGTCGTGATGGCATAGGGTCGGGTTAGCGCGGACCACGTGATGTCGGCGGGCGCCACGCCTCCTTCGGGACGGCCCTTGCCGTTCCGACCGTGACAGCCCACGCACGGCAGCACGCTTGCGGGGACCGCCACGCCGTTGGCAGAGACCGCGGCCACCACCTCACCGCCCGAGAGACTCTCCCCGCGCAGGAAGATGTGTTGCCCCCGTTCCCCGACGCCAGCGATGGGGGGCGTGCAGCCCAGCAGCAGCATGACCGGGGCCAGGCTGGGGAGCGCGCGCTCAGCCATCGTCGAGCACGCCGCGGATGAGATGGACAAGCTCTTCGGTGCGGGCCAGGCCCATGGCCTTCTTCCACAGGCCGGTGCGCTCGTTTCCCACGAGGAGGATGTTGGTGTGGTTGTTGGGCTCGTCCACGTATTGCCCCAGTTTGCGCAATGCGAGCTCGACGTCCTGCTTCTCCCCCGTCAGGAACATCCAACCTTCACCAGCGTCAAAGCGATGCGCGTAGTCTCGCAGCTTCCCGGGCGTGTCGGTGGTGGGGTCCACGGAGACGGACAGGAACCGGATATCACGCCCCACCCGCTCCCCCAGCGCCTCCTGCACCTCGAGGAGCTTCCGGCTCATGGTCGGGCAAACGTGGGGACAGCTGGTGAAGAACGCGTGGATCACGACGACACGGCCCTCCAGCAGGTCGCTGTACAGCCGGTGGCGCTGCCCGTGCTGGTCCACCAACGTCACGTCGCCAAAGTACTTGCGCGCGGCCAGAACGCGCGGGTCCGGAGCTGCAGGCTCCAGGAGCAAAGCGCCTCCCATTCCCGCGCTGCCCAGCATGATCACGGCTCCCAGTACCCACGCCTTCTTCATGGGACCTCCGCGTTCAACGTTGCGCCACAGTGTCAATGAGCTCCGCCAGGCGCGCCGGCGGCGTGAAACCGGAGGTGCGCTCCCAGACGCCCGTGACGTCGTTCCCGACGAGGATGAACGGCGCGTGCGCTTCCTTGTCGGGCGTGAAGGCCCCCAGGCCCTTGAGCAGCCGGTCGACGGCATCCTTGGCGCCGGTGACCAGCGTCCACCCACCGCCCGCCTGGAACTTCGCGCCCCACTCCCGGAGACGACGTGGCGTGTCGTTCACCGGGTCCAGCGTGATGGAAACCAGGTGCACGTCACGGCCCACCCGGTCTCCCAGGTGACGACGGAGCTGGAGCTGGCTGGCGCCAATGACCGGACAGACCGTGGTGCACGTGGTGTAGATGAAGCTGATCACCACCACCCTGCCCTTCACGAGGTCGGAGTGGAAACGCAGCGCGCGACCATCCTGGTCCACCACCGTGACGTCGGGAACGGAGACGGCGCGCGTCCGTGGCTCAGCGGACGGGGACGTGGTGGGAACGTCATGGGCACCCCCGTGGCAATGGTCGGCGGACACGGGAGGCGAGGCGAGCGCGAACAGCAACGCGGTGCACACCAAGGGTCTCATGGGTCCCCCTCGTCTCGCTTCGCCACGAAGCCAAGCGTCGGAACGTCGTGGTAGCCGAGGCCGTGCGAGGGAAGCTGGAAGTAGACGCGGTAGTACCCGTCCGTGGGCACGTTGACGGTCCCCTCATAGACGCCGTCCCCAACGTGGTGCGCCCACAAGCGCCGTTGCCACGTTCCCGGAGCCAGCAACACGAGCATCCCGACGTCACGCAACCCCTGGCGTGGTGTCGACGTGGCCGAGTCCGCGGCCTTGACGCGAAGCCTGACGGGTTCTCCCGTCGTCACGGTGCGAGGCGCCTCCAGCGGTGTCAGCTGCACCGACGGAACTTGACGCGCGAGCGCCGGGTCGGGCGAGACCTCGAGCTCGAAGCAGTGCAGCACGCGCGGCGAGTCCAGGAACAGCGCAACGTCATAGGTGCCGTGGCCACCAAGCCGCGCCGTCGTCGAGTAGATGCCCGGTCCCTGTTCACGCAGGCTGCGGTCAACCACCAGGACGGCGCGTGGCTCACGACCATGGGTCTGGAATCCGCCCATCGGCGCGGCAAGGCCTTCGCGGTAGTAGTAGATCATCCTATCCGCGGGATTGGCGACGAGAACCGCGGTGGCCTCCGGCGCCTGCACCACCGTGGCGGCCATGCTCATTCTCGCCGCGCGGGCCAACGGTGCTTGCCCGGCGGGGAAGTCCGCGAAGTGCAGTGTGCCCATGCCCAGCTGGTCCAGCGGCACCATCAACACGTGCTCGCTGCGACGGGAGCGCACGTAGGCCAGGTACTTCGTGAACGCGATCTCCTCGGGCTCCTCGCCCAGGACGTCTCCAACGTTGCCGGTGGAGACCAATTGCGTCGTGGCTGCGTCGACGACGTGGACCAGGCCACGCCCTGGATTGAGCACCAGCGCCATGCGGCCGTCCGGGGCGAATCGGATGGCGCCCAGGCCCGGCTCCGCCGGCAGTTCCGTCGCAACATCGAGGGTCTCGCCGTCGACGACGGTGATGGCGCCGTTCCCGCGGTCGGTGATGAAGGCGGCCTTGGCGGCATCGGAGTACGCCACGTCAAAGGGCTCCGCGCCAGCGCGCACCTCGCGTTGCCGGGTGAGCGTCCGGACATCCACCACCGAGACCGCGGCGGCGCCGCGACTGACCACGAACGCAACGCGGTTGTCGTCGGAGAACGCGATGGCGTGTGGGCCCGGTCCCACCGGAATGGTGGCGGCCACCTTCAGCGTGTCCGTGTCCAGCGCGGCGAGATTCGCGCCGGTGCTGACGAAGGCATATTTCCCGTCGGGAGACAGGGCGAGGCGCGTCGGGTGAGGTCCCACGGGAACGCGATGGGTCAGCGCCCAGGTCGTTGTATCCACCACCGCCACGACGCCAGCCTCTGGTGTGCTGACAAAGAGCCGCCGACCATCCTGGCCCAGCAGCCAGTCTTCTCCCGGTGCGTCCAGCCTCACCCAGGCGAGGAGCCTGCTGCCGCCATAACTGAACCGCGGGTCGAACACGGCAACGCTGGCGTCGTCGTTCAGGGCGATGACCTCGTAGGCGTTGAGGTCCACCGTGGCCCGCATTCCCAGACTCCCGCCCACGAACGCCGCGACGCGGTCCTTGCACGATGTGGATGTTCCGGGTTCAGCGCGCAGATCCATCCACGCTCCCGGCGACAAACCCGTCAGGGCCCGCCCCGTGTTCGCATCCGTGAAGGTGAACCGCACGTCCACGTCACGACCTTCGACGAGCACGGCTTCCCCAACCTGGTAAGCGCGAGGGGCCACCGTGAGCTCCACGGCAACACCATCCAATACGGCGCGGCGCACCTCGCGCGCGGGAACGGCGGTCGGCACGCTGCTGCGGCAACCCAGGGCCACGCCGAGAAGGCACCCCAGTCCGGCGAATGACCGCGCTCCCACATCGTCCCCCGCCACAATCGTGATGATCGCCGGCCGCGTCATGAACGCGCGGTCCGGTCCGCTTCTTCCGCGTCCCCGCGCCTTCGCTGACGTCGGTCGGAGTCACGCGCTTCGTGAGGGATTCCACCTGTTGGGTGATCGTGGGTTCGCGATTGCGTAGGTCCACGTGAGGATGGGCTTCGTCATGGGCCTGGACCGCGCTCTGGCTGTGTGCTGGGTGTCGACGTTATTGTTGCTCACGTCCGGCGTCGGCGCGGATTCGGGCCTCACTTCATTTGCGCGTCAATACCTGCGGGACATGATGCTTCAACGTGAGCTGGCGGTGGACCTCAACGTCCTATGCGTGGAACGGGCGACGCATGCGGAGCTTCGCAGCCTGTGCGCGGTGATGCGTGACGAGAGGACGCGGGAGCTGCAGGAGCTGCGCGACCTCCTGGCCACCGGCCCAGGCGAGGTGGGGGCCACCGAGGGGTGTGAGCCGCACCCACGCGAGGTGGAGTTGACGGTGGCACACAATCCGCACCGGCTGGCGCAGCGCACGGGGGACGCGTTTGACCAGGAGCTCCTCGAGGCCATGGCTCGCCTGTACCGGATCGGACTCGAGGAGGCGGAGCGATGTACCGCGTGCGCGGTGGACGCGGAGCTGCGCCAGCATTGCGTGGCGACGTCGTCGTCCCTGGCGCCGGAGCTGCGGCAGCTGGAAATCTGGTTGACGGAGGGGTTCGGCCCGTGATGGCGCAGACATCCTCGCACTCGACAGGCGGCGCGCTCACGGACAAGACTGGGTCACGACTTCCTACGCGCTTCCCTCTCCGCGCGATGGTGAGCCATGACCCCGAAGCCCGTTCGCCTGGTTCTTCCCGTCCTGCTTGCCCTGGCCACCGCCGCCACGGCCTACGCGGTGAAGGAGAAGCCGCTCAAGGGAAAGAACCGCACCGTTGGAATCTCCTACGGCAATGATGCGCAGGGTGCGTCGCCCGGCGGGCCACCGCGCAAGGCCCTGGTGATCGGCAACTCGAACTATCCCGGAAGCCCGCTACCGAACACGAAGCGCGACGCGCGCGACGTGGGCAAGGCGCTGGAGGACCTGGGGTTCACCGTCCACAGCGCGTCCGACCTGGACCTCAAGGCCTTCCGTCGCGCGTCCGGCGCGTTTGTCGACGACATCAACAAGGGGGACATCGTCTTCGTGTTCTACGCGGGGCACGGAATCGAGATCGACGGGACCAACTACCTGGTGCCGGTGGACTTCAGCGCGCAGCGCGCTTCCGACGTGGCCTATGAGGCCTTCCCGCTCAACCAGCTCCTGGACGGCATCCAGCAGCAGCATCCCGCGGTCACCGTCGTCGTGCTCGACGCGTGTCGCAACAATCCGTTCCTGGCCAACCGGTCCTTCGGGAAGCGCGGCCTGGCGCAGGTGAACGCGGGCGAAGGTTCGCTCATTGCCTACGCCACCTCCCCGGGAAAGACCGCCAGCGACGGCGCGGAGAACAGCAACGGCGTCTTCACGGCGTCATTGGTGAAGTACCTGAGGAAGCCGGGCGTGGACATCGAGGGCGTGTTCAAGGAAGTCAGTGACGACGTGGCCATCAAGACCAACCGTGAACAGATTCCGTGGCGGTCCAGCAGCATCGTCGGGAAGTTCTACCTGGCCGGTGATGCGCCCGAGGAAGAGGAACAGCCCAAGGCCAAGCGGGTTGCCGCCCGGGACGAGGAGGAGGAAGCCGAACAGCCCGCGCTCGGAAAGGAATGGGGCAAAGGTGGTGCCGAGGAAGAGGAAGCCCCGCCTCCGCAAAAGGGCCGGCCGGGAAAGGGCAAGGGCGCATTCTGCTGGGAAGACGTGGTGCGCAAGACGTGGCTCAAGGGCGGGACGTCGGTGATGGCCTTCGTCCAGGATGGGCAGCCCCATCTCATCGGGTACGACGGTACGACCGGCGCCACCGTGTTCGCGCGCGTTCGCGACGACGGGGAGCTGCCGGAGCAGGTGTGGTCGGGAAAGTGGAAGAAGGGGTGGAAGGGGTTCATGCCGTTCACGCTGAAGGAGAAGCCCCACTTCTTTCTCTACAACCCGGAGTCGGGACAGGCGCAGTACGAGGAAGTGAATCCCGGTGCGCAGGACTCCACGACGAGGAAGTACGGAAGCTGGCGCGCCGGGTTCACGCACTTCGGGCACGCGGGCCTGGTGGGTCACCCTTCGTTCTCCGGCTACGTTGGCGGAAAGGGCGAGCTCGTCATGTGGGCTGTTGATGAGCTCTACAACGATCCCAATTTGTCGGAGGGCAACATCGGAATCCGAGGCCTGGCGGCCGTCCAGGTGTTCGTCCTCGAGCAGGCGATACACGTGCTGCTGTATGACGCGGCAACGGGCAAGACCGTCGTTGCCCGCGCCACCCAGCAAGGGGAGGCCTCCTCGGTGATCGAGGGTGAGATGGAGAAGGGCTGGGCGTGGTTTGGTACGCTCTATGTCGAGGGTGAACACTACCTCGCTGCGTACCGCCCGGAGGACGGGGTGTTGGCGGTGCTCAAGCCCCATGGAAAGAGCCTGAACTGGACCGTGGCGCAGGAGCGGTGGGTCAAGGGGGGAATCACCCCAACGCTGTACTTCCACCAGGGGCGCATGCACGTGGGAGTGTACAACCCCAACACCGGCGACCTCCTGATTCGCCGCAGCTGCCGCTGACCACCTCAACGCCAGTGTCGCTTCGTCGGCGCGGGACACTCCGCGTCAATCTCGCCCGGCTTCCTCCGCTTCGCGGCGACACACGTTTCCCACGCTTTCTGCTCCTCCGGCCGCAGCGTCATGTACGCGCGGTTGCGACGATAGAGCTCCAGCCGGTACTCGAACTCCGACACATCCGCTGAGTCCGACGACAATCCCTTGACGGCGCGCTCCTGGAAGCTTCGTGCCCGCTCGAAGTCGCCGCGACGCGCATAGGCCGCTGCGCACGTGTCGAGATAATTCGCATCCGTGGTCTGGGTGCACAGCTCATCCGCCAGCCTGGCCGCTCCCTCACCGTCCAGCACACCGGGTTGTGGCGACGTCGCCATGAGCCACGCGGCTTTGTTCAGCACCGGTAGGCTGCGATAGCCCAGCGCCAACGCCTTCCTGTACTCCGCCAGCGCCTCGGCGTGACGATGGTTGACCCCCCACGTCTGCGCGACGAGCGCACGTGTGTAACCGTTGAACTGCGCAACGGTCACCAGGCTCCCGTTGTCGTAGGAGCGCGTGGTGCCGGACATGGGTTCCCATACAATCCGTTCCGCGCCCAGGTTCCATCGGATGTACTGGTGTCCCACGTCGCCAAAGCCCGGGACCTCCATGAACTCCAGCGGCCACCCCAGCACTTCCCCGACGGCAAGGTAGATGAACGAATAGGTGTCGCAGTCCGCGAAGTACCAGGTTGCATCAGCGCGACTCCTGACGGTCCGGTTCTTGTTCTCCACGGTCCGCGCCACGCGTTCCAGGTGCTCCGCGTCCACGCGGTGAGGCGTCAGCGCTTCCGAGAGATGCTCCACGTATCCCCACGGCGGATAGACAAAACCGCGCTGCGCGAGCACGTCCTCGACGGACTTGAGCGCCTGCATGGCGTCTTCACGCTTCGCGACATTGGCGCTGCCCGCGCGCTTGCGGACGTCGTCGACGATGTCATCCAGCAGGCCATACATCGCCGGTGCTACCCGCCCGGTCGGCGCCTCCAGGTCCAGGAGGCGGTGCGCCACGGTGTCGTGACGGCTCGTCCTTCCCGCGGGTCGGGGAACATCCGCGAGTCGACGCTCGGTGCTCAGGCCGCTCCGTTCCTCTGGCACGCTTGCGTGCAAGAGTCCGGTCATCAGGATCATCGTCGGTGCGAGGGGCCAGCTTCGCATGAGGACCTCGTCAGCCCGCGCGCGCGTCGGCGTAGGCTTGCAGGAACCGCTCCACCACCACGTCGTGACGGAAGTGCCTGGCCCAGCGCTCCCGTCCGGCTCGACCCAGGCGTTCGCGCAGTTTGGCGTCGTGAGAGAGGCGCAGCATGGCGTTGCGCAGCGCATCGGGATCTTCCGGCGGCACCAGCAGGCCGGTTTCCTCGTGGAGCACCACCTCGTCGGTCCCGCCCACCGCGGTGGCCACCACGGGCCGTGCGCTCGCCATGGCTTCCATGACCACCAGCGGCATGCCCTCCGAGCGCGAGGGGAGCACGAGAAATGAGGCGTTGCTGAGCGCGGTGAGCGGATTCGCAGTGGGGCCGGGCATGTTCGCGCGTTGCTCCACGCCCAGCTCCCTCGCCATCGCTCGCAGGCGCGCCTCCTCAGGGCCCGCGCCACGGATGTCGACGACGAGGTCGGTGTCCACGAGTGCGCGCAGCAGGACATCCAGGCCCTTCTGGTGGGCGAAGCGGCCCAGGAAGAGCGGCCGTGCACCGGGCGGCTCCGGGACGGGCGGCGCCTCCACCTCCACCGTGTTGGGAATGACTCGCATGGTTGCTGCGCTGCCTGGCACCGCACGCGACCACGACGCTGCCGCGGCGCGACTCGCCGCCACCCACTGCACATGCGGGCCACTCCCCGACGCCAACAACGCGCACACCGCGGGCGGCGGCGTGTCCGTGACCTGGATGCCGTAGACCCGGGGTTGCTCGGGCGACGTTGCCAGGTGCACTGCCGCGCAGCCGCTGGCGAGCCACGCGTGGATGACGTCGGCGGAGCGCTTGCGGAGGTGCGCGCTCAGCACGGACACCGTGGAGACCAGGCCAACCCCGGGCGTCTCCGGTGCCCCCAGCGCGTTGCAGGGAATCCCCGAGGAGAGCAGTGGGGCCGCGGCCAGCCCCAGCTGCTTCAGCGCCACCACCTCCACGCGATGTCCCCGACGAGCCGACGCATGCGCGAGCCCGACGAGCGCCGTCTCCGCTCCGCCCAGACGCAGGTCGGTGATGACGTGGACAATGCGCATGGTCACCGCCCGGGCCGCGCGCGGAGCCACATCTCCAGTGCGCAGAGCGCGAAGAGGAGCGGCCCGTGGTCTTCGCCGTCGTCGTGAGCGCGCTCCACCTGGGTCAGCGCGTGGGCGGGAAGGAGGTCGCGGCTGGCAAGGCTGCCCAGCGCGTCCCGTCGCCACCCGGCGAGTGGACCGGAGAGCCAGCGCGAGAGTGGCAACGAGAATCCCCGCTTGGGCGCGTTTGCCACGGCGTCACCCAGGCGTTCCGCCAGGAGCGCGCGCAACACCCGCTTCCCCTCCGTCCGACGACGCAGCGCCTCGGTTGGGAGCCCCGCCGCGGCTTCTCCCACCACGTCGCTGAGCAACGGCACGCGCGCCTCCAGCGCCACACCCATGCTCGCGCGGTCGACCTTGGTGAGGATGTCGTCGTGGAGGTGGCCGCGCAGGTCCATGGCCTGGGCCAGTGAGAGTGGGTCAGCCACTTCATAGCCTGCCGCCAGGCGGCGCAGGTGATCCTCCACCGGATCCGTCGACGAGAATGCGCTCAACTCCTCGGGCAGCCCCGCGCGGAAGAGCCGCCCGTACTCCAGGGGCGCGGGTTCGCCCAACCCACGCGCGGCTGCGCGCAGCTTCCGTTCCGGCGCCGTCAGCGGTGGCAGACCGAGTGACGACGGAGCACTGCGATACGCGCGCAGCAGGACCTCGGAAGGCGCCTCCGCCGCAAGCCGCACCGCCGACGAGAACGCACTGCCCAGCTTGCGCAGGTGCGCCAGGGCGCCATGCAGGTGATGTCTTGAATAGCCGCCAAACAGCTCGTCGCCTCCGTCGCCACTCAGTGCCACCTTGACGTGTTCCCGGGCCAGCTCCGCGCACAATCTCGTCGGGAGGATGGAGGGGTCGGCCAATGGCTCGTCCAGGGCGCCCAGGATCCCGGGCAGTCGTCGCAGCGCGTCTTCCGCCTGGACCTTGCGCACGTGATGCCGCACGCCCAGCGCCCGCGCGACGTGCGTGGCCGCCTCGCTCTCGTCGAGCAGCGGGTCATCCAGCGCCATGGTGAACGCCTGCACCGGCGCGTGTTGCGCGTCGACCATGGCGGCGGTGACCAACGCGCTGTCCACGCCGCCGCTCAGGAACGTGCCCACTTCCACGTCGGAGACCAGGTGCTCGCGTACCGCGGTATCCAACGCGTCGCGCACGGCGCGGGTGTCGTCGTCATTCCAGGTGCGCGCCGGTCGGCGCACCGGGGGCAGGGGCGGCTCACGCAGGTCCACGCGCTCCCGCCCGCCCACGTGGATGCGCAGACACTCGCCCGGCATCAGCTTGTGCGCGTTGGAGAAGATCGTGTGTGGGGCGGGCACGTAGCCCAGCGCCAGGTACTTCATGACGGATGGCGGATGGACCTCCCCGACGACACCGGCGGCCTCCAACGCGCTGAGCTCACTCGCAAACGCCACCCCCTGGCCCAGGGGAGCGTAACAGAGCGGCTTGATGCCAAACGCATCCCGACACAGCAGCAGCTCCTCCCGCCGGAGATCCAGCAGCGCGAACGCGTACATGCCGCGCATGCGCCGGAAGAAGGAGACGCCGTGCTCCTCGTAGCCGTGCAGGATCACTTCCGCGTCGCAGCGGCTGCGGAAGATGTGGCCCGAGAGCTCCGCACGCAGCGCGGCGTGGTTGTAGATCTCGCCGTTGAAGGTGAGCCACAGCGTGCGGTCCTCGTTGGCCATGGGCTCCGCACCGTCGGGAGAGAGGTCGACGATGGCGAGCCGGAGATGCCCCAGCGCGGCTTCAACCCTCTCAGCGCGCTCCGTCGTCACCAGAGCGTCCTCGTGACGGACCACGTGGAGCACGCCATCCCCGTCGGGGCCGCGGTGCCGCAGGCGGTCCATCATGCGCGTGAGCGTGGACGCGGGCTGGGACGAGCCAGGCGTGAAGAAACCGGCAATGCCGCACATGAGGGGAACAGGATGCGACCAACGCGCTCCGTCGTCAAAGTCCCGGTTGGTCAGCCGTACAGGAAGCGCAGCGCCTTGGGCAGGCGGGCGCGCCAGTGTCGCTCATTGTGCGCGCCGCGCTTCACCGGCCGCCACATCAGCTCCTGGTCGTTGTAGCCCTTGGCGCGCAGGATCCCGGCGAGCTGATCACCCATGCGCAGCAGCGTCCCGCGCATCTCGTTGCCACCGCCGTCGACGTAGACCTTGGTGCGCCACGGCTTGGGCTGACTCTCGACGAACCGGAAGATCGACCCGCGGCCGAGGAACAGGCTGGGGCTCATGGCCATGCAACCGCCAAAGGCCTGCGGATGACGGAAGTGCGCGTACAGGCTCGCCAGCCCACCCAGCGACGAGCCCCCCACGTACGTGAACTCAGGCTCACGCTTGAGCCGGTAGGTGTCGTGCAGCAGCTTGAGCAGGTTGCGCGTCACCCAGTCCAGCAACGGGTCCAGCAGCGGTTCTCCGTTGGTGTAGTACGGGGCCAGCTCGCGGATGCGCAGCCCGCCGCCGTGATCGATGGCTGCCACCACCGGGACCTGCTTGCGTCGCGCCGCGCGACGATCCAGCGCCTCATGCAGGTGCCACCCGCCGGCGAAGGAAGGCCCGTCGTCGTAGACGTTCTGTCCGTCCCACATCACGAGCAGCGGATGGAGGTCGGTCTTCTCGTGGTAGCCGGGCGGAAGGTACAGGCGCACCAGGCGTGATCCGACGTGGGGAATGTCAAAGGGCCCCAGCTGCTGGAGCTGGCCCTTGCGGGAGGGTGTGCGACGACGTCTCGGGGTGGTGACGGTGGCAGGCATCATGGCGGCCCTATCTATTCGCTGCGTACCGCCCGCGCCGGTGGGCATGTCAACCGTCCCGGATCCGCGCGAGAGTTCGGGCCCGCGGCGCAAAGTTCTCCTGGCGGCCTCCGCCGCGCTACCGTGCGTCCCTGGCGAGGAGGCGCGGTGGGTCAGGCAAAGGTCCAGCAGTGGGTGGTGGAGTGCGTGGCGGCGGGCATGCCGCCGGTGCGCGCCCGCGTGGGACCAGGCGACTACCTGCTGGGACGCGACCCGGGTTGCCACTTCACGCTCGACGGGAAACGCGTCAGTCGTCGTCACGCGTGCCTGCACGTGGGCACGGATGGCGACGTCAGCGTGGAGGACCAGGGCAGCTTCAACGGCACGCTCATCAACGGGACGCGCGTGCAGCGCAGTGTCCTGCGCGGCAAGGAGAAGCTCACGCTCGGCGAGTGGAGCGTCGACGTGCGGGTGGCCACCGACGCGGATGACAAGCTGCCCCTGGTTTCCGCCACGGAGGGCAACGCGGGCCCGCTCGCGCAGGACCCGGTGACGTCGTCACTTCCGCGCCCGCCGGGCGCCTCCGGACCGCCGGCGCGCAACACCGGTCCCATGAACCTGCCCGCGGCGGCGCGTCGCAACAGCGGCGTGCTGGAACGTCCGGACGTGCAATGGTCCCAGCAGAAGACGGTGGCCTCGGAACAGCTGCGGGAACGCTCCGTCAGCGACAGCGCGCTCTACCGTCGACTCACCCAGCACGGCACGCAGCTCACCGTGGCTGCCGTCGACGACGCCCGGACGCTGGCCGCGCTGGCCAAGAACCAGGATGCCACGCAGGAGCTGGCGCTGCGCCTGGTCTACAAGGTGGCGGCGGAGCTGGGTGAGGCGCAGGGAGAGCAGGACTTCCTCCGCGCCATGGCGGATACGCTCCTGCAGGCCACGCGGGCGCAGACCGTCTCCATGTTGATGACGCCGGAGGGCGCTCCCGCCGACGTGGGCTCACTCACGCCCATGGCGGTGCAGCATCACAAGGACAGCACGCCTCCCAGTGGCTTTTCGCGCAGCGTCGTCGAGCAGGCGTTGCGCAAGCGCATGGCGGTGGCCACCGAGAACGCGCAGGCGGATGAGCGCTTCGCGGCCAACAAGTCCGTCCTCAGCCTGGACCTGCGCGCCGTGCTCGCGGTGCCCATGCTGCGCGCGGAGCAGTCCGTGGGTGTCATCTACATGACGCGTCACGTGCCGTTCTCCGACGCGGAACAGGACCTCGCCGGTGCGCTGGGCCATCTCACCGCGCTGGGCGTGGACCGCGCGCGACTGAAGCAGAAGGTGGCGCAACAGGAGGCGTTGCGGCAGACGCTGGAGCGCTTCCACACGCCGGAGGTCGTCGAGAAGCTGATGGAGAAACGCGCCTCCTCCGACGGGAGCGCGCCGTTGCTCTTCCTGGAGACCATCCAGGCCTCCGTGCTGTTCTGCGACCTGTGCGGCTTCACCAGCTACGCGGAGAAGCACACCGCCGCCGAGGTGGGCGCGTTGCTCAACAGCTACCTCGCCGAGATGACCCGCGTGGTCTACGAGCACCGCGGCACCGTCGACAAATACATTGGTGACGCCGTCATGGCCGTGTTTGGCGCGCCGTTCCCCGCGGAGGATGACCCGGTGCGCGCCGCGCGTTGCGCCCTGGCCATGCAGCAGGCCTTTGCCGCGCTCATGCAGGCCCGCCCGTCCGACGAGCAGCTCAAGCTGCGCATCGGCATCAACACCGGGCAGGTGGTGGCCGGGACGGTGGGGAGCCCGTTGCGCATGGAGTACACGTGCCTGGGCGACACCGTGAACGTGGCGCAGCGCCTGGAGTCGGTGGCGGCGCCGGGACAGGTCCTCGTGGGCAAGAGCACCGCGGAGGCCATTGCGGGTGTGATCCAGGTCGCAGCGCGTGGGGCCGCCAACCTCAAGGGCAAGAGCGGCGCGGTGGAGACCTACGAGATCCTGGGCGAGCAGCCCGCCGGAAAAACTTGATGGCGTCCGGACTTGAGGAATGATTTCCCATCTGCGGGGGGTGCGGTGTCAGTAGGGGTGTCGCAACCCCGACGCCCGGGGCGTGGTCCCCGGCGTTCCACCACCATGGAGATGCAACCATGTCCACCCGTCACTTCCGCACGTCGTTGACCGTCGCGGCCGTCCTCGCCGCCTTTGCCGCCTGCAGTGGCGGGGAGAACAGCAGCAGCTCCTCGTCCTCCACGAGCTCGTCGTCGGGCGCGGCGTCCGGCTCGTCGTCCAGCAGCTCCACGGGAGGAAGCAGCAGCGGTCAGGCCTCCAGCAGCGGCAGCGGAAGTGGCAGCAGCGGCTCGTCGGGAAGCGTCGACCAGGCGCGCCTGGAGCGGTACCGCCGTGAGCTGCCCCAGATGGGTTGGCTGGAAGCGCCGCAGCCGGATCCCGCGTCGCAGTCCTCCGGAGGTCAGCCGCTCGTGGGCGCGCCGGCGGAGTACCCGGAGCACGCCAAGCCCATTGTGCAGGGCATCAACGGCTCGGTGCGTTTCATCATCGAGACGCTGAAGGCCATCACCGACCAGCAGCCCACCGTCTACAACAGCGAGACGCTCGAGTTCGTCTGGGGCCCGCACGAAAACGAGGACTCCGCCGCGCCCGCGAATGACAAGTGGATGGTCTACGCCAAGGACGAGGGAACCGGCGCGGACTTCCGTTACACCTGGGCCATCCTGCGCGGCATTGGCAATGACACCGCCACCTACGCTCCGGTGATCTGGGGCGGCGCCAACCCCGACGCCGACGAGAGCAACGACGAGTACGGCAGCGGCGTCATCCTGTGGGACTTCGAGGCCAACTTCGCGTGGGAGGAGGAGCACAACCCCGGTCACGGCGATCTCGACCGCGGCCGCTACATCACCCTCTACGCTCGCGGCCCGGACGAGCAGGACGCCACCAAGGTCAACACGTTCGTGGTGGCGGCGTTCCGCAACTTCATTCCCAGGGACAACCCCACCGCGCAGGCCGCGGACCTGGACTACCTGTACGGCCACGTGCAGGCCACCGACCACGGCTTCAGCTTCGTGGACTTCAACATCACCGGCGACATCCACACCCCCGCCACCGACGGCGGCACGCCGAGCACGCTGCAGGAGACTCTGGGGCTGCGCCTGGCGTTCTTCAACAACGGCATCGGTCGCGGTGAAGCGCGCCTGACCGGTGGCGACGTGGAGGCCGAGGGCTGGACCGCCGGTGAGGGTGTGGAGTGCTGGGGTGACAACGTGGAGCGCCTGTACTTCGAGCTCAACGCGCAGGGCGGGGACGCCGGCACCGTGCAGGTGGCCAAGGAAGGCGAGCTCACCGACTGCCACGACGTCTTCGAGCAGAGCCTGGATGCGCTGAACATCCCAAGCCTGGCCGACGTTCCCGCCGAGATGATGGCGGCGCTGGACGCGGTGGCCACCAACGGCATCCCGCAGGAGTGAGCAAGGCATCACCACGGGCGCCGGGTTCGCGAGCGGATCGCGGACCCGGCGTT
>JBFMGU010000255.1:0-15310 GCA_040752415.1 Myxococcota bacterium
GAGAGGGAGGGGGATGGGGAGGGGGAGGAAGAACCGCGTGGCGTGGACGTGGTTTCAGCCGGGCAGGTCTCGCTCCATCGCCATTGCGCGAGGTGGCGTCATCAAGTACGACCGCGACCCCTCCCAAAGGCTCCCCCATTTGGAGCGCGCATCAGAGAGGCGAGTTGCTTCCATGCCCACGCTGAAGATTGACGGCAAAGAGGTCACGGTCCCGCCCAACACCAACGTGGTGGAGGCCGCCAAGCAGGCGGGAATCGAGATCCCCATCTTCTGCTACCACCCGCACCTCACCATCGCGGCCAACTGCCGCATGTGCCTGGTGCACGGGAAGCAGAACGGCAAGGACTGGCCCAAGGCCATGCCCGCCTGCCAGACCATCGCCGCCGACGGCATGGAGATCGACACCGTCAGCACCAAGACGCAGAAGGTCCAGAAGGGCGTGCTGGAGTTCATCCTCATCAATCACCCGCTGGACTGCCCCGTCTGCGACAAGGCCGGCGAGTGCGACCTGCAGGACAACTACTTCAAGTACTCCAACCAGCCCTCGCGCTTTGCCGAGCACAAGGAAGCCAAGCAGAAGACCTACGACATCGGCCCGCAGATCATGTACGACGGTGAGCGCTGCATCAATTGCACGCGCTGCATCCGCTTCATGGACGAGATTGCGCTGGACAGCCAGCTGGCGCAGATCAACCGCGGTGACCGCAGCTACATCGCCCCCGCCGAGGGCAAGCAGCTGGACAACCCGTACGCCATGAACACCGTGGACATCTGTCCGGTGGGCGCGCTGCTTGGCAAGGACTTCCGCTTCCAGGTGCGCGCGTGGTTCCTCAAGCCGCACCAGAGCATCTGCAGCGGTTGTGGGCGTGGCTGCAACGTCGACGTGGATGCCACGGAGATGGAGCAGCAGGTGCACCGCATCCGTCCGCGCGAGAACCCGTTCGTCAACGGCCCGTGGATGTGTGACGACGGACGCTGGACCTATCACCGCGCGCGCGAGCGTCGACTGCTGAGGGCCACCATCCGTGAAGGCGGCAAGACGCGGCAGGTGGGTCTCGACGTGGCGCTGCGCCAGGCGGGCGCGCTGTTGCGCAACTTCGTGGGCACGCCGTCGTTCGCGGTGGCGGGCAGCGCGCATCTCACGTCGGAAGATCACTACGTGCTGGGCCGCCTCAACGCGGAGGGACTCAAGGCCGGCGCCGTGGCGGTCACCGGTCACCCGCCCTGGGCCGGCGACGCGTTCCTCAAGCTGGCCGACCGCAATCCGAACCGTCGCGGCGCGCTGGCGGTGCACAACGCGCTGGGCGCCAAGACCGTCAAGGACGGCAACGACCTCCTCAAGGACATCGAGGCGGGCAGGATCAAGGCGCTCCTCCTCGTGGGCAGTGAGCTGCCGACGACGGACGCAGACCGCCTGGCCGCCGCGTTCAGCAAGCTGGAGGCGTTCGTGTGCCTCTCCAGCGAGGACGTGGTGACCAGCCAGCTGGCGCAGGTGGCCATCCCCATTGCGTGGGCCACCGAGGTGGACGGGCTGTGGGTGAACGCGTTTGGTCGTGTGCAGCGGCTCAACCCCGCCGTGCCGCCGCCGGGCGACGCGCACCCCGCGTGGAAGATGTTGGAGCTGCTCGGTCGCCAGCTGGACGTGGTGCTGCGTCATGACAGCCCCGAGGCCGTGCTCGCCGACATGGCGCGCCAGGTCCCGCTTTTCGAGGGGCTGACGTACGACGCCGTGGGCGAGCATGGTGTGGCGCGTGCCGGCGAGACCACCGCGCCCAAGAAGATGGGGGAGGGCAAGCCGCCCGCCGACTTCCCCATGCCCACCCCGTGACGACGACCCGCTGACGCACGCTCGAGGTCTGCACCCCCATGGAAAACGTTGCCGTCTCCAACTCGTTCCTTGCCGCGGCCCTCAAGGCGGGCGGTGTCATCTTCGTCATCCTGCAGATTGCGCCGGTGATGACGTGGCTGGAGCGCAAGATCAGTGCGTTCTCGCAGGACCGCATTGGTCCCAACCGCGCCACCATCCCGATCATCAAGAACATCCCGCTCGTCGGGCCGCTCTTGCAGCCGGTGGTGAACTTCCTGGGGCGTCTGGGCCTGCTCTTCCCGCTCGCCGACGCCATCAAGATGATCACCAAGGAGGACTTCATCCCCGCGCGCGCGGACCGGTTCCTCCACACGCTGGCCCCCTGGGTGGCCCTGGTGCCCGCGTTCGTGACCTTCGCGGTGATCCCCTTCGGCCCCGACGTCATCATCGGCGGCATGCTGCATCACCTGCAGGTGGCCAACCTCAACGTCGGCATCCTCTACATCTTCGCCATTGCGTCCATTGGCGTGTACGGGACCGCGTTCGCGGGCTGGGCGTCCAACAACAAGTTCGCGTTGCTGGGTGCGCTGCGCGCCTCGGCGCAGATGATCTCCTACGAAATCTCCATGGGCCTCAGCATCATCGGGCTCATCATGGTGTTCGGCACCGTGCAGCTCAACGAGATGGTGCTCAAGCAGCAGGAGCTCTTGTGGGGCTTCATCCCCAAGTGGGGCATCTTCGTGCAGCCGCTGGGCTTCCTGATGTTCTTCACCGCCGCGTACGCGGAAACCAAGCGCGCGCCCTTCGACACGCCAGAAGGTGAGTCGGAGATCGTGGCCGGTTACTTCATCGAGTACTCCGGCATGAAGTTCGGCATGTTCTACACGGCGGAGTTCGTCGAGATGATTGTGCTCGGCGGCCTGGTGTCCACGCTGTTCCTGGGTGGCTACCTCATCCCGTTCGTGCCCGCCGACGCCGCGATTCACGGCTTCATTGGCATGCCCGGCTGGTTCTGGGCGCTGGCCATGGTCTTCGCGTTCCTCTTCAAGATGTTCGTGTTCATCGTCCTGCAGTTCCAGATCCGCTGGACGCTGCCCCGCTTCCGCTACGACCAGATCATGCACCTGGGCTGGAAGATCCTGCTGCCCGTGGCGCTGGCCAACGTCTTCATCACCGGCCTGGTCCTGGTGCTCTGATCCCTGCGGGGCAGGCCGCGCCGCTTTCGCGCGCCGCCTCGCGTCGTAGGCAAGTCACCTACATTCTGATAACCGACACCCGACCGACCCCGGAACGAGGACGCCCGGGACCGGATTCGGGGTGCCTGCCGTGCGAATGGACTTGTGGAATGCAGCGTGGCGCGCGTGCGCGCTGGTGGTGGTGAGCTTCTTCTCCGGGTGCGGCGGGTGCGGGACCACCAACACCGGCACGGAGACCGAGTGCGCGGTGGCGGGCGACTGCGCGGCGGGAAAGACGTGCAACGAAGGCGCGTGCGTTGCGGTGACCGCGTGCGTGGCCGACGTGGACTGCAACGGCCATTACTGCGTGGGCGGCGTGTGTCAGTCCTCTCCCAACGAGACGGTCGACGCGGGACGACGTGACGCGGGCGGCAGCTCGTCCGGCGGCGACGCAGGCAACGGCGACGCGGCCACCGGCCCGGTGAAGCGCCTGGCCTTCGACCCCGACGAGACGGTGGAGTTCGGTGCCTCCCGCCTGGGCATCTCCGTGAGCCGCACGGTGAGCCTGGTGAACACGGGCGAGGCCGCGGTGACGGTGTTCTCCATGACGCTGTCCGCGGGAGCCAGCAGTGAGTTCACCTTCCAGCCCACCTTCCTGGCGGCGCCCCTTGGCGTCGGGGAGTCGGTGACCATCACCATCACGCACCTCCCCACCGACGGCGCTCCCGACTCCGCGCGCCTGCAGGTGTTCTCCGACGCGCGCAACAATCCCGTCGAGCTGCAGTTGGAAGCGGCGTTCAAGAACGACCCGGAGCTGGAGCACGTGGCGCTCCCCGGCCGTACCGCTCCCGACGGTGGCGCCAATCCCGAGATCAACAGCGTGGACTTTGGCGAGGTGGGCGTGGGCTTCCTGAGCCAGAAGCGGGTGTTCCTGCGCAATCTCTCCGTCGACAGCGCGCTGGAGATCCAGCCGCTGCAGCTCACCACCGACGCGCCCGCCGGCACCTTCGCCATCCTCACCGACCGCAACCTGCCCACGTTCATCTCGACGTGGGAGGCCAGCTGCGCGCTGGATGCGGACTGCGGGAACATCAACGGTGCCACGTGTGTGGAGGGCGCGTGTCGCACGGCGACGGGCTACGTGGACCAGCTCACGGTGACCATCCAGTTCACGCCGCCGGCGGAGGGCAACTACACCGCGGTGATCACCGTGCCCACCAACGACGAGGGCGGCGGTGGTGGCAACCCGGAGGCGCCGCTCATCCTGAGCGTGGTGGGCGAGGGCAAGAGCAACTGTCCTGCCCGCTTTGGTGCCAATGGCACGTATGACCCCGGCACGCAGACGTGCAGCTACGCGTGCCAGGCCGGCTTCCACGACCTGGACGGCGACCGCAACAACTTCCCCATCAGCAACGGCTGCGAATACGAGTGCACGCCCGACGTGAATGTCCTTATCGACACGCCGGACCTCAATGGTGTCGACGCGGATTGCGACGGTCTGGACGGTGAGGCGGAGCCTGGTGCCGCCGTGTTCGTGTGGAGCGGCGCGAACCCGGTGGGCGCCGACGGAAGCAAGGAGCACCCGTACGTGAGCCTGCAGGACGGCATCAACGCGGCCATGGGTGACGGGGGCGCGAACCCGGCGAAGCCGGTGTACCTGGCGGACGGCTCGTACGGCGGGAACAACGGCATCACGTTGGCCAACGGCGTGTCCATCTACGGCGGTTACGCTGCGGGGCAGGGCTGGCGCGTGCGCGGGGGGACCTCGTTCATCTCGGGCTCCAATGAGCCGGTGGTGGGTACGGGCATCAGCCTGACGACGACGCTGCAGAAGCTGACCATCCAGGCGCTGCCCGGGACCACGCAGGATCCCATCAGCGTGGGCCTGCGTCTCGTCGACAGTCCGGGCGTGATCCTGGAGGCGTGCACCATCACCGCCGGCAACGGCGCAGACGGCGTGGACGGCACTCCTGGCTCACCAGGGGTTGGTGGCGCGGCGCTCAATGGCGCCAATGGCGAGAACGGCTGTGACGTCGACAACAGCCAGCAGGGCTTCGGCGTTTGCAGCGCTTTTGGCGATGATAAGCGCGGAGGTTGGGGAGGGGCAGGAGGAGTGAACTCAGCATGCAACGCCAACGCTGGCGGCGCTGGAGGGATGGGAGGTTTCAGTCACCCGGATGACTGGTTTTTCGGCGGCGTATCTGCGGAGCCAGGAGTAGACGGGGCGGGAGCCCAAGCCGGCTATGCGGCTGGCGGCGATGCAGGAGGGCGAGCGGCCACCTGTCCCGATGCTGAAATGTCATGTCCTTCCCCGGTCGATTGCTGGGGTGGCGTCGGCGTTGAGGGCGGGAACGGTCGCGGTGGTGACCCTGGTCTTGGCGGAGTTGCCGCACAGAGCCTCATGATTGATGCGGCAACTGGAGCCCTGGCTGTCGGCGTAGGCGGCAGTGGCCAAGACGGCGTGCCCAACGCGGAAGGCGGTGGAGGCGGCGGCGGTGGAGGCGGCGGAAGCTGCAGCGCTGTCGTCGGGTGTTATGACGACGACGACAGCTGTGCCTCCGACGGTGCGCCCGGTGGTGGAGGCGGGGGCGCTGCAGGCTGCGTAGGCACAGGGGGTGTTGGAGGCCGCTCAGGGGGCAGCTCCATCGGCTTGCTGCTTGTGCGTTCAGCCATTCAGGTAGTTGGTGGTGGCATTGTGGCTGGCACTGCCGGTAACGGTGGTTCAGGAGCAGATGGCGGCGAAGGTGGCGAAGGCGGGGCTGGGGGCGAGCCTGGATTGGTGATTCCGGAGCGTCAACGCGCGGGATACGCAGGCCGCGGTGGTCGGGGTGGCAAAGGGGGTCATGGGGGAGGTGGGGCTGGTGGCGCTGGCGGACACTCCTATGCGGTCTACGCTGTCGAGGGGATACCGAACCTTGCCGTTCCTGGAAGGCCTGTTCCTGCGCTCACCGCGGGTGTAGCCGGATCCGGTGGTGCAGGCGGTTCTGGCGCGGTGCTGGCCAATGGCGACTCGTGCCGTCGGAGCAACCCCAGTGAGTGTGGGAATGGGCAGTCCGGTCCCAACGGCACCAGTGCGACGACGAACTTCTGAGCGCCACCTTCGCACTCTCCTCAGGGCCACTTTGTGTAGCCAAACACGTCGAGATCCGCTTCCCCCGTGAGGGTGGCGTCGGGGGTTTCATCGAACATCCCCACTTCCCCCACGTAGAAGAACGCGCGCCCCCGACTATTGCCGCCCGCATCATCAAAAGGCGCACCCACGAGGATGTCCCCAGTACCGTCCCCATTCACGTCGCCGACTCCAGACATGGACAACCCCAACCGGGCACCCGGAGTCCCCACAAACACCGCCGCCGGCGCAGACTGCAACGCGTTTGATTGGCCGAAGAACAGGAACGCCTGTCCCTCATCCACGTCCGTGACGTCACTACGGTTCGCTCCAACAAGCAGGTCGCCCAATCCATCACTATTCACGTCTCCCGCCGCTGCCACGCAGCTCCCATACGCGTCGCCGAGGTCGGCGCTTGCTGTGGTGGAATCCGCAGTAGGCGAGACGAGCGTGTTGGGGTGGCCGGGGTAGATCCAGACTTGGCCAGGCATCGACGCGCTCCCATCCGCGCCCACAACGAGGTCGGCAAACCCATCTCCATTGGTATCCCCGCCGCCAGCCACCGATGCTCCGAAGGTCGCGTCGGCGGCGGGACCAAACAGGATGAGTTCGGGATTGTTGTCCATCCCTCCCACACCACCGCGGAAGACATAAACCCGTCCACTGTCGTCATTGGCAACCGCGTCAACGTCCGCCCGCGGGGCGCCAACCACAACGTCGGCATAGCCATCCCCGTCCAGATCTCCGGCGCCAGCGACGGACTGCCCAAAGAAGTCATGGTCCGCGAACCCCGCGAGGACCGTGTCGGGCGCCGCATCCATGGACGCCGTCGAAGCGCCCAGATGGATGTAGGCGCGACCGGTGGACGGGCCCTCGCCGGGCGCAAACATGGCGCCGACGATGACGTCACCGTACCCATCACCATTCACATCTCCAGCAGATGAAACGGAGACGCCGAGGGCGTCATCACCACCCTCACCGTCGATGACCAGTGAGGGAACTGTGCTTATCTGCCCCGTCCTCGCACCGAGGAAAACGTACGCGCGCCCGGACAATGGGGCCAGCCCTTGCGCTTGGTAACCCCCGACGATCAGGTCGGAATACCCATCGCCATTCATGTCTCCGGCAGGCGCAACGGATACACCAAATCCGTCATTGGCGGTCTCTCCGACGAGCTTGAGGTCGTGCACCGTGTCAAGGCCGTCAGGCCGTCCGTAGAACAAGTACACGCATCCAACCGCCGACAGGCCAGGCTCGCTCCGGAAGAATGCGCCAACGGCAACGTCTGCGTACCCGTCCCCGTTGAGATCTTCCTTCTGGCGCGCCACATCCACGTAGCGCACTGCGCTGGACGGGCCACACCCCAGGTCATTGCACGCGCGTACACGCCAGAAATACCGCGCGCCCACCGGAGGCGCGGTCGACACGGGGAGGTCCGACGGCAGCGTGTGCGTGTTCCCCACCAACGACGCCGCATACTCCGGGCTTGGGAACGCGCAGTCCGCAAACGGAAGCGCACACGAGTTGTCGATCTCAATCTCGTAGCCCGTGGCGTCGGGAACCGCGTCCCACTTGAACGTCGGACGTCGTGGCTTCACGACCAGGTTCTCAGCCGTTGCCCAGACGCTCCCGGTAGCGTGCCCGTTGGGTGGCCAGCGAAGGACAGGCGCCGCCGGACAGCCTTCATCCGTCTGCCCGTCGCAGTCATCATCCGCCTGGTTGCAGGTCTCGACGTCATCACCCGTTTCCTCCGAGCATGCCGGGAGGTGGTCTGGACCACAGGCCCACGTGCCTTCCGGGCATTCGTCGGCGTCTGCGCCGTCGCATTCCGTGCCCAGCGTGACCAGAAGTGGGCAGACCCCGCCGCATTCGTTCGAGCCGTTGTCCGTGTCGCCGTCACAGTCGTCATCGACGTTGTTGCAGGTCTCAGCGGTGTCGTCGGTCTGATCGTCACACGTGGCCGCGTTGATTCCGGCGCACACCCAGGTGCCCTCCGCGCATTGATCGCTGTCAGGACCGTCACAAGCAGTTGTCGGCACCCCGTCCAGGGAACAGGCTCCCCCGCACCCGTTGTCTCCATTGTCGACGACGTCATTGCAGTCGTTGTCGGCGCCGTCGCAGGTCTCCTCGGAAGGTGGGGTCTCATCCAAGCACGCCCCCCATTCTCCGTCAGCGCACACCTGGGTCCCGGCAACGCAGGGGCCGACGTCCGTCCCGCAGCTTCGCTGATCTAGGACGGCGCCACGCAGGTGGTCCCCGCGTCGGAGGGGTCACACGCGGGACTGCTCCCACACATGGGGCTGCCCAGGACACACGCCGCTCCGCGCTCCGGCGCCACGACGCTGTTGCACGCGCCGCAGTTCGCCAGGTCGCCGTACAGGTCGGTCTCGCAGGTCACGCCGCCGTCATCACAGTTCCCCCGACCCGCCACGCAGTCCGCAACGCGACAGCTCTCCAGCCCGCCGTCACCGCCCTCACAGCGCCACGCCGCCACACCGCCGTCGGGCACCAGCTGACCGCAGCTCGCGGGACACGTGGGCCCTGCATCCACGCCGCCGCTGCTCGTCGAGGAGGTCGACGTTGTCGTCGTGGTGGTGCTGGACGTGCCTGCCCCGCTGCTGGACGCGCTGCTGGTGGACGCACTGGCGGTCCCGCTGCTCAACGAGGAACTGGAGCTGACCACCACCCCACTGGAGCTGCTGGACGACGACGTGCTGGACGCGGATGACGTGCTTCCCGAGGTCGCGGAGGTCCCGGAAGCGCTGGAGGACGCGCCGCCGGTCGACGTCGTGGTGGAACCGGGCTGTGCGGAAGTGCACGTGTTCGTGGCGGTGTCGCACGTGGCGCCGGACTCGCATTCCGCGTCGGAAGTGCACTCCGCAACCTGCAGACAGCCAGCCGTTCCGCCCAGGACCATTCCCAGCAGCAACACCCGCACACGCGTCATGAGCTCACTCCTGTCCCACTGCCACGCTGGCCACCGCCATCCCTGCGCCAGCCATCAACAGTACCGCGCCCACCATCCCCACCAGCGCACCCGCTGGCACCAGTCCCGCCACGCCCAACACGCGCAGCACCGCCACCGGCGTCGGCTCTCCCGGGAAACGCGTGACCTTCCCGACGAGGGGGCTGGTGCGCGGCCACACCGCGGTCAATCCCGCCGCCGCCACCGCGGTCACCACCCCGACGACAAACACCACCACGCCCGCCACCGCCGAGCCCGCCCCGACGTACAGCAGGGGTCCCGGCCCACCTTCTCCGGAAGTCCCGCCGTCGTCGGGCGGGGGGCTGGCGTTGGAGAGCGGGTCATAGGGCCGCGTGTCAGCGTCCACCTTCACGGTGCCGTCGGCTGCAATCCGCACCACGGTGGCGCGCTCGTAACGCACGTCCACGTTGACGGGAGGCTGCTCCACCTGCCCGCGCACCACGGTGAGCCGGTACATCCCCGGCGCCTCCGGCACGCGCGCGGTGGCGGGACACGCGGCAACCTGGTTGGAGCGCAGCCACACCGTCGTGTCACTGCCGGCCTCGCACACCACGTCGACGGCGCCGCGGTACAGGTCGGGAGAGAGCAGCTGCACGGCAACCTCACGCATGGCCGCGGAGAGCTGGAACCCCTCGTCGGTGAGCGTGACGCTGCCCGCGCGACCGGGTGTCACCTGCCCGCCCTGCATCTCGTACAGCGCCACGTTGGCCACGCGCTCCGAGCCCTGCGAGACCACCTCGCCAATGATGATGACGTCGGCGGCCAGCAGCGCCTGGATCTGCGTGTAGCAGGCCGGCCTGGTGGTACACGACCAACCCGCGGCGGTGGCCTGCTCCAACAACGTCTGCGTCTCGGCGGCGGAGACCACCTTGTATCCGGGCAGACGCTCCGCCTGGTCGCGGAAGGCCTGCTCCGCGCGGTGCGCCGTCTCCGCCAGCGTCACCGGCGCATCAAACTGCATGATCAACACACGTCGCGGGGCGGTGTGCGTCCCCTGGACGGCCAACGCGCCCACCAGCAGCAACCAAGCGTGCATGCAATCTCCCGACTACCTCTGGCGCGGGTACCTTAGCGCATCAACTCCGCCAGACCGTCCTTGATCACCGTGACGCCGGCACTGTTGTACGCCTCGACGACCAACGTCAGTTTGTCGGCAGACTCCTCCTGCTTCCAGGCCTTGATGGTGAGCGTCTCGCCGTTGAGCACCGGCTTGGCGAACCGCGCCTTGATGCGCTTCAGTTTCTCGGGATTGCCGCCCGCCACCTTGTCGACGAGCGCGTTCTGCACGAAGGCCATGGTGCACAGGCCGTGGAGGATGATGTCGGGCAGGCCCGCGGCCTTGGCCACCTCGGGGTCCTTGTGGATGGGGTTGTGGTCGCCGGACGCATCCGCGTAACGGAGGCTCTGGTCCTTGGCCACATCCACGCTGGCGACGAACAGCGGCTCACCGGGAGGCGGTCCCTCCTGCTTGCGCGCGTCGTCCTCGGCCTTCTGCGCGGCGTCGCGCTTGCCGGTGCGGCCCTTGATGAACAGGCCCATGACGACGTCACAAACCTTCTCGCCCTTCTGGTTCACGCTCTCAAGACCAATGTCCAGCAGCTCCCCGCTGGTCTTGTCGGTGATGGCCTTGACCGTGGCGGTGGTCTTGATGACGTCGCCGGGGCGCACGGGGCGGAGGAAGGTCATGTCCTGCTCGCCGTGGACCAGGCGCATCATGTTCACGCGCAGGTCGGAGTCGAAGAGTGGCTGGGCCACGTCGGGGAACTGGAACACCACGGCGTAGATGGGCGGAGCAATGATGCCGCCGGGGCGCTTCTCGTCGAGATAGGCGGGGTTGTCGGTGTTGGTGGCGCGCGCGTAGGCCATGGTGTGCTCGGCCTCCACGTTCCACTCGGCAGTAGGGGAATAGCTCTTGCCAATGAAGTCCTTGTTCAGTGCCATGGGTGCTCCGCGTCCACCGGGGTCGGCGGCGGCGGGGGCTTACCAGACCACCATGGGCCAGGACAAAGGCCGTGGCGCTCAGCGCGGGGTCCGCTCCAGCACCGCGACACGCTCCTCCACCGCCGCTATCCGGGCGATGACGTCACGCTGGACCTGCGTCAGCTCGTGCTCGGTGACCATGCGGTCCTTGATTTCCGTCAACAGCGTGATCATCTGGCGGCGCTCCTGCTGGGCAGCCAGTCTGTCGTCGCGCAGCTCCCGCGTGAGCCCCTGCACGTCGACCTCCAACCCCGTCAGACGGTGCCCATGCTCACCCAGCAGGCGGGTGTGCTCGCCCAGCATGCGGGAGTGCTCGCCCAGCATCCGGGAGTGCTCGCCCAGCATCCGGGAGTGGTCCTCCAGGGTGTTCTCGATGCGCCCGAGCCGGGTGTTGAGGGTTGCGTCAATGCTCTTCAGCAACTCCACCACCTTGGCCCCGTACACGGGCTCTCCCGCACCGTTTCCTCGTTTGCGACCGCCCGCCATGCGCGCTCCCTTGGCTCCAATCCTACCACGTGACCCGAAGGGGTTCAGCGGAGCCTCTGCCACACGTGTGCGACAACCGCGCCAAGCCCTGCTTCGCCGCGGGCAGCGCGCTCCTGCGACGTTGACCTGACCGAAAAACAGTCAGCCTGTCGCATTCCCGGACACCCATGGCCCCTGCGCGCGAGGCCTTCTGCTCGTGCCCGCCACCCCGTCGTCCTGGCGCAGCGCTTGCGAACCGAGCGGCGGAGGGTCGGAGGAGACCATGCGTGGAACGAAACACCGCCGGGAAACGAGCTATCTGGGAAACATCATCCTGGGCACAGCCACGCTACTGGACGCGCTGGCGGCGGAGCTCAAGCGCAGCAAACACCGCACAAACCCCGCCGACGACGACCTGGTCATCCAATGCCTGCGCAGCATGCGGACCACGCGCGGCCTGCTCGCGAAGCTGCTGGCGCTTGAGAAAGGGGATGCTGACCGGTCCAAGGGAACGCGAGCGCGGGTCAGAACAGCTTCACCGCACCGGCGGGGCCGCTGAGGTTCACCTGGACCGCGGCGTCGGGGAAGTAACGTTGCCAGCCGGTGCGGTCGGGCCACCAGCGCACGCGCGCGGCCACGCCCCAACACCGACACGCCGACTCATACGCCACGCCCCCGCCGTGGGTGAGGAGCACGGGACGCGCGTCGCGGGGCTGGCGTGGCAGTGCCTGGTCCAAGCTCAGGTCCAGCCCGGGGAACGCCGCCTCGAAGCCGTAGTCCACCCACGCCTGGCCCAGCGGTACGCGCAGGAGCATGTCCAGCCGGTCGCTGCCGCCGTCGCGGATGGGCCCGTCGAGGCGCAGTCCGCCCAGCAGCTCCTCGCCGCCGGCGAGCATGAAGCGCGGCGGTCGTGGGCCCACGCGCGTGTAGCCCATGTGCACCTGCGGCCGGTCCCCGCCACCGAGGTCAAAACCGGTCTGCGCGAACGTCACCTCGCGCAACACCGGGTCCACCGCCAGCCGGAACGACGCACCCGCATCCCCCGCCACCATCTGCCAGCGCCCGTACAGCTCCCGCCGACTGAGGTCCATGATGTCCTGCGAGGCCCGGATTTCCGTCGTCAGCGTGGCGCGGCGTCCCAGCAGCCTTCCCGCCGCCAGCTCGTTCCACAGGCCCGCGCCCACGGCGTGGTACCGCCCGGTGCGGTCCGACTCATCCATCCACGGCCACGCTCCCCCGCTCCGTCGCGCCCACCACACACCCTGGTAGCCCACCGACGGACGCAGCTTGTGGGTGAGCCCGCCCATGCCGCGCGCGGTGAAGCGCCCCGTCACCTCCGTCTCCGCGTTCGCGTACGCGAGCAGGCGCGTGACGTCGGCGGCGCCCTGCGTGGGCGAGAAGAACACGGCCTCCCGCACCGCCATCCCGGCACGGAATCCACCAAAGCGGCCCAGGCGCAGCGGCGCCACGAGGTGCGGTTCCATGAACACGCGGACGCTGCCGGCCTGGCGTCCCGGCTGGGTGAAGTCCTCGCGCGTGCGCTCTTGTCCGGGCGCGTCGGGCGCACCAAGCAGCCACTCCTGGTCCATCCCCAGCTGCGCCCGACCAGCCACCAGGGTCCCCAGGTGCGGCACGCTCAACAACGGAACCTCGACGAGACGCAGCCGCAGCGAAGGCATCCGGTGCGCCAGCATGGCGCTGCGGTCGCCAAACAGCGCCACCTCTGGCTGCTGCAGGTCCTGGAAGGTGACCAACGCGGCGGAGAAGTAGACGCTGCCCTTCCCGTGGCTGATGGCGGCGGCGCTGCGCAGGTACGGCGCCACGCGGTCCCCGAGCGAAGCACCGAAGTCCCCAGGCACGTACTTGTCACTGGCCTGGTTCATGTCGGCGGCGAGACTGACGCCGGCCAGCGTCGAGGTGACAAGGAGACGGGAGGCAAAACGGTCTGGCCACAGGTACTCCCCCGTCGCGGTGCGACCGCCGCGGAGCGCCAGCCGCTGCTCCACCTCCGCGGGCACCTCCACACCCAGGGGAATCTCATACGCAGGCCCCGCCCGACGCTGCGCCACGTGCTTGCGGTCGTGCTGGTACATGACGTCGAGCTCGGCGTAGGTGTCCTCGTTCGGTGCGGCGCGGAGCTCCAGCTGCAACCGGGGACCGCGCTCCAGGACGAAGCCGGGTCCCACGGTGACGTCGGCGCTGTCACCGAGGGTCAGGTAGGCAGGTTGGGTGATCCACAGGCCGTCCTGGAAGCGGATTTCCGGGAAGAGCAGGCCGCTCTGACGCGCACTCAGCGGCACCACCCAGAGTGGGAGGAGCGCCACGGGAACGTCGTAGATGTGGACGCGGGGGGACCAGACCAGCGCATAGCGACCCACCACCACGTTCGCGCGTTCGGCCCGCACACTCCACGGCGCGGAGCCGGTCTTGCAGTCGCACGTGGTGACGTACGCGTTCTGGATGCGCAGCTCGTTGGGGCCCAGCAGCGTCACCGTCTCGCCGGTGGTGATGGACGAGCGCGCCCCCGGCGGCGCCCGGCCCAACCGCGCCACGGCGTCACGGGTGGCCTTGTCCATGGGCGCACGCGACTCGGTCCGCACCTGGCGCATGACGCCGGACTGGGTCTTGAGGTCCAGGTCGGCGGACTGGCAGGTCACCACCTGGTTCGCCTCCGCCATGATGATGGGCCCGGCGGCGTGGAGCACACCGGTGCGCAGGTTCAACGTCGCTGCGCTGGCGGCCACGCTCCGGTCGGGGGCAAGCACCAGCACGCCGCCTTCCGCGCGGAGCGCGTGCTCGTTGGGGTCGTAGACCACGCGCTCGGCGCGCAGGGTGATGACGTCGGCAGAGGTGGTTGGCCTGGGGGGTGGCGGCTGGGGCTCGGGAGGGAGCGCGAGCGGCTCCTCGTCGGGGGGAGCGGGTGGCTCAGCCGGGGTCGCAGGCCACTCCAGTTGCAGCTCCACCGGTTCGGGCGGGGGCTCCTGGGCGTGAGCGTGGACGGCGGAGGCGCAAAACAACAGCACCGTGGAAAGCGTGGCTTTCCCTCGTCGCTGTGGTGCGGACATGGGACGTCAGGGTCACCCCTGCGGACGCTGGAAGGCGATGTAGACGGTGTTGCCTTCCTGCTTGGCCTCGTAGGGCACTTCCTCGGAGAGCTCGATGAGGATGCGCGTGGTCTTGCTGGCGCCCTCAATCTCCTCCGGCGTCACCATCTTCACGGCGGTGCGCGGGAAGAAGCTGGTGTCCAGCACACGCTGGTTGTTGCGCAGCAGGATGCGCGTGTTCTCCAGCTCCAGGACCACCTTGTTCTGGCCCACCTTGCGGACGTTGTAGCTGACCTTGTCGTTGGTGCGGACCAGCACGCGGCTCTGCTCACCCACGTTCTTGAAGCCCACGAAGGTCAGCACGCGCGGCCCGCCGCCGCCGTCGCCGTCGCCCTTGTCCTCGGCGCCTTCACCCTGGGCCACGGGAGCCGGACGGCTGCCCGCGTTGGCACCGCCAAACCCGTCGTCACCGCCCTTGCGCTTGGGGTCGGAGGGCGCATCCGCGGCGGAGCCCGCCGTGGAACGCGACGCGTACACGGAGCTCGTCGGCGTGACCCCGCTGGTGGCGGCCACTTCCTGCTTCACGGGCTCGTCGGCCTTCTTGTCGCTTTCGGCCTTGGCAACTTCAGCCTTCATGCGCTCCAGGCGCTCACGGTCGGCCTTGGCCTTCTCGGCCTCGGCGCGCGCGGCGTCGGCCTTGGCCTTCTCCAGCCGCGCCAGCTCCGCCCGGCGCTCCGCCTCCTC
>JBFMGU010000256.1:0-15218 GCA_040752415.1 Myxococcota bacterium
CCTCCTCCGCCCCCCACCACGCCCCAACCCACGACGACAACCACGCCGCCGCCACCCGCCGCGCCCACCGCCTGCGTCACGCGCACGGGGAACGACTGGATGCTGCAGCCGTGCGTGCTCCAAGGGCCTACCGGGCAGGTCTCCATCGGCGGCGGTCCGGCGGTCATCCACATCTGGCTCCAGGCCTGCGGTGACTGCATGCCCCAGTTCAACGCGATGAAGTCGCTGCGGGAGTCCGGCCGCGCGCGGTGGTCGGCCTCGCAGTACAACGTGGCGTACGGTCGCGCCGACCCGTCCTGGGCCGCGAGCTATGGTGTCGACGAGAATCTCGCGTTCGACCCGCGCGACAACTTCATTGGTCCGCTGGGGATCGGCACGTTCACCACGCTGGTGTTCAACAGCACGGGCCGCTTGGTGGGTCGCTACTACCCGACTTCGTCGGACTACGCGGCGCAGGTGGCCAGCGCGCTCGCGACGATGTGACGGTCACTCGCGGCGGTTGCCACCGTCGAGCTCGGCCTTGGCGGGGAGGGTGACCTGGTAGTGGTAGTCCACCGCGGCCGGCTTGTTGGGCTCCAGCGTCAGGCTCCAACGCAGGCCTCCGCGCAGCGGCCGGTCGTCGACGGAGCGATCCACGCGCGCGGCCTCCGGCGTGCTGGAGATGAGCGAGACCTGGATGTCCTTCTCGTTGTCCGCGGGCTGCGGGAGACGGTCCAGCAGCACCACGCGCACCGGCTTCTCCTGCGTGGAGAGCAGCTGCACGCGCACCTTGTGATCCACGCGTGAGACCTGGCTGACCACGCCCTTCTCCTCCTGGTGCACGTGCACGGTCCGTCCCGTGATTCGCACGTCGGGGTCCACGCCCAGGTTGAGCTCCAACGGGCCCGCGCCGCCGGTGGCCTGCAGCTGCGCGGTGACGCGGTATTGGCCGTCCACGTAGACCTGCAGCGGCCCCGCCGCGTACGGCGTGCCGGTGGGCGTGCGGATCTGGCAGAAGCGGTACACCTCCTGCGAGGCCCGCGGCACCGCGCGATAGTCAACCTCCGCCGGCGCGCGATCCTTGAGCACGGTGACGCCGTGGAACACCCCGTCGGATGGGACGTGATGACGTCCACTGGCGGCGTAGACGTGGTGGAAATGGCAACCGGTGAGCGGCGTGGTTCCCGACGGAAGAGGCGTGGCGTGCAGTCGCTCGGCCGCGGCGCGCAGCGCATCCAACGCCCGACGCAACACGGCCGCATCCGCCAGCGCGTGGCCCTCCACCAGGGACCACAACTGCGTGAACACGTCGACGGGACGGAGCGTGCCGCGCCCGGGTTCTTCCGGTCCCACCAGCCGCAGGTACGCGTAGCGCAGGCGCGGCGGCAGCTCGACGGGAGGACGCGGCGCGGGAGGTGCAGCGGGTCGACCACCACCGCCGGGCGCACCGCCCACCGCCATGCGCGCGGGCTTGGCCAGGGGCGCCGCGGGTGGGGGCAAGGTGTCGGCGAGCGCCCGCGCCATTCCTGTGCGCGAGGCCATCACCTCGACGGGAGGCTGGTCCACCTCCTTGGTGATCTGCTCGGACAACGACATCTCGTATTCGTCGGCGGCAGCGGCACCGCCCTCCTCGGGCGCCTCCGGCGCGGGCACCCGACGCAGCTCCTCGGTGCGCGCGCGGTCCTTGTCCTTCCGCGGCGCCATCACGCGTGCCGGTGGCGACGAGGGCGCAACCTCCGGGGCCTTGCGCGCGGCCGCGTCGTAGCCGCTGAACAACATGGGAAGGTCCGCGGGAAGCGCACGGAACGCCGGACGCGGCGCCGCCTGCGCGCGACCCATCCGCCAGCTGGAAACCTCCGGCAGCGTCGTCTCCCGCGTGAGGTCGGTGGTGGCGAGGTGCAGGGTGACGTCGTGCCAGTCCTCGCCGCTGGCCTGTGCCACCAGCGCGCGCAGGGTGAGCTCGGCCTCGCCGTTGCCGAGGTGCACGCTGTAGGTCGGCACCCAGCGCGCCGCTTCCACGAAGTACTCGAGCTCGAAGTGGCACGGACCGGTGACCCCGGCGAGCGTGAAGGTGAGACCGCGGTAGAAGCGTGGCGGTGTTCCGTCCTTGCCTCCGCGCGCCTGCAGCATCTTGAGCCGCGCCAGGTTCTCCGCCCGACGGACGCCCAGCGCGTTGCGCATCTTCTCCAGCTCACGGATGCGCTCGGTGGCGGAGCGGTGCAGGGAGACCCAAGAGGCAGCGTCGGGGAGCGGGCCGGAGGGAAGGTCCTTGGCTTCCGCGGGACGGAGGCTCTCCAGTCCACGGATGAGCGTCTGCAACGAGGCGTCCTGTTGGAGGATGCTCTCGTCGGTGAGGCTGCAGTGCAGGATCTCCGACGTCAGCGGGCTCTCCGCGGCGCCTCCGCCCTCCAGCACGCACGTCTCCTCCAGGTCCAGCACCGTGCCCTGTTCCGCGCGCACACGCAGGGAGTCCGACGAGAACAGGAGGGGCAGCCCACCCACGCTGACGCGGCTCCCGGTGGCGGTGCCCGCGCGCACCACGAGCGCTCCGTTGCGGTAGACGGTGACGCGGCGGACGGCGGTGGAGACGGTTTCCATGACGGTCCGTGCACCCTACCACCGTGCGCCCGGTGGAAGAACGTTCAGCCGGCGGCCGCGGCGGCGTCGGTGGGAAGAGCCGCGTCCGTGCGTGCGGCGTCCGGGATGGTGGCGTCGAGCGCGGGCGTGGCGTCGGGAATGGCGGCGTCGGGCGGACCCGCGTCCAGCGTGGTGGCGTCGGGAACCGCGGCGTCGGGCCGTGCGGCGTCGGGGACGGCGGCATCCGGCGTGGCCGCATCCGTGCGCGCGGCGTCGGGGACGGCGGCGTCGCGCGGGACGGAAGCGTCGCGGCCGCAGGTGTAGAGGCGACCGCAGAACACGTCCTGGCACGCCAGGCAGTCGGGGTTGATGCACACGTGGGCGGGGAGGGTGACGTCGGCGCAGGCCTGCGCGCACTCCTCCTTGATGCAGCCCACAAAGCCCGCGTCCGCTCCCGCATCCTCGACGAGGATTGCGGCGTCACGGGGGCGGGGCTCGGTCAGTCCTCCGTCGGGCGCGTCCCGGCAGGTGTCCAGCACGGTGACGCACACCACGCGACACCCGTGCAGCATGAGCACGCATCCCAGCGCCATGACGACGGAGAACGGCCGCGTCATCACCGCACCTGCGCGCGCAGCAGGCGCAACTTGTTCTGCAGCTCCTCCACCGGCACGCCCGCATACTTGTGGGGCAAGAGCGCGCGGTTGGATGCCTCGAACACCGCCAGCAGCTCCATGTACTCCAGCATGGTGGCGTCCTTGGGCGGCATGTAGTCCAGGATGGCCTTGCCCAGGTCGTCGGGCGTCACCGGGCGCTTCTCGTCGGCGGTGCGGTCATGCGCCATCAACACCACCGCCTCGATGTCCGCGTTGCTGTAGCCCACCAGCTTCTGGCTCACGCTCTCGCGGTCGCGCGGGAAGGCCACGTCGTGGGGCACCTTGTGACGACGGAGCTGCGCCCCCAGCACGCCCTCCACCTCCTCGGCCGTCTGCGAGTAGAGGAACGGGATCTTGCGGTCCAGGCGGCCGGCGCGCTTGAGGTCGATGTCCAGCTTGTCCGGGCGGTTGGTCATGACAATGAACATGACGCGGCCGCGGTTGGACGTGTCGCTCATGAACTCCTTGAGCCGGGCGATGACGCGGCTGCTGGTGCCACCGTCGCCCTCGCCGTCATTGGAGCCAAAGGCGCGGTCGCCCTCGTCAATGATCATGATGACCTGGCCAATGGCCTTCACCACGGAGAGCACGCGCTCCAGGTTGCCCTCGGTGGCGCCCACCCACTTGCTGCGGAAGTTCTTGAGCTTGATGGCGGTGAGCCCGCTCTCCCTGCAGAACGCCTCGGCCAAGAACGTCTTGCCCGTGCCCATGGGGCCGGTGAAGAGCATGCCCATGGGAACGCGGTTGACCTCACCGCCCTTGATGGCGCGCGTCACATTGCGCAGCTCGTTCTTGATGCCCTCCATGCCGCCCACGACGTCAAAGCCGTGCCTGCTCTCCACGAACTCAATGAGCCCGTAGCACTCGCGTTCGAGGATCTCGCGCTTGCGCGCCACGATGAGCCGCTCCTCCTCGGCGTGCACGTCGCGTTTCTGCTCAGGCTGCTTGGCGTCCGGGTTCACCAGGCGACGGATCTCGTCCCAGTCCATGCCGCTGGTCATCTGCGCCAGCTTCTCCGCGCGGGAGGAGGCATCCGTGCTTCCCTCCAGCAGCTTCTCAATGAACGCGCGACGCTCCGCCAGCGTGGTGGTCTCCACCTCCGGGGGATGCAGGATGCCGTGGACCTGCACGGCCTTGAGGCCCGCGGTGAGTCCGGCAAAACGGCCCACGGTGGTCTCGTCCAGGCGCGCGTCGGCGGTGCGGATGACGGTGGCGCGCGTGGCCTCGTCGGGGAGCGGCACGCGGACGGCGGCAATGCGCGGGTTGGCCACCAGCGTGGGATTGAGGTTGGGCAGGCTCTCGGTGCACAGCAGGACGATGTTGTCGTTGCGCTCGAACACCTTGGAGAGGCTCCAGCGGTGCAACGTCACCACGGCGCGACGGTCGTCGGTGGAGAAGAAGTTCGGGTCGCCCGCGGGCGCCACCATGTCGGAGTACTCCATGATGAGCGCCACCTTCTTGTGGACATTCAGGATGTCCTCCAGGCGCGGCAGCACCTCCATGGGGCTCTTGTCCAACAGCAGCGACTCGTCGAGCTTGATGTCCTTGTGGCGCTTGCGGAAGCGCAGCCCGGTGCTGATGTTGTAGACAATGACCGTGTCCTTGCTGTCCTTCAGCAGTCCCTCGACGAGATAGTCCGTGAGCGAGACCAGCTCGCCCTTGTGCAGGAAGCGGTCGTGGACGTTGTCGTAGAGGATGAAGGAGCTGGCTTCACCGCGCAGGTAGATCCGACGGATGGACTCCACGAATGCGGGCGGGGAGACGGATGCGGTCATGGGCCGGGACCCTAGGTCCGACGTGGCCCGCCCACAACTCACATCGGCGTCTCGGCCAGCTCACCCATGTGGTCCATGAGCAGGTCACCGTTCATGGCGTGGTTCTCGGTGTGGAACACCCACTCACTGCCCGCGCGCTGGACCCGTCCCATGACGCCACGCAGCCGCAGCGGGGCGCCGTCGCGCAGGTCCACCTCACCCACCGCGAAGCAGTCCAGGGCCCGTCGCGACGTGCTCAGCGATCCCCGGATCCAGCCTGGCTTGAGCGCGGGTGGCATGACCTGGTCCCTTGGAACAGTGGTTTCAGCTTCCTCCATGGGATCAGCGGCGCGCAACCACTTCGTGCAGGGCGCCATCCGCATCCACGATGACAACCGGGGTTTCCCTTCGTGGTGGTCTGCGTTGGCATGGCCTTGGGCAGTGGTGTGCGATTCCTCATCACCTCTCGACGGACGGGGGCGATCCGCGGCGTTTCCTCGTCGGGGCCGTGAACGTGATGGGCGCGCGCGTGCAGGGCACCACCGCGGTGCACGCCGCCCAACGTGCCCAGTGCGGAGATGTACGTGGTGCTCACCCTCGTCGGGGATGGGTGGTGGGCATGCTGCGGCGCGGGCGCTGGGCGGCGGGGGCCGAGGCGCTATGCTCGGTCCATGGAGCACACCGAAGACGGCCAGCCCTTCATCCGGCTCGACCAGTTCCTCAAGCACAAGTCCATGGTGGCCACCGGCGGGCAGGCCAAGCTGCTCATCCAGGGCGGCCAGGTGCAGGTCAATGGCGAGGTGGAGACCCGTCGCGGACGGAAGCTGCGCCAGGGCGACACGGTGAGCCTGGAGGGACGCACCGCCACCGTCTCACTGGGCTGACCCAGCGGGCCCACCTTGGGCGTGCGCGGCAGCAGCGCTGCGTTATGGTGGCCCCGGTGAGCGCCGACTCCTCCTCTCCCCAGCACGCCCCGGCGAGCTTCCGCCGCCTGGTGCAGCTCGCCCGGCCCGAAGCGCCGCTGATTGCGGTGGCCACGGTGGCGTTGTTCATCAGCAGCGGGCTGACGCTGGTGGCGCCGCAGGGCATTCGCGTGTTGATGGACGCGGTGACCCGCAGCGACGGACAGCAGGTGCTGGACCGCACCGTGCTCGCGCTGTTCGGCGTGTTCGCGGTGACGGCGGTCTTCTCGTTCCTGCGCGCGTACCTGTTCACGCTGGCGGGGGAGCGCGTGGTGGCGCGCTTGCGCAAGACGTTGTTCCAGAACCTGGTGCGGCAGGAGGTGGGCTTCTTCGACGGGGAACGCACCGGGGAGCTGCTCAACCGGCTGGGCGCGGATACGGGCGTGTTGCAGAACAGCGTGACGGTGAATGTGTCCATGGCGCTGCGCTACGCGGTGCAGGTGCTGGGCAGCCTGGTGGTGCTGCTCTGGACCAGCTGGCAGCTCACGGTGCTCATGATGGCGGTGGTTCCCGTCGTGGCGGTGGGCGCGGTGGTGTTCGCGCGCACGGTGCGTCGCCTCTCGCGTGAGACGCAGGACGCGCTGGCCAGCGCCAACGAGGTGGCCGAGGAGGTGCTCGGCAACATCCGCACCGTGCGCAGCTTCGCGCGGGAGCCGCAGGAGGTGGGGCGGTACACCGGGCGCATTGATCGTGCGTTTGCGTTGGGGCGCACCGCGGCGCGCGCGTACGGCGTGTTCCAGGGAGCGCTGGGGCTGGCGGGCTATTTCGCCGTGGCGGTGGTGCTCTGGTACGGCGGAACGCTGGTGCTGCGCGGGGCGCTCTCCGTCGGGGATCTCACCGCGTTCATGCTCTATACGCTGTATCTCGCGTTTGCGTTGGCCAGCCTCTCGTCGCTGTATGGTGACTTCAATCGCGCCATTGGGGCCAGTGCGCGCGTGTTCCACCTGCTCGACCGTCAGGCGGGTGTGGTGAAGGAGGGTGGACAACGCCTGACGTCGCTGCGGGGGGCGGTGCGGTTGGAGGGCGTGACGTTCGCGTATCCCTCGCGGCAGGACGTGAACGTGCTCCACGACGTCACCCTGGAGCTGCAGCCGGGCAAGGTGCTGGCGCTGGTGGGGCCTTCCGGGGGCGGGAAGAGCACGGTGGCGGCGCTCATCTCGCGTTTCTACGACCCGAACGCGGGGCGCGTGCTGCTGGACGGCGAGGATATCCGGGAGCTGGACACCGCGTGGCTGCGCGAGCAGGTGGGCATGGTGGCGCAGGAGCCGGTGCTGTTTGCCGCGAGCATCCGGGAGAACATCCTGTACGGGAATCCCTCCGCCACGACGGAGCAGGTGGAGGCCGCCGCGCGCGCGGCCAATGCGCACGAGTTCATCCGCGCGTTCCCGCAAGGCTACGAGACGCTGGTGGGGGAGCGCGGCGTGCGGCTGTCCGGCGGACAGAAGCAGCGGATTGCCATTGCGCGGGCGTTGCTGAAGGACCCGCGCATCCTCGTGCTGGACGAGGCGACGAGCGCGTTGGACGCGGAGAGCGAGCACCTCGTCAAACAGGCGCTGGAGCGGCTCATGCAGGGACGCACGGTGCTGGTGATTGCGCATCGGCTCTCGACGGTGCAGAGCGCGGACCGCGTGGTGGTGGTGCAGGGTGGACGCGTGGTGGAGAGCGGCCGTCACGACGAGCTGGTGGCGCTGGGCGGGGTGTACCGTCGGCTGGTGGAGCACCAGTTCGCGCACGCGTGAGGGGTGGTGGAGACTTGGGGAGTGCAGGGTTGGCCCCCCCACCCCGCCGCCTTCCGACTTCACCGGTTTCTCGTCGTGGCGGCGGACCTCCCCCACGGCGTGGGGAGGCGTAGATGTGCCGCGTCGTTCAGACGTGATGGTCATTCCGCGGCACGGGTCCAATGTGGCGTTGTGCCGCGCTGGGCCAATGAGAAAACCGGCCGCGGCACATCGACGCCTCCCCACGCCGTGGGGGAGGCCCGCCGCCACGACGAGAAATCGGTGCAGCGGAAAGGCGGCGGGGTGGGGGGGCCAGCCCTGCACTCCCCCGAATCCCCACCCACACCCCGAAAACACCTTCGCCCGTGCCCCACGCTCATCACGCGGAACACGGGCGAGAGGACTTGCTACCGACGAGAAAATCAGATCACGCCCGGCAGACGCACACCCAGGCCGCCCGTCAGCTTGGGCGCCTTCCCGTCCTTGCAGCGCGAGGAATACACCAGCTCCACCTGCTTGCCCGTCACGCCCTCGTTGTCACGCGGGGTGAGGATGAGCGGGTCGCCGTCACGCAGGTCACCCACGTTGAGCCTCAGCTGGCGGTCGTCGCCAATCGTGGCGTTGTAGGTCTGGCCGGTGCGCTGGTTCTGCACGGTGACCGTGGAGCGCGGCTCCATGGCGCCCAGACCGGTCAGCGTCACGCTGCGGTTGAAGTTCAGCACTGCGCCCACGTCGGGAGCGCCAAAGATGCCGTCCTTCTGGCCGGTGTAGGCGCTCTCCAGGCTGCTGAACAGCTCGGGGTCCGCGGCAATCTCACCCAGCACCTCGCGCAGCGGCGCGGGCAGGTTCGCGTTCTCCGACAGCGTCTTGAAATCCTCGATCTTGAAGCTGTCCTTGCCCGCCACCTGCTTCAGCGTGGCCCAGTTCTGGTTGACCACCTGCATGAGCTCCTTGTCGCTCTCATCAAAGCGGTCATCCGTCACCAGGATCAGCTTCTCCTCGAGGACCTGCGGCTCGCGCGTGTCATTGACGGACTTCATCAGCAGGTTCTTGCGCACCGCCTCGCCGTCCAGCGCGTTGAAGGAGGTGCCCGGCGTGAACGTCCCCGCCTCGTTGATGCGGCCGTTGACCCAGTCATTGGGCTCAAACTCCGACGTCACCGGCACGGAGGTGTTGCCCTTCGGGTCCACCGCGCGGATCTGGTAGACGTCACCGGGCTGGATGCCCAGCTCCGCCATGCGCTCCGCCGTCAGGTAGATGGACGCCACGCGGTTGTTGATGTCGCGACCGGTGATGTCCAGCTTGGCCACGTCGGCCTTGGTGTCGAACGAGGCGGCGGGGTTCTTGGAGAGGTTGATGATCTCGAAGCTGGTGCCCAGCTCCACGTTCTGCATCTCGATGTAGACCGGGTCGCGGTTGGGCACGGTGGTGCGCGGGTTGGCGCTGTTGCCCTCGAAGCGGGCGCCGTCGGCGGCGCGCTCAAAGGCCATGGAGTTGAGGATGCGCGGCGCGGGCGGCGGCTCCATGTCGCCGGAGCTGCAGGCCTTGAGGCCGTTGAGGTAGTTCACCATGGCCTGCTTGGCGGCGGGCTCCAGGTTGCAGTCGGAACCGGCGAGGATGCGCTCCAGGTCTGCGCGCTCCTTGGCGCTCAAGAGGTTGCCGTCTTTGGCCTTGTCGAGGATGGCGTTCATCTCCTGCTCGGAGATTTTTCCGTCCTGCATCGCCGTGTTGTATGCGCTGCGGATTCCACGATCCTGGATCTTGAAGGACATTTCCGAGACTCCTTGCGTGCGCCGCACAGGGGGCGCCCAACGGGACGCGCTGGCGTAGCACACGCGGATTCGCCCATCCAGCGCAGCGAGCCCGTCCATGACGAGGTGGAACCGGTCGGATGTAGGTCAGGGTCGCGAGGCCACGGTGATGGCCAGCCAGGGTCCGCGGGATTTTCCGAGCGTGGCATTCCAGTACCAGTCGGACACGTCGGGCCAATGGATCCCGTTGGCGTCGACGACACTCTCCCGCACCCGCAACGTCTCTTCGCCACGTCGCGCGTCGAACACCTGCCAGTCCACCTTGCCGTCGCTGGCCTGGGCGGGACGCGGGACGATGGTGTAGCCCACGGCGGAGAGGCACTCGCGCGAGGGATGCAGGCGACGCGTCGGCTCGTCGGTCCAGCGCAGGATGACCTCGCGACCACTGCTGCTGAATCGCGCCACGTGACCGGGAAATCCGTCGAGAAACCGGGATTCGCGCGGGCTCAGCGGCTTGGGTGTCAGCGGCGCGCCCTCGAACGTGGTGGGCCAACCCGCGAACGCCGCGCGCGGTGCCACGGGGCGTTCTCCGTCGAGGAATGGGGCCAGCGCGGCCAGGACCGCGGCGGTCAGGAAGGACGCCATGCGCATGGACGCACCCTCCACCCGACGAGCGCGATGAGTGCGCACGTCGCCATGAACACCACCACGCCCACACCCTGGTGCAGCCACTCCGGGCCGGTCACCAACCCGGTCTCCAGGTAGAACAGCGTGCTCGCGCGCCACGCGTTCCCCACCACCACCGCCCCCAGCGACAACGCCACCAGCACCACGCTGCGACGACGATCCAGCCCGAGCACGTCGGCGAGGATGAACGCGAGGAACAGTCCCGTCCACAGCATGCGCAGTCCGCTGCATGGCGCATCCACCCACACCTGCGTGCTTTCCCAGGTCAGCGTGGTCCCTTCGCGCGTCACATCCAGGCCGGCCATGCGCAACAGAGGGACGGCGAGCGCGGCGGACAGCGCGCGCAGCGGATGCCCGAGGAAGAACTGCAGTGACGGCATGACGGGGAGGGCGAGCATGGCGAGGCCCCACGTCGGAACGTGCAGCAGCGTGCTGCGTCGCCACCAGGACAGCGTGATGGCCAGCGTGGTGAAGGCGAGGGCGCCACGCAGCAGCGGCGGCAGCAGGTGGTGGGTCAGCGCGGAGAGCACCAGCAACGTCGCCAGGAGCCGCAGTGGCGGAGGTCCGGGGTTCTCCGCACGACGGAACAGCAGCGCGCCCAGGACGAGCAGCGCCAGCGGCCCCGTGGTCAGCTCCTCACCCGTGAGGCGGGAGACCCACCATGGCCACACCGGCCAGAAGGCCACCACCTCGACGAGAAGAATGATCACCGGACTCATGCCGCCTGCATTCCCCGACGACGACTCACCACCGCCACGCATCCCAGCGCCACGATCAGCAGCAGCCACGTCTCCGGCTCCGGAACCGTCGGCACCGTGCCGGGTTCCACCGGCGTGAGGCCCGCGTCGTCGTATTGCTGCTGCGTCTCCAGCACCACCGCGCCGCTCACCGGTGTGACCAGCTGGTAGCGCACCGCCGTCTCCAGGGCCCCGGCGCGATTGTTGGCGCGCAACAGCCGCAGCACCTCGTCACGCGCCCACAGCCGGGCCAGGTGCGCGGAGGTCTCGTGACCGGTCGTCGGCGCAACGGGAGCCTGACGTCGCTGGGCAACCACCTGCTGGGTCCCCGGCTTCCATGAGGCGAACAACGTCGTGAGCGCAGTGCCCAGCGTCCCGGTGATGGGAACGTTGCGGATATCGACGTTGACGTTCACCTCTTCCAGCACGCGGTTGCGTCCCGGGTGCACCCGCACGTCGTGGATGGACACCTTCCCGGCCACGTGATCCAGCGCCTGCATCAGCGCCGCGTGCCGACCGAAGAGGACGGGTTGCGGCCCATGAATCCAGACGATGGCGCCTCGGGGTGCGTCGGAGAGCAGCTCCACGGCGCGCAACAATGCGGCCACGTTGTCGGCGCCACCGACGGGCTCCAGCTGCCGGATGCGCTGCGCGTAGGCGGTCAACAGCTCCTTGGCAGCGGGTTGCACCGGCCACAGCAGCTCCTCGGGCGCATCCCGCGCGGCAATGACGCCCACCTCGATTCCGTCGGGAAGCGACGCCAGCGCCTGCGCGATCTCCCCCTGCGTGGCCCGCATGGTGGCGCTGTTGTCGACGACGAGCACGACCCGCGAAGGTCGTTCCACCGCCACCAGCTGCAGCACCTGCTGCACGTGCGCGCCCGAGCGCTTGTCTTGCGCGTGACTCGTTTCACTCGCGGCGTCGCGCGCCACGTGGATGATGGCGTCGGGGGAGAGCCATTCCCCGTCGGAGATGGTGCCGCGCAGCGTGTGTTTCCCGTCGCTGACCGCGGTGAGGCCTTTCGCGGTGGCGCGGAGCGGTGCGCGGCTGTCGGCCCAGAGGGTGTGGCCCACGTCGTCGGGAATGGTGAAGTTGCGCTCGATGATGCGGGGCGGGATGAGCAGCGCGTCGTCGACGGCGGGAAGGAGCAGCGGTGCGGTGATGCCCAGGCGGATGCGCATCTGTCCGTGCGTGGGGACGGGGAAGCATTGCACCAGGATGCGGTCGGGTCCCTGCGTGGTCACCAGCACCGGGTCACGACGGGTACGCACCACCGCCTGGTATGCCGCGCGCGTCTCGCCCTTGGCCGCAAACGCCGCTTCCCGTTCCTCGCCGTTGACCCACAACGTCAGTCGCGACACCACCGCGCCGGGCGGCAGCATCACCTGCGCGCGCGCCTCAGCGGGAATCTCCGAGCTGTTGGCGAACTCCAGCGTCCATTCCAGGTACGCCAGCGCCGCATCTCCGTCGACGGAGGCATCCACGCGACTGCTGTGCAGCGTGAGCCCGCGCACCCGCCCACCCACTTCCTCGCCTCCCTGCTCACTCTGCGTGGCCCAGCGTTCTTCCCAGCGGGCGATGCCGCGCAGCGACGGACGGGGTCGGGCGTTGTAGGGCTCGCCGGTGACCCGGTAGAACACCTCACGCGCTTTCTCGACGGAGGGACCACTCTCCACGCGCGCTCCCAGGAACTGCGGCCGCCCGCTGCGCACGTAGGCACCGCGCAGGATCTCCTCCTCGGAGCCCACCGCGCGCAGGAAACGCACAGCACGCTCATTCCAGGGGACGTCGTCGGAGGCGGCCACGTTCACGGCCCAGCGCGTGATGGCCCCGGGTACCTCCAGGCCCAGCAACAACACCACCGCCCCCACCGCCATGGGCCACATGCGACGAGGGGTCTTGCCCTCCGCGACGACGAGCTTTCGTACCCAGCGGCGGTTCAGCAACGCCACCAGCAGGCTGAAATGCGGCGACAACGGAAGGAACCCGAGACCAAAGATCATTCCCAACAGGGCAACGGGCACCAGGGGCAGGAAGAGGAGGCTGTACAGCGCGCTCACGCCGATGGTGAGCCCGAGCAGCCGGATGCGCCAGGGCTGCTTGGCCGCGATTTCCGTCGTCACCGCCAGTGTTAGCGCGTTCCCCACCGCCACCAGTGCCACCAGCAACACGTGCAGCGGCGTGGGAATCGGATCGAAGAAGCTCTCCGCGCACACGCCGGTGCTCAGCTCAAACACCAGCGTACCCGCCGGCAACAGCACCCCGAAGAGTCCGCCGAAGATGAGGCCGCTTGGCGAGCGCGTGGGACCAACGCCCGGCAGCGCGTCCTCGAGATCGAGCTCCCGGATGACCGTCTTCACGTCGGCGGCGGTGACGGTGGTAAGGCCGCGCGCCTCCACCGCGGCGTGGATGCGTTCTCGCAAGGCCATCACGTCCCGGTCGTCGCCAACCCCACGACGGCGCCATGCCCGCGCACGCTCGCCGAGGTAGCTGCCCAGCGCCTGCTTCGCCTCGTCCGTCCACTCCGCCATGTTCCCTCCCGCCGTCGTCGCAGGACGATACGCGAGCCAACATCACCCGGTGCCAACGCCTTCAACCGGTCAGGGGTGGCGCCCGTTCCCCGTGCGTGGGATCCGCGAGCGTGGGCCTTGACATGGAAGATGACCGGAATTACATTCTGGTCATCACATGGACCAGACCAAACGCGAGACCATCCTGGATTCCGCCACCAAGGCCTTCACGAAGCTCGGCTTCAAGAAGGCCAGCGTGGATGAGATTGCGCGTGATGCCGGGGTGGCCAAGGGCACCGTGTACCTGGCGGCGGAGAGCAAGGAGGACCTCTTCTACCAGGTGGTGCACCGTGAGCTTCGCAACTGGATTGCGGAGGTCTCGCAGCTGATTGACCCGCGCGTTCCCGCGGATGAGCTCCTGGCCACGACGTCGATGGCGGCGTTCCAGTACCTGGAGACCCATCCGCTGGTGCGTGACCTGTTTGCCGGCAATTGCGACACCATCATGCCGGGCTGGGTGGGGCGGTTTGATGAGCTGCGGGTCATGGGGCGGGCCACGGTGATGGAGTTGTTGCGGCTGGGAATCCGGCAAGGTCGCTTCCGCGCCGATCTCGACGTGGAGCAGACCGCGGAGCTGCTGCAGGACCTGCAGTTGGTGGGGTACCTGCAGCTCGCCCGCAACGGTCCCCCGTCGGCGGAAGTGCTGCAGCGTCGTTTCCAGGCTGGCCTGGCGCTGGTCCTGGATGGCCTGCGACCCCGCCCGTCGTGAGCAGTGGATGGATGCAACGGAAGGGATGTCTTTTTTTGTCCGGTAGTGACCAGAAAACCAAAACAGTCATCAGGTTCACCCCCAAGGAGACCACCATGACCACCCTCGACCAGCACCTGACCCACCTCTATCTCAAGCGTCTGCTCGCCTCGGCGGAGGGGCGCGCGTTCATCCTCAACCAGTGCGCCCAGGCGGAGGCCAGCGACGAAGGGCAGGTCTTCGACTCGCTGGCGCGCAACGTGGACGACCCGGAGCTGCGCAAGCTGGTCCGCATCCACCAGCAGGACGAGCAGCGTCACGCCGAGCTGTTCAACGCGTGCCTGGCCCGTCACGGCGGGAAGCCCAGCACGGTGCCGGAGGAGCTGCGCCTCATCGAACGCATTGCGAAGAAGCTGAACAATCTCTTCGCGCGTCCCATCGAGGGACCGCAGAGCGTGATGGAGCACTACCTGCTGCTGCAGGTCATCGAGGAGCGCGCGCTCACGCAGTTCGCGGTGTTCGAGCAGGCGTTCCGCGCCATCGACCCCGAGACCGCGGAGGTCTTCGCGGAGGTGGCCCGCGACGAGGAGCGGCACCTGAAGTACTGCCACGCCATTGCGCGTCGCTATGCGCCCAGCCGTGAGGTGCACGAGGCCACGCTGCGCCGGATGCGTGAGCTGGAGTTGGACGCGTTCACGGAGAACAGCCGCGCGGTGATGCTGCACACGCTGGACCTGGGGCTGGCGAAGGTGGGCTGGCTGGAGAAGAAGATGTGGCGCGCGTTGGCCTCGCTCAACACCGCGCGCGGCAAGAAGCAGCGTACGCCGTTCTGGGACCAGGGCGTGGACTCGCGCCTGACCAGCCTGGCCGTGGCGGCGTGAGTCTGCGTGGGAGGGGACGAAGGGGCGGCGTGGCCGGTTGGAGTCGTGGGTGCCGCTCGCGATCCCTCGATCCCCCGGTGCGAACCGGCGCCAAGGTGTCCTTAGCTTAGACTTTTACAGCGGTTCCCGTTGAAGTTGTCACGCCGCTTGGCCTCCGTCTGGCAGAGGCCGCCCCGCTGGTCCGAGCGAAAGCGGCACTTCATGCCGCAGTCCGAAAGGGTGCGGGCACCGCTCCGATTCGTGAGATTGCGAAGCCCG
>JBFMGU010000257.1:0-15131 GCA_040752415.1 Myxococcota bacterium
TATGGTGTTGTTCACTTGAAAAGCCCTTTCGTCGGTTCCGGCTCTCGTCGCTGTGAGCTTGGATTGTCGGGGGCTTTTCAAGTTTGATCCGTCATTTCGTGTCGTCACGCGCTTGTTTTGGGACTAGTACGACGCGGCCCGCACGGTGAACCTCAAGGTCCCGTCGAGGGGGGCTTCCCCGTTGGAGGCTTGTCGCCGCCCAGCTCCGGGGTGGGCGGGAGGTGTTCCTTCATGAAGCGCGCCTTGTCCGCCAGCGGCTTGCCCAGGTGATCGGTCTCGGTGGGGGGCAAGGCGGCCAGCTCATCCAGCACCGCCATCGCCCGTCGACGATCCTGCAGCCGGTACACCTCCAGGGCCAGCGCCAGGGAGGCCATGTTGGCGGCGGCCACGTCGGAGTCGCAGCGGCTCTCGCGGTAGCGGTCACGCGCGCGTTCCAGCAGGGGCTGCGCCGCCTCCATGCGCTCCAACACCGCCTTGCGACCGTTCTTCAGGTGGTGCTGCCCCAGCTCATACGCGGCGCAGCCGGCGCGGTAGGTGTCGGGGAACTTCTCCAGCAGCTCCTCCAACGCCGCCATGGCCTCGGGACTGGAGCGGGGACGTCTGCCGCGCGTCCACAGGTCGTCCATCTCCAGGAACGCCGCGTCGCCCAGGCGCTTGCGATCCGCTTCCGTCTGCTCGGCAAAGCGACCCGTGGGCTTGGGTGCGGGCTCGGGCTCGTCGGGGACGGGGGCCAGGCGCGGGTCCACCGCGGGTCTGCGCTTCTCCGCCACGGGCGCTTCCGGGTCCACCCAACCTTTCTCGTCGTCCAGGCCCTCATCACGTGGCGGGGCCGGAGGAGGCGGCACGTCCCCCGCGGCCGGCGGGCTCGACGTGTCCAGGAACACCACCAGCACCAACGCCAACGCCACCGCGCCCATGGCCCCCAGGGCGAGCACCAGCCGCCGGCTCATGTGTCCCCCGTCATGGCCAGGAGCTCACGCGCCGCCGGCGTGGGCCATTCACTGCGCAGCACGCTCATGCGCAGCATGTCCCGGTATTCGCCACGCAGCTTGTACTCCGCGCGCATGACGCCCTCCTTCACGAAGCCGAGCTTGTCGTAGAGGTGGATGCCCTTCTCGTTGGTGGTGAAGACGTTGAGGTAGATCTTGTGCAGTCCCATCTTCGTCAGCGCGGTGTGCATGAGCGCGCACAAAGCCTCCTGCGCAATCCCCCGCCCCCACGCCTCCTTGCGCAGGATGATGCCCACGCGGGCGTTGTCGTTGACGGTGTCCCACTCATGCAGGCCCGCGTTGCCCGCGTAGGCCTCGTTCCCGTCGACGTCACGCTCGAACACGGCCAGCAACAGGTCGCCGGGGCTGGCCTGTTTCTCACGGATGTACGCGGCAATCCGCTCGGGGTCGGCGCCCTTCTCGAAGAAGCTGAAGTTCTTCACCACGTCGGGGTCGGCGGCCCACTGCAGGACGAGTGGGACGTGCTCCACGCTGAGGGTGCGCAGCACCAGGCGGGGTGAGCGGATCTCGAGGGCGCTCTGCATGGGGGCGGAGCCTAGCGCGGTTGGTGGGGTGGATGCGCCGGTCCCGAGCGCTGACGCCGCGGGCCACGCTCCGCGGTCACGACTTCCGCAACGCACCGTGCTGCACCAGGGCCATGATCTGCTCCACCTGGCGCGCGCGCTGTTTCTCGCTCGAGACCTCGTGTCCCAGCACCTGCTCCACCAGCGTGCCGTGGGTGTGCCACACCGCCACCATGCCCAGGGTGTTGACCACCAGGTAGGCCGCGTCCACGTCGGGATTGGTGTCCTTGCGGTCCTCGCGCAGGGCGTCCACGGTGGCCTGGAAGATGGGCCCCAGCGCCTCCACCACCGTGCCCCGGATGCGACGCGCGTTGCCCATGCACTCGCGGGTGACCAGCCACAGCACGTCGCGGTGGCGGTGGAAGTAGCTGCTGAGGACCTCCACCCACGCGGCGAGCAGCATCTCGGTGGGCAGGCCCTTGAGGAGGAGCTTCTGGCCCAGCACCTTGAGCGGCTTGAGCGCGTCGGCCAGCACGGCCTGGTAGAGGTCGTCCTTGTCGCCGAAGTAGTGGTGCACCAGCGCGGCGTTGACGCCGGCCTTGAGGGCCACGTCCTTGATGCGCGTGGCGTCGTAACCCCACTGACCAAAGAGCTTGAGCGCGGCGGCCAGGATGCGACGGCGCGTGGCCACGGCGGAAGCCCCGGCGGGGCGGCCGGACTTGCGACGGGTGGTGCCTTCCTGGGTGGTGCTGGAGGCGCTCATTCCGAACGGGGCGGCTGCAGGAGGGCCAGCAGCATGCGGGTGACTTCCACGCGCCGCCGCTCGACGAGCTCCTCGCTGAGCGGGTCGCCCTCGAGGATCTGGGCCACCACGGCCTGGTGCGTGAAGTAGAGGCCCACCGCGCCCACCACGGTGATGACCATGTGCGCGGGATCCAGGTCGGGCACGCGTCCGGTCTTGCGCGCCTCCTCGAAGAACTTGATGGCCTGGTCGAACAGCGGACGCAGCGTGTCCTTGATGATGGGCCGCAACCGCTCCGCGCCGCTGAGGGCCTCCCGTGTCACCAGCAGCACCACTTCCCGACGCTCCCGGAAGAAGTACGTCATGAGGCTCACGAAGCCCTCGATGATGTCCTTGATGTCCATGTCCGGGATGAGCAGGCCGGTGCCGCTTTCCTTGAGCGGTCCCAGCGCGCGCTCCATGACGGCGTTGTACAGGCGGCCCTTGTCGCCGAAGTAGTGGTGCACCAGGGCGGTGTGCACGTCGGCGGCGTCGGCGATCTCCTTGAGCCGCGCGCCCTCGAACCCGCTCTTGGCAAAGGAGGAGAGGGCCGCGTCCAGGATGCGCGCGCGTGTGTCCTCGCTGCTGGAGTGCCGGGGGCGGCCGGGACGACGTGCGGTTCGCTGGGGAGGGACCACGGACATGGGCGGCACGCTAGCAGGTCTCCCCGGGGTGGGTCAGGCCCAACGTCAACGCAGGAGCGCGTGCGCCACCACCACGGGTGGACGCCCGGGAAGACGTCGCAGCACACGCTTCACACCCCGCTGCAGCGCGGCCTGGGCCGTCTCCTGGTCGGTGCGCTCCTCGGGCTGCAGCGCGTTGAGGCTCACCAACGCCTCGTGCACCGCCTCACCTTCCAGCAACTCCTGCGCAGCAAGGCCCAACCCCCGGCTGCTCAGCTGCAGGCGCCCCACCACCTCTCCGCTGTGGGCGTCCAGGACGGCGCTGAGCACCACCAGTCCGGCGGTGAGGTCGCGCCGCTCGTCGACCACCGGCCCCAGCGGCGTCATCCCGCCCTGCTCATCCAGCAGCACATTGCCCACTTCCCGACGAGCCAGCAGGCGCGGCGGCAACCCGTGGTCCACCTCCACGACGTCACCACTGGTGCACACCGGCGTCATCTCGGGCGCGAGGCCCTCCTCCCGTGCCAGCTCGGCCAGCGCCTGGAGGTGGCGGAATCCGCCGTGGACGGCCAGCACCGCGCGCGGGCGCACCGCCTGGATGAGTCGACGCAGATCCTCACGGTAGCCGTGACCGCTGACGTGGACACCTTCGTGTGCGTCGTGGACGGTGGCGCCCATGCGCGCGAAGTTGTCCAGCAGCCCCGCCAGGCGGCCCTCATTGCCGGGGATGGCGCGTGCGCTGTGGATGACGTCGTCACCTTTCTGCACCGGCGGCAGGTTCCCCTCGCCGTGGGCCAGGCGCCAGAAGGCGCTGCGCTCCTCTCCCTGGCAGCCGCTCACCATGACGGTGAGACGCTGCGGTGGCAGCTCCTGGGCCTCGCCGGGGGAGACCATGATGGACTCCGGCCACACCGCGTTCCCGAAGGTGCGTCCCAGTCGCGCGTGGGTCTGCGCGCCGCGTCCGGCCACCAGGATCTTCCTGCCGTTCCGCTCACTGAGCTGCGCCACCAACGCCATGCGTTGCAGGTGGCTGGCGAACGTAGAGAGGAACACACGTCCATGCGCCTGCGCGAAGATGCGCTCCAGCGCCGGACCCACGCTGCGCTCGCCGGCGTTGTGACCGTGGGACATGGCGCCGGTGCTGTCGGCGAGCAGGAGATCCACGCCCTGGCTTCCCAGCGAGGAGAGCCCGCTCATGTCGGTGGGTGGTCCCAGCACGGGATTCTCGTCGATGCGGAAGTCCCCGGAGTGGAGCACGCGCAGCCCGCCGGCCTCCAGCAGCAGGCAGAGCGAGTCGGGGATGGAGTGGCTGACGGAGAGCGCGCTGACGTGGAACGCGCCCAGCTGCACGGTGGCGCCGGGGGTGAGCGGCTGCACCTCGGGGATGGGCAATCCCACGTCGTCACAGCGCTCCCGGACGAGCTCAAGCGTGAGCGGCGTTCCCAGGCACGGCGCGGCCACCTCGCGGTGCAGGTAGCCCACCGCGCCAATGTGGTCCTCGTGTCCGTGGGTGAGCAGGTAGCCCTTGAGACGGCCCTGGTATTCGCGGATGAAGGTCGGGTCGGTGATGCACAGCTCCGCGGCCAGGCCAGCCTCCCGCGGAAACCCGATGCCCGCGTCAACGACCACGGCGTCCCCGGTCTCCGCGTCCTCGATCACCATGCAGTTCTGGCCGAAGACGCCGAGTCCGCCCACCAGGTGAAGTCGAAGGGGCATGGGGGTTCCGGAGGGCGCGGGTCCAGGAAAGGAAGTCAGAAGTCAGGAGTCAGGAGTCAGGAGTCAGAATAGCGGAAGCGGCAGGTCACGTCAGGGAGGGGCCGGGGTCACGCGTTGCGCAAACGGGGTTCAACCCATTCTGACTTCTGACTCCTGACTTCCTTCTCGTCCCCCGCGACCTCACCGCACCGTCTGCCGCAGGTGCTCCAGGCTCAGCGCCAGGCCCTCAGCCAGCTTCACCGTGGGTCGGTATCCCAGCTCCTCCTCGGCGCGACGCAGGTCGGCCCAGGTCCGTTCCACGTCGCCGGCGGCGGCACCCACTTCCGTGGTGTAGATGCGCGCGCCCAGGGTCACCTGCAGCGTGCGCACCATCTCGCGCAGCGTCACCTGCTCCCCGCTGCCGATGTTGTAGACGCGGAAGCGCGCGGCCGCGGCGGGCGGCGCGTCCTCGGTGGGGCGCAGCATGGCCAGGCGGATGCCTTCCACCACGTCGCCCACGTAGGTGTAGTCGCGGCCGCTGCCGTCGGGGTCAAAGAGCGCAATGGGCTGCTGGGTGAGCATGCGCCGCGCGAAGTTGGTGATGGCCATGTCCGGGCGCTGGCGCGGGCCATAGACGGTGAAGAAGCGCAGGCAGGTGATGCGCGGCCCTCCCACGGAGGCGGCCCAGCTGCTGGCCAACAACTCCATGGCGCGCTTGCTGGCGGCGTACGGGCTCACCGGCTGCGCGCAGGGGTCATCCTCATGGAACGGCAGTCGCCGGCTGGAGCCGTACACGGAGGACGACGACGCCAGCACCATGTGCGGCGGAGGCTGCTGCGGCGTGAACGCCTCCAGGAGCTGCGCGGTGCCGGTGCAGTTGACGGAGAAGTAGTCCGCGGGCCGCTCCAGCGAGGGGCGCACGCCCACCTCCCCGGCCAGGTGCACCACGTGACTGTAGGGCCCCGCGGCCACCAGCTGACGCAGCACCGCGGTGTCGCGGATGTCCCCTTCCACGAACGTGAAGCGGGAGCGCTCCTGCAGCGCGGTGGCGTGCTGCCGCTTGACGCGCGGGTCGTAGTACGGCGTCAGCGCGTCCACGCCCACCACCGTGACGTCGGGGTAGGCGTTCATGAGGTGCTCACAGAGGTGCGAGCCGATGAACCCGGCGCAACCGGTGACCAGCACCCGCGAGGGGGTTGGGGCGCTCACGAACCCTCTCCGGCCTTCTTGATCTTCTTGACGTACTTCTCCCCGTCCACCTCGATGACCACGGTCTCGACCTTGATGTCCATCTCCGGGGAGGTGTTCTTCTCGTCCTTGAACTTCTCGGGGAACAGGTTGCGCTTCTCACCCCGACGCCACCGGTCCACCAGCATGTACGTGCCGGTCACGCGGTCCTTGCCGTCGGCGCCGCGCGTGAAGCTGCCGGTGATGAAGACCTTGGCCTCCCGCCACTCCGCGCCGCTCTCGTTGATGACCTCCACAAAGGTCTTCTCGCGCGAGCCGAAGCTGATGGAGCTGACCTTCACGCGCGCGTCGATGGGATTGTCCTCACCGGGGGGCGGGGCAATGATGAGCGTCAGCAGCGCAATGACGACGTAACCGCCAATCACGCCGGCCTTGGCCTTGACGTAGACGGTCTCCTCCCGGAAGTCCTTGGCCAGGCGCACCACCGTCTGGCGCACGTCATCCAGGGTATCCAGGATCTTCTCTTTGACGTCTGCGGCAGCCACGGCGTCTCGCGCTCCTCGCGTCGGTCCTGCGACCCACCGACCTTAGAGCCCCGGGGTTGCGCCCAGCAACCGGGCAGGCACGCGGCCGGCGCTCAGCGCGTGGGCGGACCTGCCACCTCAGCGCGAGCGACGGCGCAGGCCCATGAACACCAGCAGGCCCAGGGCCAGGCCCACCGGCGCCCACAGCCAGGGCGGGGGACCCTTCTTGCCGTCCTGCACCGCGGCGGCCTCGGCTTCCTCGTCGGCGCTGAGCTGGATGACCAGGCTCTCGAACGAGGCGCGCAGCATGGGACGCAGGTGCGCCAGGTGCTGCGAGTTGACCAGCGTCTGCACCATGATGCCCGGCTGCGTGCCGTTGTTGATGTACGCGTACACCATGGTGGGCGGAGGCAGCGCGCCCTCGGGGAGCTTCTCCAGCGGCTTGAGCTGCAGCTCACTGATGACGGCGGGCCGACCGCCCAGCGTCACCTCCACCGGCGTGGTGGGCAGGACCTCCATGCCCATGAGCTGCCAGCGCGGGCGGACGTTCTTGACCACCTTCTTCATCTCGTCGGCCTGCCCGGCAATGGGACCGGCCACGTAGCCCACGCGCATGGACCCGCCCAGGATGGGGTCGGGCGCCACGAAGCGGCCCAGCTCACCGGGCGGGAGCTCCCCGCCGTCGACGGAGGCGCGGGGTTGCTGGAAGTCCCAGCCCATGGGCGGCCGCAAGGAGAAGCGACCATCCGGGCTGGTCCAGCGCTCGTCCAGGGCGCTCTCCGCGGCCTTCTTCACGTCCTCCGCCTTCACTTCCGGCGCGGGCTGCCACGGGATGTTCTCCTCACGCGTGCCCATGCCGTGCGGGTTCATGGGTGAGCCTTCCATCTCGGGGAGGTCGGGCTGCCCCTGGCCGGGCAGGACGGCACCGGGAGGTGCGCCCACCGGTCCCTGCGGAGCGCCGTGGGGACTTGCACCCGGTCCGGGAGGAGCGCCGTGCGGGCTGCCGCCGGGTCCCGGTGGAGCGCCGTGCGGGCTGCCGGGCGCGCCGCCGGCGGGCGGATGGCCCGGGGGCATGGCGGTGTTGGGGTGGCCGGGCGGTGGTCCGCCGCTGGGGATGCGCAGCTGGTCGGCGGGAACGGGCTGGCTGCCGCCCTTGGGGGCCTGGGCACGCGTGGACGGAGCCACGAGGACAACGGCGAGCGCGAAGAGGAACGGACAGGAGCGACGATGCATGCGGGCAATCAATGGGCCACCGGGACGCCGAACACCGCGGGATTCTCGATGGGCTGGCGGGAAGAGAAGCCGCCCTCCGTCGGGTGGAAGTGGGTGATGCGGTCCTCGCCCTCGCGCCAGCACAAGAGCACGGTGCGTCCGTCAAGCAGCGCGGGGAAGTCGACGAGGAAGGGGTCCAGGCCCTTGACCTGTCCGCCCAGCTCATGGACGCGGTTGATCTCCTCGCCCATCTGCTCACTGAGCTGCTCGAGGAGCTCGCGGTCCTGCTCGGTGCCGGAGGAGACCAGGCCGCTGCTGGTGCGCGTGCGGGAGGACCGACCCAGCCGTTCCCGCACCGTGTCCGCCTGCGCCACCAGCGCGCGGATTCGGGCACAGGCCTCGCGCGCCAGCGGAATCAGCGCGTTGGCCTCCTCCAGCGTGTAATGGCGGATGAACATCGGCCCCCTCCTCGGGTGTCCCTGCCGTGTGCCGGCGGGAGAAGGCCCTCCTTTAGCAACCCTCCGCGCCGGCCGCCAAACCCCCTTGCGCCCGAGCCCTGGCCCACTGCAGCCTCTCCCCATGACGCGACAACGGCGAAGGACGGGTGGTTGGGCTCGAGGGCTCCTCCTCGGCGTGGTGCTGGGCGCGGTGGCCTGCACCGGCTCCGCCGCCGACGGTGGGGTGGCCAGCTCCGACGCCGGGACACCGGATGCGGGACCGGAGCCGCGTGCGGAGGGGAGCTGGTGCCTGCCCACCTCGCCGCTGTGTCGGATCGGGCTGGTGTGCGCGCAGGATTCCGACACCGCGCGCGACGGGGGCGGCCGGTGTCGCGCGTTGTGCAACCTGGGATCCCCCGCGTGCGCCACCAACCGGGAATGCGCGCCGCTCCCGGACCGCGACGCGGGCGTGTGCGTGCCCCCGCGCTGACGACCACCCCCACGCCGCGTTAGACCTCCCGCCATGGACGACCGCACCTACACCGAGCGCACCGAGCAGGCGTTCCGTCGCATTGACGACGCCATGGAGAAGCTGGACCCCGACGACGTGGAGACCGACCACGGCGGCGGCTACCTGACCTTGAGCTTCCGCGACGGGAGCAAGTGCGTCATCAGCACGCAACGCCCCGTGCGCGAGATCTGGATGGCCGCCGACCGCACCGCGTGGCACTTCAGCTTTGACGAGGGCGCGGGAGCGTGGGTGGCGAAGAAGACCGGTGAGGAGCTGTACGCCACCGTCGCGCGCGTGGTGGGCGGCAAGACCGGCAAGCCCATGAGCATCTAGCCCGTCAAGGTCACCAAGGTTGTTCCCTGCGGGGCGTGCTTGTGATCAACTGCGCGCGCTCGTGAGGGCTGCACCGGAGGCGACCGATGGCGCTGGAGTTCAAGCTGGGTCCCAGGCAGGCGGAGGTGGCGGAGAAGGCGCGGGCCTTCCTCCGTGGTGCGGCGCGGCCCCTGCTGGAGGAGCTGCAGAAGAGCGCCCGGCCCGAGCCACGGAAGGTGGTGGAGCTGCGCACCGCCGCGGGGGATGCCGGCGTGTTGTGCCCGGACGCGCCCGACGCCGCGGGACGTTTTGGTCCCCTCCCCGACGCCATGGGTGTGGCGGAGGTGCTGGGCCAGGAGCTGCCGCGCGCCCTCAGCGTGCTGCTCGTCGACGGAACCCCCGCGCGCCTCCTGGGCGTCAGCGACAAGACCTCCCAGCAGCTCCGCGCCTGCGTACAGGGCGCCCTGCAGGTGGCGTTGCTCGACGTGAGCGCGGCCGGCGTGGCGCTGGAACGACGACCCGGGGGCGCCTCCCGGCTCAGCGGCGAGGTGCCGGCCATCATGGTGCCGCCGGACTGCCCGCACCTGCTGTTCGTCTTCGAGGAGCGACAGGACTGGTTGGCCCTGGCGCTGGTCTCCACCACACACGCCCCTTTGCGCACCGACCCGCTCTCCGACCTGCCCATGATCATGGTGCAGGGCCTGCTGGACGTGGCCGTCCCCGACGAGCAGCTGGTGGGTGAAGCCGCGTTGGAGGTGATCCGCGCACTGGCCGCCGAGGAGCTCATCCGTTCCGCGCGCTCCCTGGGTGAGGCGCACGGCGCGTTGACGCGGACGGTCTCCCTGCTGGGCTCGCGCAGGCTGCCCCTGGGCGTCGTGGAGCCACTGCTGGCGGAAGCCTCCACCGCGCTGCTCCAGGCGCGCACGGCCAACTACGCGGCGGCGGAACGCCTGCAGGACGGCGGTCCCTACACGCTGGTGGGTGAGGAGGTGCGTTTTGCCAACATCAGCGCGGCGCTGGAGGCCCGCAGCGTGGCCCGGCAGGCCCTGCACGGCGCGGCCACGGTGATGGACGCGTGCGTGCGCCTGCAGATGCTGACCGGAGAGCTGCCCACGGCGGAGCTGCAGGCGGCCTTCCTGGCGTCTCGTCGGGACATTGGCGCGATTGGGAGCGTGGACATCACGCGCACGCCCTGGCACCGGCTGGGCGACAACCGCATGGGCGCGGTCCCGGCGCTGCGCGGCCGCCTGGCGCCGCAGAAACCCGACTCCCGTCCGCCCGAAGGCGGGGAGAACGGTGAGCGCAAGAGCTCCACGCCGACGCGCGGCGGGACCCAGCGCATGACGCTGCCGCACGCGGAATGGGGTCCCCTGCCCTTCGTCCCCGACGACGCCCGTCGCGCGCAGCTGGAGACGCGCAAGCTGGTGGGGGAGGTGCTGTACGCGGCCTCGCCGCACGTCGAGAAGGAAGGCGCGATTCCGGAAGCCACCGTGGAGACGCTGCGCGGCCGGAGCTGGCCGGGAAGCGCGTTGGTGACGGAGCCGGGCGCGGCGGGGCTGCTGGTGTACCTGACCACGCAGGAGGAGCTGGGACGGGCGCACAGCGCGTTTGGCGCGTGGCTGGGCGCGTGCGCGGGTGCCGCGGCGCAGGGGCTGTTGCTGGGCGGCCAGGACGGGCTGCGTGGCTCGACGCTGCCAGGGCTGCAGGCGGGAACCACCGCGGCCACGCTGGCGCTGGGTGAGCACGGGGGGCCGCTGGTGGGCGCGCGCACGGGTGATGAGCTGCTGCGCGTGGAAGGCGGCGCGCAGGCGTTCTACGCGGGCCCCAGGGCCGACGCGTTCGTGGTGTTGGCGCGCGAGCGGGGCGGGCCGGCGGGCTCCCTGCTGTGGATCAGCCGGGGCCAGGAGGGCCTGACGGTGACCGAGGCGAACGCGCCGCCGGGGGCCTGCCCGCTCCGTCGGGTGCAGCTCACGTTCAAGGACGCGCTGGTTCCCGCACGCAACATCCTGGGCGCGCCCGGCGACGGACCGCTGTTGGCCGAGCGGCTCGTCGACATCGAGCGGCTGGACATGGCGGTGCGGGCGCTGGGCCTGTCCACCCACGCCCTGGAGCTGTGGCGCGCGGCGCTGACCGGCCGCAAGCCGGGGACGCTCCTGGCGCAGGCGCGTCCGCTGGGTCAGCTCTGGGCCCGGCTGGCGCAGGCGCGCGCGCTGCTCTGGAGCACGGCGGTGCGGGTGGCGGTGGGGGAGCGTCGCCCGTCGGAGACCGCCGCGGTGAAGCTGGCCGCCACCGAGCTGTGCACGCAGATCCTGGACCAGGTGGTGGCCGGCGCGGGCTCCGAGACGCTTGCCGCGGGCTCCCCACTCGTCGACGGGGTGCGCGCGGGACGGGCGTGGCAGACGCTGGGCGGCTCCGTGGAGTCCCTGCGCCAGGCCCTGGCCGCCGACGCGCTGGCGGGCTGACCGCTCACGACGTCATTCGCGCCTTCAGCGTCTCCAGCGCCTCCGTCCAGCGGCGCTTGAGCGCCTCCCGCTTGGCCACCGACGGCAGGCGCCCGTGCCACACCCGCACCACGCAGCGGTCCTCTCCGCGCGCCGCGAAGGCGATCTCCAGGCTCCCCGCGTCGTCGCCCTCGAGGTGCATCCGGTAGGTGCGACCAAGCTCCTTGTCCGCCACCGTGGCGGCCTTCATGGCCTCGGCCACCGCGCTGCGCAGCGCTGCGTCCTTGAGCCAACCGGCGCGCTTGCGGGCGTCCTTCCATGCGGCCTCGGCGTCGTGGGGGGAGCCGGGCATGGTGCGCTCCAGGACCATGAGGTGGCCGCGCGGCTTCTTGCCCTTCTCCGCCGACGTGCGCGGCGCGCTCAGCGGTCGACGGGGCGGGCGCTCCACGTGCTCCTGCAGCCCGCAACGGTAGGCCTCCGCCAGCCACGCCTTCAGCTCGGTGTCGACGTCATCCGGCGTGGTCAGGCGCACATAGTAGGCGTGGTTGTGACGGGAGAAGGAGTCCACGCGCGCAAAGCGCGGGCTCTCGATGCGGCGCGGCAGGATGAACGCGGCCTCCACGTACGTGCGGTGCACGCGCGCGCCGCCAAAGTGCATGCGGGTCTGGAACGCAATGCGGGTCTTCTGCGCGTTGACCAGGAAGTGCCCGTTCTCCCGCACCGCCTCCTCGAAGCAGCGGTAGGTCTCCTGCACCTCGGGCAGCGCGCGCTCCAGGTGCTCCGCCACCGTGCGCAGCGGTCCGCAGGTGTGCGGCTGGTTGCGGTTGGCAAAGGGTCGCTGGCAGCGCGGGCAATGCCACAGCGGGCGGAGGGTGCCGGCCATGCGGGGCTCACTGCACGTTGAATCCGTGCTGGCGCAGCGCGCTGACGGTGCGACGGATGTCCGCTGCGTCGGACGCGGTGGGGGACAGGGCCAGGTAACGCTCCAGCTGGCGCACCGCGCTGCCGGGCTCATCCACGCGCGCCAGGAGCAGCCCGTGGTCGCGGATCTCGCCGGGCTCGTCGGGGGTGAGCACCAGGATGCGTTCCTGCGCCAGGATGGCGCGCGACCAGTCGTCACGGTCCGTGTACGTGGCCTTCAGGTTCCGCAGCATGCGCACCAGGATGCCCAGCACCGGTGCCGGCGCCAGCAGGGAAGGCACCAGGCCCGCGCCCTTCCCCGCCACCTTGGCCAGCAGCTCGGAGAGGTCGGCCACGCCCAGGATGCTGCCGCCGCCAAAGCTGTCCACGACGACAAAGCTGCCCGGCGCCGCCGGATCCTCCACGCGCGCCAGGAAGTGACCGGGAAACGCCACGCCGTGCGCGGTCAGCCCCACGCGCGCCGCCACCTCCAGGAACAGCACGCTCAGCGAGATGGGCAGCCCCAGCCGACGGTCCACCACCTCGTTGAGGAAGCTGTTGCGCGGGTCGCCGTAGTCGTCGCGATTGCCGCGCAGGCCCACCTCCCGGAAGAGCACGTGGCAGACGCTTGCCAGGAGCGCGGGGGTGCGCGGGACGTCGTGGATGGTCTGGCCGCGGGCGCGCGCGGCGCGGGCCCAGGCGTCCAGCTGTCCCTGGATCGACGAGAGACGCAGCTCCGGGTACTCCGGCGCGGCAATCTGGACCGCGGCCTCCAGCAGGTCGGGTTGGGCCCGCCCCAGGACCACGTCCCGGAACGCCTCCACGTGCGCCTCACGCTCTTGTCCCGCGCCCATCCGCCGCTCCCAGCTGGCGCCCCGCGGCCGGTGAGGTCGGGAGGCCGGCGGGAGGATGTCACGCTCGGGGCGTGGGGGCCATGACCGGTGCGCGCGGGACGCCGAGATGTGCTTTGATGGGCCCGTCCCCAGACGCTCAACCGAAGGAACAACCCATGCGCATCCCCGTCCTCGTGGCCGCCCTGTCCCTGGCCCTCCCGCTCCTCACCGCCGGCGCCGACGTGGCGCACGCCAAGGAGAAGAAGGCCGCGCCCGCCAAGAAGGAAGGCATGATCACCTGGAAGGTGGCGCCGGAGAGCGTGGTGATCTTCGTCGACGGGAAGAAGGTGGGTACCGCGGGCACCGCCAAGCCGCACAAGGTCAAGCCGGGCCAGCACCTCATCAAGCTGGTGTGGGGCAAGGATGAGGCGGAAGAGCCCATCGACGTGCCCGCCGGTCAGAGCGTGGAGTTCCAGTACACCTTCGAGGATTCCGGCAAGCCGCAGCCCGCCGAGTGAGGTGCGGGCTCAACCGGCGGCGAGGATGCGCTGGGCCTCGTCGGCGCGCGCGGGGTCCACGTAGAGCCGGTGCACGCGCACCGCTTCCGAATAGCGCTTGTACAGCGGCGTGTACTGCTCCACCGGCGTGGTCTGCCCGTTCTCCTCCACGACGTAGATGGGCGCCACATCCGCCTTCAGGAAGTACTTGCTGAGCACGCCCTTGCTCGTGTGCTCCATGGCGTCAATGCCGTGCTCCTGCAGCTTGCGCGCGAGCTCACCGCCACCGTTGCCCTGGTAGCGCGGGTCATCCTTGAGCACCTTGAAGCCGCGACGGGACCGGATGCGCTCCGCCCACCGGCTCTTGCTGCTCCGCAGCGCCATCCACAGCACGGTGTCGTCGTGCTGGACGTACTGCTCCACGTCGGCGGGGAGAGCGTACTCCCCGGGCGCGTCCAGGAAGTAGCGCGCCAGCATCTCCGCAAAGCACACCGGCGTGTGGTGGTAATAGACGGTGAGGAACATGTGGTAGCGGCTGAGGAGGAAGTCCTCGAAGCTGAAGATGGCGCGCGCCGCCACGCCCAGGTGCACGCGGGAGTCGCTCTGCGTGGGCACCACGTTCTGGATGAGCCAGTCCGCGTCGAACTTCCCGTAGTTGACGCCGCTGTAGAAGCTGTCGCGCTGCAGGTAGTCCATGCGGTCCGCGTCCAGCTCACTGCTGACCAGCTGGTGCAGCACCGGCCCGTAATCCAACCCGCCGCTCAACCACCGCGCCCGGGCGCGTGTCTCCGGCTCGATGAGGTCGGCCACGTCCTGGGGCGTGATGCCGTCGTCGCCGAAGTGCTGCGTGACCAGGCGGCTCACCTCGCTGTCCAGGATGAGCTTGAGCGTGTAGTCCTCGTGCGTGGCTTGCCGGTCGGCGCCCGTGGCGCGCGGAATCTGCAGCGCGCTCACGTTGGGCATGATCATCTCGGTGGTGTGGCTGAGCGGCGCGTGGCCCACGTCGTGGAAGAGCACGGCCAGGCGCACCGCCTGACGGAAACGCGCGCGGTCCTCGGCGGCCAGCTGCGGGCGGTTGGCGTGGTTGCGGCTCTCCTGGCGTTCCGGGAACAGCACGTCAAACAGCCGCGTGGCCACGTGCATGGCGCCCAGGCTGTGGCTGTAGCGGGTGTGCGTGGCGCCGGGGAAGGCCAGGTCGGCAAACCCCAGCTGCTTGACGTTGCGCAGGCGTTGGAACGGCTGGCTGTCGACGAGGCGGATCTCCCGCGTGGAGAGCGAGAGCGTACCGTGGATGGGATCCCGGATGTTGATCATGGCGCGGCGACGCGCGGCATCAGCCCACCAGCAGGCCGAAAGCTCCGCCCAGCACGCTGGTCAGTCCCAGCATGAGTCCCGCCGCCGCCACCGCGGAGGCAATGGTGATGGCGGTCTTGCGCGGGTCCTCACGCGGCGAGGGCGTCTCCGGGTACGGCGAGAACTGCAACGCCACCGCGCTGCCCAGCCCCGCCAGGCCAGCCACCACCATCACCGCGCCCACGCCCAGCACCACGCCGCTGACGATCTTGCCGATCCTCTGCTCCGGGCTGGTGCCGTCCATGGGCGTGTCGGAGGCGCGGGGCACGCTGGCGTCGGCGGCGGGCGGCTCCGCGGCCGGGGCGGGGGCC
>JBFMGU010000258.1:0-15082 GCA_040752415.1 Myxococcota bacterium
TTCCTCAACGGCCCTGGGAAGGAGCACCTGCTGTGTTCGGTCCGGCTCGATGACTCGGGGCATGCCCCCTCATACGCAGGTACCCGCCACGACGTCACATCAAACTGAGACACCCTCTGGAGTGCGGCGCGAACACCGTCAAACGACGACGACGTCAAGCGCCGCCCTGGGTCGGGTCACCCCGGTCATCCGCTGGCTCCATGGAGTCCCCCTGAGGGAATGCACCGATCCAGGGCGGTGCTTCACGGCGACGCATGCTCAGACGCGATCGCGCCGCACTCCAGGGCGACGCTCACGCGTTCATCCGCTTCGTGACGTCAACCTGTGCCTCAACGTCGCAGCGCGAAAGCAGGCGATCCCGCCGCCGGTCGCTCGAAGGACTGGCCTGGGAGCACGCGGCCAGCAGCGCCGCAGCAACGACGGAACCGGGACGCGCCATGGATCAGCTCTTCCTGCTTTCGAGAGCCAGCATCACGCTCGCGGGAACGCGGACGTTCTCGAAGATGACCTGGTCCTTCCGCTCCGGTCCCTTCTCCCCGGGCACGACTTCCGCGTTGAACAGCTTCATGACGTGGAGGCCCCGACACTCGGCGCAGCTGGCGACGTCCGTGGCGGAGAAGCGCGGCCCCGGCTCCATGGGCGTCAACGCCACCAACGAGGAGAACTGCTGCATCTCCAGCTCACGACGGAACACGTCGGGATTCTCGATCCACGGGAAGGGCCCGTGCGACGCGCGCTGCTCCGCCCAAGCCCCGCACGTCTCGCAGTACACCGCGGGCCCCGCCAGTTCCCTCGCCGCCCAGAAGGCCATGCCACCCACGATCGCCGTCTCGGACGCCCAGACCGCCGCCAGCGCGGCGCCGCGGAAGGTGGTGCCGCGGATGCTCCAGAGCCCTTGCTCGTTGATGAGCCCGATGATGCTCCACACCTGCCGGGGGTGGACCACCCACTCCTCCGTGCGCGTGACGACGTGGATGTAGAAGACCCACTGCGCATACAGCGCGAAGATCACGACCAGCGCGAGCAAGAGCGACGCCAGCGGAATGCTCCGCACGTGGCCGTGCTTGATCACCAGCAACGCCACCCACCCGACGAGCGCGCCGAACGCGAAGGCCACCGCTGCACGGGCGTAGATGAGCGGGATCCAGTCGTCGAGGACGACGTAGGCCCCGGACAACATGACCACGGCGCCCAGGCCGACGAGGAGCGCAGGCACCAGGCGCGGAATCGAGACGCTGCCGGACAGCCGATAGTGCAGGGATGGGTTGGTGGTCATGTTGTGGACGTTAGGGATGTTGAGGAAGTGTTTCAACGGACGTGGACGTGACCGCCTTTCCACGTACAATGCGCCGTGGGAGGTCCGCATGACCCGTGTGGTGCTGGTGGTGGGAGCCGTTCTCCTCGTGGCATGTGCCACCCGGCTGGAAGAACCGGCATCTCCCGACGGGGGGAGCCGTCCGCGTTCCACGTCGTCCAGCGGTGCCACCGCGGCGTCCTCGTCCTCGGGCGTGACCTCCTCCTCGTCGTCCGGTGGGGCGGGAAGCTTCGCGTCATCCTCGTCCAGCGCGGCCAGTTCCAGCAGCGCATCCGCGGCGGCGGTCTCCTCCTCGTCATCTGTTGCCAGCGCCAGCTCGTCGTCCGGTGGCGCACCATCCTGCCAGGCCACCGACGCGGACTTCACGTGGGTGGAGCAGCACTTCCGCAGCCTTCTCGATGACAACAACATCCCCGGCGGCCTGCTCGCCGTGGTCTGCGGCACGCGCACGCTGGCCGTGGGTCACGGTGTCACCCGTCAGGGCACCAGCAACGCCGTCACCTCCACCACGCGCTTCCAGCTTGCCTCCACCACCAAGACCCTCACCGCGCTGACGGCGTGGCGCATGCACCAGCAGGGGGAGGTGGACCTCGCGGCTCCCGCGTCGGAATTGGTGCCCTATATGAACACGCAGTCTCCCTATGCACGCAGCTTCACGGTGGAGGAACTGCTGTCCCATAGCGCCGGCTGGACCACCGACGACGTGGGAACGTCCCTGGACCTCAAGACCCACATGCAGCAGAACGCCAGCATGCAGCTTTGGGCGGAGCCGGGCGCGGTCCACGTGTACTCGAATCCCGGCTATGCGCTCGCCGGTCTGGCGTTGCAGGAGGCCGCGGGAACGCCTTTCGCGGACCTGGTGGAGAGCCGGGTGTTCGCGCCCGCGGGAATGACCCACGCCACCATGCACGGCGCCTCCATGACGTCGGGAACGTACGCATACGGGCACGCGGTCTCCTGGCCGCCCACCGGCACCTATGGCCCCACCGACTCCTACTACTCCGATCCATGGTACGGCCCCATGGGCGGTGCGTGGCTGTCCGCCCAGGACTTCGTGGCGCTTATCAACGTCTTCCTGGCGAACGGCAGCCCGCTGCTGGACACCAGCTCCTTCACCTCGCTCACCACGCCCCGCACCCGCACGGACTATCCCGGCATGCCCTACGCGCAGGGGCTCTACGTTGCGGAGGGAAGCTCCCGGCGGTTGTGGCACGGCGGCAGCGTGGGCGGGTTCCTCAGCCGGTTCGAGGCGCTCCCCGACGAGGGATTCGGTCTGGCGTGGGTGGTCAACTCCGACGCGGTGTACCTCTCCGAGCTGGCGGATGAGGCCATCACCCGGTTCACGTCGTGGAGCTACGGAGATTGCCCGGACTGCTACCCCCAGCCGGGCGACTGGCAGCTCCACGTGGGCACCTACGAGGACGCCATCAACCTCGGCACGGTGGTGGTGAGCGGCAACGCGTCCTCGCTGACGGCGAGCTTCCAGGACCAGGGCATCACCCGCGCCATGACGCCGGACCCGTACGGCGGACGTGACCAGTACGTGGTGGACTATCCGCCCGCGGGCGGGGAGATGTCCGTGATGTTCTGGCGTGAGGGCAACAACCCGGCCACGCACATCGTCTCGTTGTGGGGCGTGGCGGCGCGCGTGCCCTGACCTGGTGTCCGGGGCCACGACCGCGCCCGCCAGCACGCGACGACGTGGTTACACCGCCTTCAGTTTCTGACGGAGGCGGCCATGAAGGCGATTGTGTTCCACGGCGTGGGCGACATCCGGCTGGACAACGTGCCGGAGCCCAAGCTGGAAAAACCCACCGACGCCATTGTGCGGCTGACGGCCAGCGCCATCTGCGGCACGGACCTGCACATGATCCGCGGCACGGTGCCGGGCATGAAGGCGGGGACGGTGCTGGGGCATGAGGGGGTGGGTGTCGTCGAGCAGCTGGGCAAGGACGTGCGCAACCTGCGCGTGGGCGACCGCGTGCTCATTCCCTCCACCATCGCCTGCGGGGTGTGCTCGTATTGTCGTGAGGGCTATTACGCGCAGTGCGACGGCGCGAATCCCAACGGCGCGCAGGCGGGCACCGCGTACTTTGGCGGACCCGGAATGAGCGGACCGTTCTCCGGGCTGCAGGCGGAGAAGGCGCGGGTGCCGTTTGCCAACGTGGGCCTGGTGAAGCTCCCTCCCGACGTCACCGACGACCAGGCCATCCTGCTCAGCGACATCTTCCCCACCGGCTACTTCGCCGCGGAGCTGGCGCACATCCATCCCGGTCACAACGTGGTGGTCTTTGGCTGCGGACCAGTGGGCCTGTTCTGCATCATCAGCGCCAAGCTCATGGACGCGGGGCGCGTGTTTGCCGTGGACAGCGTGCCGGACCGACTGGAGATTGCGCGGGAGCTGGGCGCGGAGGTCATCAACTTCGAGGAGGAGGATCCCGTCGAGGTCATCCTGCGACTCACCGGCGGCATTGGCGCGGACCGGGCCATTGACGCGGTGGGCGTGGACGCGTGCCATCCCCACCGGGGACCGGCGGCGCGCAAGGCGCGCGGCAAGCAGGATGCGCAGGAGCTCAAGGAGATTGCGCCCCTGCAGAAACCCGACGGCGACAACTGGCACGCCGGCGACGCGCCGAGCCAGGCCCTCAACTGGGCCGTGGATTGCCTGTGCAAGGCGGGTCAGCTCTCCATCGTCGGGGTGTACCCGCAGAACGACCGCTTCTTCCCGCTGGGCAAGGCGGTGAACAAGAACCTCACCATCCGCGCGGGCAACTGCAATCACCGTCGCTACATCCCGCATCTGCTGGAGCTGGTGCGCAGCGGTGTCGTCGACCCCACGCAGATCCTGACCCAGAAGCAGCCCATCGAGGACGCGGTGTCGGCGTACAAGGCGTTTGATCGTCGGCTGCCGGACTACGTGAAGGTGGAGCTGGACGTGGTCAGCCTGCACCGCGGCGACGGCGCGCGCGCCACGCAGCCCGACGTGCAGTGAACGGGTTGCGGCGGGTGTCGTCGGCGGTACCTCGGTGTTGGAGGAGGACGTCATGGCACGCGAGAAGGATGCCCCGCGGTCCGGGCTCCTGGCCAGGTTGCGCCACGCGGTTTCTGCCCGACCGGGAGATTCCGAGCCGCATCCCGGCTGGCCCGTGGGCGTGGGCCTCAACCAGCGCTGGTCCGAGGTGGAGCCCGCGCCGCTGGATGATCTCTCCGGCACCGGTCCGCCGGTGTTCACACGCTCCGACCGGCTCCTGCGCGCGGACATCGAGGACCGCCTGACGCGCCACGTGCCCGAGGTGCTGCCGCAACTGCATCTCTCGGTGCACCGCGGCCGGGTCATCCTCTTTGGCCTCATGCCTGACGACGACACCATTGCCCGCGTGCTGGCCCTGGTGGGCGACGTGCACGGCGTGCGCGGTGTGGTGAACCAGCTGCAGACCATGCTCCTGGAGGAGCACTGAGCGCGGTTACGGCCGGTGTTGCTGACGACGGTGGGCCAGGGCCACGCCGTGCAGCGTGAGGTCCGGCACCACCTCGGTCACCACGTTCCACGTGTCGAACAGCCGCACCGCGTCGCCACCGGTGGCCACCACGTGGACGGGCTCCCCGAGCACCGCGCGGTACCGCTCGACGAGCTCCCGCACCAACCCGCGCACGCCGAAGTACACGCCGTGGAGGATGGCCTGCTGCGTGTTGCGACCGATGGGCTCGGCGGGAGCATCCAGCGCCACCAGCGGAAGCTTGGCGGTCTTCTCGTGCAGCGCGCGCAACATGAGGGACGCGCCCGCGCCAATGGCGCCACCCAGGAACTCGCCGCGCGCGTTGCACACGTTCACGGTCACGGCGGTCCCCGCGTCGACGACGATGCACGCGCTCCGGGCGCGGGCGTGGGCCGCGGCCACGTTGAGCACCCGGTCCAGCCCGGTCTGCTGTGGGTGCTCGGTGAGCACGGGAATGGGGACGGGAATCTCCCGGCCCACCCAGCGCACCCGCCGCCCGGCGACTCCCGCCACCACGCTGTCCAGCGCCTCCGACGTGGGCGGGTTCACGCTGACTCCCGCCAGCGCGGCCTCGCCGTCCCGGCCCAGGCGTTGCCACGCCGCGGAGATTCGCTCGGGCCAACGCTGGCGCTGGTCGTGGGGAATGCGCTCCACGTGTTCGAGAACGTCGTCACGGAAGACCCCGAGCGCCAGCCGGGTGTTGCCGACGTTGAAGGCGAGCAGCGAGCCCATGCGCAGCAGATACCCGCGAACGGCTCGCCCTGGGAAGTGGCGCCGCGCCAGGACGTGCTTCAGTGACGACGCAGGCTGCGCACCGCGCCGTTCTCGGTCCAGATGACGAAGTCGGGCGTCACCGCAAGCCCGGTGGGAGTCACGCCCTCCAGGTCCACCACGCTCACCGGGGTGGGGGCGGAGCCGTCCAGCGGCGCCATGCAGATGCCACACTCCGGGCTGCCCCAGAAGAGGTGCGCTCCCTCGATGACCAGGTCGGTCGTCGAGGTCGACGCATCCGCCACCAGCTCCTCCACGCCGTCGCCAAAGGCTCGTCGGTGGATGGCGGAGGAGAGGTAGTAGAGACGGTAGTCATGGATGGTGAAGCGTGATGCCCGTCCCACCGCGCGCGCGGTGCCGTTGGGATCAACGTGCCGGATGCCGTCGTCGGGAATGAGCACGAAGTAGTTGCCGTCCAGCACCTCCATGTGGGTTGCGGTCCACAGCGAGATGTTGGGCGCGGCCACCACGTGAAGGTTGCTGCCGTCGCGGTTGGCGGACCAGATGGCGTCCCAGCGCGTCCAGGACAGCTTGTCCCCCTGCACCACCAGGTTGGCCATGCCGCGGTCCTGACGGACGAGGATGCGCGGTTCGCCGCCGGCGGCGGGGACGGTGGAGATGGTGCCTTTCTGTTCGTCGAGCCAGAAGAGGTCCGCCCCGTCGTAACGCAGGTTGCGTGGGGTGCCCAGGTGGCGCGCGCAGCTGCGCACGTTTCCGTCGGGAAGGTCCACGCCCAGGATGCTGTCCCGGCCGTCCACCACGTTGTTCACCCAGTACACCGCACCGCCGCCAACGATGAGCGAGGAGGGCAGGAGCGTGTCATCCGCCACCGTGTGCATGGGCTCCCCGTGGGTCGACCGCCATTGGAAGGTGCCGCTGCCCTGGTTGACCAGCGTCAGCGCGTCGTTGTCGACGAAGAAGGTGGAGGCGTTGCCGCCGTGGGCGAGCAGCTCGGTACGCCAGGTGCCGTCCTTGTTGGCGCGCACCACGCGGATCGAGCTGCTGGAGTACTTGAGCCAGTACAGGTGCGAGTCGTTGACGCGGAGGTTTCCGCACCGGGACAGGTTGCTCTTCACAATCACTTCGGCCGCGCCGCCGGAGCGCGGGATGCGGGCAATGCCGCAATGTCCGTCGGTGAAGAAGTAGAGATGCGTGGCGTCCGCCACCACGGAGTAGGGATGCTCCGCGCCCTCCAGCGCCACCCCCTCGATGTTGGTGCCCCGCGTGGCATCGACGGTGAGGACGACGTGCTGGTTGGCGGCGTTCCATGCGGTCCAATACAGCCACGCGTCCCGCGAAGTGGCGTCGGAGACCCACGGGTAGCCCACGTCCTGCACCAGCGACGTGTTGGTGGCGCTGGACCAGCTGTTGAGCAGCGCGTTCTCGTCGTACCACCAGGAGAACCAGAACACCGTCCCATCCAGCACCACGGTGCGGTACGGGCGCCCGCGCCCAAGCGCCACGCGATGCACCTCGGTTCCGTCGAGCTTGGCGCGGTAGAGCTTGTTCTCCTCTCCGGCGCTGTTGGCTTGGCGGGTCCAGTAGAGGTGCGTGTCATCCACGGCGAGCGAATGCGTGTTGCGCACCAGCGCCACCGACGTGGGCGGCGTGATCCCGTCGCGAGGAATGCGGAGGATGCGCTGGTCCTCGTGGGTGACGGTTCCCTGGATGGCGTAGAACGCGTCGTTGCCGGGTGCCACGTCCAGGAGGTCCGGTGCGGCGTTCTCGGAGCGCAGCAGCACCGCGTTCACCGACTCCCGTCGGATCTCGGAAGCCTCGACGTGGTACACGTCACCGCCATGCACCGCGAAGGGATGGTTGTGCCGCGGCGGAATGGTGCCGAGCCAGCCCCGTGGACCACCGTTCTTGGGCACGCGATGGATGGGCCCATCCACGCCCGACAGGTAGAGAGCGTCCTGGTCCTGCTGCAGGCTGACGACGCCACTGCCCGTCACGAACAGCGTGCTCACCTGTGCGAAGCCCTTGTCGGCCTGCCGCAGCGCCGTCCAGTCCCCACCATCGACGCCAATCCAGTAGAGCTTTGTGTCATCCACCACGAGATGGCGCGCGTAGATCTCCCCGCCGATGGTGCCCGCGCTGCCACCGGACCGGGAGACCCATCCCACCGAGCCATGACGTGATGACCAGTAGAGCGTCGTCGCATCGGCGGCCAGACCGGTGATGTCCCCGTCGGAGTAGCCCAGCACGGTGGTCTCCAGGGTGTGCGTGCTGGTCCGACGCAGCTCCGTGCCCGTGGTCCAGAAGAGGGTGTCGTCGTCCACCACGAAGTGGGTGTCCTCGTCGGTGCCCCTGACAACGGGACCGGCGCCGCCCCCGGTCTTGAAGACGCGCAGGATGGCGTGGCGGTCACCGTCGAGGAAGTACAGGTGGCGGGCATTGGTGGCCATGCGACGGACGTTGACGTTGTCCTCCACCGTCCAAACCTCGCCGGTCTCGTGGGTGGCCTTGAGGATGCGGCTGAGACCGCGGTTGTTCACCGCTGCCCAGAAGATGCCGTCGTCGTCCACGGTGATGGCGCTGGCTGGACCCATGGTCCCTTCCGCCAGCGTGCGCACGTACTTCCCCGCGCACCGGAGCCGCGCGCACGCGTCGGAATACGTGAGAGGATCGCCGTCGTCGCAGGGCATTCCGTCGGGAACTGGCGCGGAGAGGCACTGGCCGGCCCAGCAGACGTCCATGGAGAGGCACCCGTTGATCCCGCCGCACGCCGCGCCATCCGCGCTCTCCCAGCGACACCCCATCATGACATCGCACACGTCCACCGTGCACACGTTGTCGTCGCTGCAGCGTTCCGCCGCCGGCTCGCGCGTGCATCCCAGGTGCGGGTCACACGCGTCCACGGTGCAGTCGATTCCGTCGTCGCACGTGAGCGACACACCGACGCAGCGGCCGGCCTCGCACGTGTCGCCAACGGTGCAGGCGTCTCCGTCGTCGCAGGGAGTGCGCACGGGCGAATGGATGCACGTGCCGGCGTCGTCGTAGGTGTCCAGCGTGCAGGGATTGTCGTCGTCACAGCCGGGTGGGGGGAGGAAGGTGCCGGTCAACTGCACGCGCAGGTCCGGTGCGTTGTCGGAAGTGTTGTCGATGTGGAGCTCCGCCGAGTAGTCCCCTTCCATCAGCGCCAGCGCACGCACGTGCAGGGTGAGGGCTTCGCCAGGGTCGAGCTCACCGGCCACCGCGTCCACGGAGAACACGGTGTCGTCGGAAAGCGTGATGGCGCGGATGCGCACCGTGCGGTGTCCCGTGGCGCGCAGGGTCAGGGAGCGCTCCTGCGGTGAACCGGGTATCCCGGCAAACGCGAGCAGCTCGTCGGACGCGCGCAGTGTCGCGGGCAGCGTGAAGAGCGGCTCAGGCTCCGGGGCGGGGCACGCGCTCAGCCCCGTGGTCACCAGCGCAAGGACCAGGGCTCGCGCGCTCCCGCCCGACGGAAGGGCGGGCATGGTGCGGTCTCGAGGGAAGGAGAGTCAGGAGATTGTAGCGACGCGTCGGAAATCTGGCAGACCACGCTCGCGCGGGTGGCGGACCTCCGTCGGTGAGAGGACGCCGGGTTGGAGGGGTGATCCTATTGTCAGACCCATGAAACGCATCACGTCTGGAAAGTCGGGGTGGGCGGCGGGTGTGTTCCTTGCGGCGGTGTTGGGAAGCTGCGGCACCATCACCGAGCCGAATGAGACGGAGAACGGCGGCAGCTCGTCGAGCGGCGGCATCTCCCAGGAGTCCTCGAGCGGGTCCGCGTCCAGCACGTCATCGTCATCGTCAACATCGGGCGGGGGCACGAGCACGTCGAGCACCGGTTCGAGCTCGGGTGGGAGCAGCAGCGGATGGAGCAGCGACGTGCGCCTGTGCGACCAGGCACCTCCGCCCGGAGCGCCCGCGCCCGCGCCGCTGCGGCCCTACAGCGGTGGCACGTGTCCGTCGCTGGTCGAGGGCCGCAACCTCATCAGCACCAACAACGTCACGCGTGAGTTCCTGCTCCACACGCCGGCGAATGCACAGCCAGGTGAGACGTTCCCGGTGGTGTTCTTCTGGCACTGGCTCGGGGCCTCGGCGGATGACTTCGTCTCGCGGGGGGAGCTGGTCGAGGCCACCACGCAGCAGCGGTTCATCGCCGTGGTGCCGGAGTCCATTGGCGCGGGTGTGCTCGGATTTCCGTCGCTGGACGTGAAGTGGCCCTTCGACGTGTCCCAGAGCCAGGAGCGCATGGACGAGGAGATGGCCTTCTTTGACGACATGCTCACGTGCGTGGCGGAGCAGTTCCCGGTCAACCGGTCCTGCGTCTCCAGCGCCGGAGTCAGCGCCGGGGCGCTCTTCACCGCGCAGCTGGCGTCCCTGCGTGGCGACGTGATCTCGTCATTTGTCAGCCTCTCCGGGGGCACGGGCGGCGTCATCCGTCCCTGGGGCAATCCCGACCACCGGATGCCCGCGCTGGTGCTGAGCGGCGGTCCGGAGGACAACTGCTTCAACCTGCTCAACTTCGAGCAGCAGTCCCATGAGCTGGTCAGCTCGCTCGCGCAACGCAGCCACTTCATCATCGAGTGCAAACACAACTGCGGCCACACGCAGCCGCCCACGACGCCACCGCCGGGCCTCACCGTCATGGCACCGTTCTGGGATTTCCTCTTCGCGCACCCGTTCTGGCTCCCCGCGGGAGATTCGCCCTACAACGCCTCGGGTTTGCCGACGGGCTTCCCGGAATGGTGCGCCATTGGCGCGGGGCAGGCGGTTCCCCGCACGGGTGAGTGCCCCAACGGCTCGGAGTGTTGAGCGCCCTCAGGGGGACTTGCCGGCGACGAGGAGCATCCATGGACTCCACCGCAATGGGCCGGGCTCCCGGGCGTGGCGTGGGAACGGGCGGCGCCGCGCATTGGACCCGTGGTACGGTGCCGGCGTGGAGACCGTCTTGTATGCCCTGGCGTGTGTGGCCATCCCCGCGGTGTGGGGCGTGGTCATGGTCTACGTCTTCGGACGCTGGGCGGAACGTCGTCGTCAGGACAGCGCGCGCGACATCCCGCCCATTGACTACTCCATCTGAGCGCGCCCCGTGGACCTCTCGCTTGTCATTGACGGGCAATCCGTCTCGGTGCCGGGAATCGCCGCGCTGGGCGTCACGGTGGGATTCGTGGCCGGCATGTTCGGCGTGGGTGGCGGATTCCTGCTCACGCCGTTGCTCACCGTGGTGTTCGGCGTGCCGCTCACCATCAGTGTCGGGTCCGGGTTGTGCCAGATGGTGGGCACCGCGCTTGCTTCTCTGCTGCGGCATCGCAAGGTCGGCCAGGGTGAGATCCGCGTCGACATCCTGATGCTGGTGGGCAGCCTGGTGGGCGTGGAGGCCGGTGCCCGACTGCTCACCGCGCTCTCCGCGGCTGGCAACGTCACCGTGCTCGGACACACCGGACCCATGGTGAACTTCGTCGTCGAGGCCACCTACGCGGTGCTGCTGTTCGCCATCTCCATGCTCTTCTGGCGCCAGGGCCGACACGGGCTGCACGCGCTGGAATACGTGCGCGTGGGCCCGCTCTCCCGCATCAGGCTGGGGCCCACCGTGGACCTGCCCGCCGTCCACCTGCGCAACGTCTCCGCCATCCTCGTCGCGGAGCTGGGCCTGGCGCTGGGGCTCTTGAGCGGCTTGCTGGGGATTGGCGGCGGAATCGCGTTGATGCCGGTGCTCATCTACGGTTTCGGTTTTCCCATGCGCCAGGCGGCCGGCACGGGCATCCTGGTGCTGCTTGCCACGTCGACGTTTGGCACCTTTGTGCACGCGCTGCGCGGCAACGTGAACCTCCCGCTCTCCATGGTGCTGCTGGCGGGCGCGTCCATCAGCGCGCAGTTCGGAGCGCTGGCCACCCGCAACCTCCCCGCCCACACGCTGCGACGCATCTTCTCCGTGGTGGTGCTGGCCGCCATGGTGGCGGTGCTGTGGGACCTGCGACGTCGCTTCACGCAGTGAGCGCTCTCCGCTAACAAGGATCCATGGCCCTCCACGCCGGCATCACCCAGGCCATTGGGAACACCCCGCTCGTCCGACTGGAGCGCCTCTCGCGCGCTTGTGGCGTCGAGATCCTGGCCAAGCTGGAGTTCTGCAATCCCGGCGGCAGCGTCAAGTCCCGCGTGGCGCGCGGCATGATCGAGGACGCGCAGCAGCGCGGAGTGCTCAAGCCGGGCGGGACCATTGTCGAGCCCACGTCGGGGAACACCGGGATTGCGCTGGCCATGTTGTGCGCGGCGCGCGGCTACCGCCTCATCCTCACCATGCCGGAGGCCATGACGCGCGAGCGGGTTTCCCTGCTGCGGGCCCACGGCGCCGACGTCATCCTGACCCGCGGCACCCTGATGCGCGCCGCGGTGGAGCAGGCGGAGTTGCTGGTGAACACCATCCCCGGCGCGGTCAGCCTGCGGCAGTTCGAGAACCCCGCCAACCCCGCCGAGCATGAGCGCACCACCGCGCGCGAGATCTGGGATGACACTGGCGGCCAGCTCGACGTGGTGGTGGCGGGCATTGGCACCGGCGGGACCATCACCGGCGTGGGTCGGGTGATGAAGCGGCAGCGGCCGGGGGTGCGCGTGGTGGGCGTGGAGCCCAGCGGCGCGGCGGTCCTCAGCGGCGGACGCGCGGGGCAACACGCCATTCAGGGCATTGGCGCGGGGTTCGTTCCGGCCAACCTGGACCGCGCGCTTCTCGACGAGGTGGTGGCCATCAGCGACGAGGCTGCGCTGGAGGGTGCGCGCCGCATGGCCACGGAGGAAGGGCTCCTCGTCGGGATCTCGTCGGGGGCGGTGATTGCGGCGGTGCAGAAGCTGGCGGAGCGGCCGGAGCTGAAGGACCGTCGCGTGGTCATCATCCTGGCGGACGGCGGGGAGCGCTACCTGTCCACTCCGCTCTTTGCCGGATGACGACGAGAATGGCCGCCGCGGTCAGTGGAATGGCCCGTGCGGTCAACCACGTTGGCCCCGCGAAGACCGAAAAGGACCTCCACAGCTTCCCGGGAGGTTCCCATGCTTCTGCGTCGCCACGGCGTTGTCCGGTTGGTCCAGGGTTGCGCGGCCGTGCTCGTGGTCAGCGCGTGCACCGGCGACGGCGGCAGTGACCTCAGCCCCACCGACGCGGGCACCGGCGCCCCGCCACCCAGCTGCACCCCGCGCACCTGGTACGCCGACGGGGATGGCGACGGAGTGGGCATTGCCTCGGCGTCGGTGAGCGCTTGCGCTCCGCCCCCTGGTCACGCCGCCATCGCGGGCGACAACTGCCCCCACGCCTACAACCCGGAGCAGTGGGATGCCGACGGAGACGGCCTGGGCGACGCGTGTGATGCCACCCCGTCCCACTGCGAGGACCTCGCCGAGACCGCGATCTCCTCCCGCTTCACCGCGGTGAGCGCCGACGGGGCAAGCGCGACCATCCACGAGCTCGTGGGTGACGACGTGTCCATCAGCGGGAGCCGGGCGGTGCGCGTGGTCTCCCAGTCCGGCGCGTACTCCGGGGCGCGGTTCTCGCCGGGCGTGGGCAACACGCTGGATCTCCGCCTCGTCGACGAGGTGCGGCTGGCGGTGCGCGGTCGCGCCCAGGATCCGCTTGGCTGGCAGGGACCGCCGGTGGTGGTGATCGAGGACGCACAGGGACGAAGGGCGCAGCTGTGGCCCACGTCGACCGCGCTGCCCAATGGGACAGGTGCGTGGACCACCCTGGCCGCACCGTTGCGCCTCGCCGCGCAAGGTGGGTCGGTGGGCGGCTGGGGCTGGAGTGGTCAGCTCGTCGACCTGGCGCGGGTGCGCGCCCTGGAGGTTGCCGTCGACGTGTGGGGCGCGGGCATGGAGCTGGACGTGGATGGCATGACGCTGGCCGCCGCGGCGCAGAGCTGCGCATGGCACTGTCCCGCCAACTGCCACGGGCGCGGCGCGTGCCAGCTGGAGACGCTCAGCTGCGAGTGTGACCTGGGCAGCACCGGGCGGGCGTGTGAGGCGTGTGCGGCGGGGTTCGTCGAGAGTGAGGGTCGCTGCGTGCTCGCTAACGACGGGGAATACGACACCTGGCCCAACCCCGTGAGCTTCCGCAACAGCGACCCGTGGCTCGTGGTCCACCACGCCAAGATCCGCCAGCTCCGCCCCCGGGTGCTGGTGCTCAACTACGTCAACCCCAGCGCCATGGGGGACGTGCAACAGCTCATTGACGACCTGCGGCGCGGCTTCCGCGAGTCCTCCCGCGCGCTCGGTGATCCCAACGCGCTGCCGCAGCTCGACTACCAGCTCGCCCGTCCCATCGTGGACCTGCGTGACGGATATGCCGGTCACCCCGCCCCGCCCGCGGGCTATCCACACGAGAACAGCACGCTGTTGCCACGTCGTCCTGCCAATGAGGCGGGGGAGTGGCGGATGGACTACGCCACGCTGTTCGACCCCGCCTACGCCGCGCACTACGGCTTCACCCATCCCGACGCGCCCGGGCAGTTCATGGACCTGTGCACGCTCGTCGAGCGCGGGCACATCAACGAGGTGTGGCTGGTCATCTCCGGCGAGGACCCCACCGATGTGAACATGGCGGAAGTGCTGGAGGCCAAGCCGCGATACAGCGCCACCGGCAACCTGCTGCCCGGCGAACCGGAGCGCTGCGCGGGCAACGGTTGCTACGACGTGGACGTGCCAGTCTGCGGTCGTTCCCTGCGCATTGGCGCGGTGAACTACCGTCGGGGGCCGGGCTGCTACCTGCATTCCCAGGGACATGGTCTGGAGTCGGTGGGCGCGCGCGGAACGGTACCGACGTTGACGTCGTGGTTCGTGCCGTTCGCGGGTTTTGACCTGGATTCCCGCCTGGGCTTGCCGGTGTCCAATCTGTACGGGCTGACCTGCTCGGACACCAACGGTGACGGCCAGTCCGATCCCCCCTGCGTCAGCTACCCCGACGACGACACCGCGCACCTGTTCCACGCCGGCAATACCTACCGCGTGAACCCGTACGACGGTGCCTGTGGCAACGTGCATTTCCCGCCCAACGCCACCTGGCACTACGACTACGCCAACACCGACACCGTCCGCTCCACCTGCCTGGACTTCGGTCTTGTCACCGGCGAGGAGCCCGCACCGCGCACGCTGGTGGGCAGCGCGTTGTGGAGCGCCAACGAAGCGGTCACCGGAGATTGCGGTGGCGGGTACCTGACGTGGTGGTTCCAGCGCATGCCCGGATTCGGCACCGGCCACGTCTACCGCGACGGGCGGCTCATGCTCTCGGTGTGGCCCCACCTGTTCTATTGAAGGTGTCCGATTTTCAGTCACCCTGTCCGAAATTCAGACAGGTCTGGAGGGCCTTTCCACGCGGTTTCCGTCGAGAAGTGGGTTGGCACTGCTTGTGCTCTGCGCTCACACGCCCCCCCGGCCCCAAGAACAAACCAGCCAGGCGGCGTGGCCACAATGCCTGGCTGGGGGGCTAAGAGACAGTGGGGGTTGGCACGGAGATAAGCACCGGAATTGCCAGATTCCGACCGGGAAA
>JBFMGU010000259.1:0-15000 GCA_040752415.1 Myxococcota bacterium
TCGGAATCTGGCAATTCCGGTGCTTATCTCCGTGCCAACCCCCACTGTCTCTTAGCCCCCCAGCCAGGCATTGTGGCCACGCCGCCTGGCTGGTTTGTTCTTGGGGCCGGGGGGGCGTGGTGGCGCAGAGCACAAGCAATGCCAACCCACTTCCCGACGGAAACCGCGTGGAAAGGCCCTCCAGACCTGTCTGAATTCCGGACAGGGTGACTGAAATCCGGACACCCTTCAGCTCCGCGCCTCCAGCAGCAGGCTCTGCAGTGAGCGACCCAACGGACCCTGCTCGTCGTACAGCGCGCTCTGCGCCAGTCCCACGCCGTGGTGCTCGGGCAGGGTGACCGCGTCCAGGCACACCCATTCCCCCACGGGATGGCGGTGCAGGTGCACGGTGAGGTCGGGGTTGATGAACGTGTAGCGCGAAACGTCCAGCGCCACGCTGAGCCCGTTGCCGCTGTCCGCGGCGATCATCACCCGCTGCAGCGGCGTGGGTTTCTCGTCGGGGAGGAGGGGGTGGAGCATGCGCATCCACGCGGTCAGCGCCCCGGTGCCAAACGTGCCGCGTGCAATCCGGACCTCCATGGCGCGGTGATAGCCGGTGCGCTCGCGGAAGAAGGGGAACACGAATGGCGTCGCGGCATCCGGGAGCGGGTGCGGCGGGGGCGGGGGCGGAAAGGAGAACGTCACGTCGGCGGTGCGGATGCGCAACGCGGTGGCGCGCACCAGTTCCACGTCGTTGGAGAGCAAGGATGCGCCCACGAGCTGGACCTTCTTCCCGGGTCGCAACACCTCGGTGCGCACGGTCAGCGGCGAGATGGGCACAGCACGCAAGAGTTCCACCGTCATGCGCGTCACCAGCATCGGCAGCCCGCCGGTGGGCACCTGTTCGATCGCGCGCGCCAACAGCGCCGAGGGTGGGCCGCCGTGCTGGTGTTCCGCGCTCCACGGTCCCCGCGTGTGGTCGGTGGGAAGGAAGCGGTCTCCGTCGGGGATGAAGAAGGCGTCCATGCGGGTGGCAGGGTAGTCGCGCGGTGGGGGCGGCGTCAGGAGGCGAACCGGGCGACGCCTTGGACTCGGGCGGGTGACCACGGGATCGCCCACGTGAATCCGCACCGCGCCACCGGCATCCCAAGGGCACCATGACAATCAACGTTGGCGACAAGGCCCCTGACTTCACCCTGCCCCGGCAGGACGGCAAACCGGTGCGGCTGTATGACCTGCTCGCGCGCGGCCCGGTGGTGCTCTACTTCTATCCCCGCGACGAGACGTCGGGCTGCACCGCGGAGGCGTGCTCCTTCCGCGACGCGTACGAGGACTTCCAGGCCGCGGGCGCGGAGGTGGTGGGCGTCAGCTCGGACAGTGAGGCGTCACACCAGTCCTTTGCCGCGCATCACCGCCTGCCTTTCGTGCTGCTCAGCGACCGCGACAACCGGGTGCGCGCGCTGTACGACGTGCCGCGTTCGCTCTTCGGGCTGGTGGCGGGGCGGGTGACCTACGTGATCGACCCGGGCGGGACCGTGCGTCACGTCTTCAACTCGCTGGTGCAGGCCACGCGTCACGTCGACGAGGCGCTGCGCACCATCCGGCAGATGCCCCCGCCGCGTCCCAGCGCCTCGCCCTGAACGGGGCCCTCACAGGCGGCTCTTGGCGTCGTCGGTACGGCCGTTGTGGCCGTCCAGCAGGATGTTGAAGTCCACGTCCTTGAGGCGCTCCAGGCTGCGCTGGGCTTCCGGCGTGTCGTCGTCAAAGAGCGGGCCGCCCGCCATCAGGCGCGGGCCGCTGGCCTGCACGGAGTCACCGCCAAAGAGCACGTCGCGGAACTTCCACACCAGCGCGCCGTGGGTGTGGCCGGGCATGTGGATCGCGGTGAAGGCGTCGCGGCCCACGGAGAAGACGTGTCCGTCCTCGACACCCTCGAGCAGGGGCGGTGCGGGCGGCGGCGAGTCGGTGCTGGAGAAGATGATGGGTAAGAAGCCCAGGGGCCTGCTCACGCCCTGGATGAGGTTCACCTCGTCGCGGTGGGCCAGCACCTTGACGTCGGGGAACTGGCCCGCGCCCGCGGAGTGATCCCAGTGGCCGTGCGTGAGCAGGATGGCCTTGATGGTCTGCTCGCCCACCGCCTCCTTGAGCAGCTTGGCGTCGCGGTCTCCGCCGCTGTCCACCACCACCACGCCGCCCTCGACGGGAACCACGTAGAAATAGCCCTGGTCCTGGAAACCGCGGATGCCATGCGGTCCCTCCACTTCCGCCGGGGCGCACCCGCCCACCACCAGCAACAACGCCAACGCCACGCCACCACTCTTCAGCCAACGCATGTGAGACGCCTCCATGCCTCCGTCCGGTCCGGGAGGGCGCGCACCTTATACCGTCGAATCCCGCGCGGTCCGTGAAGCTCACGCGCGCGCGCGAATCACCGCCGCCACGCCCAGCCCCACCGCCGCGCCCGTGACCGGCGCCAGGATCAACACCGCGTATGGCAGCACGGAAGCGCCGGGAAGGGATACCGCCATGAGCAGCACGTCCAGCGCCATGGCGACGAGGAACACCGGCAACATAAACACCATGGCCACCAGCTGGTCCTTGAACGCGCCCCACATCCACGACGTCAACGGGAACAGCACCACCCCCACCCTGGCCGTGGCGATCCACCGCTGCGCGACGACGGCGGTGAGCAACGCGCCCACCAGGGCCACCAGCGGCGGCAACCACGCCCGCGGCGCGCGCGCCACCTCCGCACGCATCCACGCGCCCACCAGGAGCGAGATCAGCACCGCTCCCAGCGCAATGCCCCACGCCGCGCCTCCGTCGGTGGTGACGGAGCGGTCCAACACCTGCACCTTCCCGGTGAGCTGCGCCAGGGTGCCGGAGACCATCCCCAGGAGCAGTGGCGTGACGACGAGCGGGGCCGCACCGGGCAGGCGGTTGTCCACGTGGCATCCCCCTGGAAAGCAGGCTTCAACTGTCTTCCCGCGCGCGGCGGGCACGGTCAACCCCACGACGACCCGGAATCCATCCGCCTGACCGGGTGGACAGCGTTGTTACATCCCACTGCTCGACGGGAGGCCACATGCCCGCGTTCACCGTGATGCTCGCGTCGTCGCTCATGTCCGTGGCTTGGGGTGCCCCGCAGGTGCAGGCGCCGCCGGTTCCCGACGAGAGCCCGCCCACCATCCGTCCCTGGCGCGGAGAGGTCCCGCCCGATGACGACGTCACGGAGACCGGGGAGCCCAGCGGGCCCTCTGGTCGCGCGGCGCCCCAGGCGGAAGGCAGCGGCGGGCCATCCCTCCCACCGCCCATCCCCGTCGAGGACGATGAGAGGGGGGAATACACCCGCCGGGTGCGAGCCCAGCTGCTGGATGCGCAGCAGACGCTGGATGAGATCCGCTTCACCGTCGAGCAGGGACGGGATCCCAACCGGGAAGCGCTCCTGCGCGACGTGGCGCGGGCCCAGCGGGTGCACCGCAACGCCATGGCGGAGCTGCTGGCGCTCGAGGCCACCACGCGGAACTGGGACACGCAACGGGCGGACGTGGACCACGCGTTGCGCATGATGGCTGCCGAGCTGGCGTCGCTGCAGGAACGCCTGTCGCCGTGACCCCAGGCAAGTCACGCGCCCGCGTGGTAGTCTCCGCGGTCAAATGAAGAGACTTCGGGGATTGCAGTTCACTTTGACAGTTTGCATCGTGTGCGCCTGCGGAGAGGAGAACCTGCAGGAGGCGCAGGCCCGCATCTCCGTGTGCGCCTCGCCAGAGGCGCCCGAGGAGGAATGCAATCGGCCCCTGGACTTCGGTGAGCAGCCGCTCACGCTGACCCGGGATGTCGTGCTCCACGTTGTCAACCGCGGCGAGTCCACGCTCACCCTGGAGTCGGTGACCAGCAGCGACGGCGCGCTCACCGTCGTGGACTACCCACCCGGCGTGGAGGTCTCCGCCTCCGAGCCGCTGCGCCTGGCGCTCACCCCGGCGGCCCTGGGCGACACCAGCGCGCAGCTGGAGATCAAGAGCAATGACCGGGAGCGCGGCACGCTCATCCTGCCGCTGGCCTGGCACGGCACGCCCAAGCCGGTCCCGCGCTTCGAGCTGTGCGTCGACGACATTCCGCCCACCTGCGGCACGGACATCACGCTGGACTTTGGCGCGGTGCGACGCAGCCAGCGGGAGAGCCGCACGCTGCAGGTCCGCAACGCCGGCACCGCCACGCTGCAGATCCTCGAGGTGGAACAGCAGGGCCAGAGCACTTCCCCCGACGAGATCATCATCGGCACCTCCACGCGTCCCGGCCACCTGCCGCCGGAGACCAGCGCGCCGGTGGTGGTGCTCTACGAGCCCGCCGACGGCACCGCCGACGAGGTCAAGCTGGTGTTCACCTCCGACGACCCGGAGCATCCCGTGGCCACCCTCACCGTGCGCGGCACTTCCGCGGACAACCTCCCGCCCACCGCCGACGCGCGCCACGTGGGCACCGGTCTGACGCTGGCCGACGTGGCGGTGGGCGACGTGGTCACGTTGGACGGCACCTTCTCCTCCGACCCCGAGGGCGACCCGCTCACCTACCTGTGGACGCTGTACTCTCCCGCCACCTCGAGCTCGTCGCTGGATGATCCTTCCGCCTCCCGCGTCACGCTGACGCCGGACACCAGCGGCACCTACCGCGTGGAGCTGCTCGTGACGGACTCGCTGGGACAGGTCAGCTCGCCCTCGGGGCTGGTGCTCCTGCGCGCGCGTCCCCGCCAGGCGCTCAAGGTGACCCTGGACTGGGAGGACGGTGGCGACGTGGATCTGCACCTGGTGGCGCCCGGCGGCACGCTGTTTGGCCCGCTGGACTGCTCGTTCGAGAACCCGAACCCGGAGCTGGGCGACACCGCCTCCGACGAGGACGACCCGCTGCTGCAGGTGGACAGCCAGGGCGCGCCCGGTCACGAGGAGATCACGCTGGTGACGCCGGTGGCGGGCACCTACGGCATCTACGCGCACTACTTCGAGGACGTGGGTGTGGGCCCCGCCACGGTGACCGCGCGGGTGGTCTTCAATGACTCCGGCATCTTCGCGCTGCAGGAGACCCTGAGCCTGCCCGCCGCGTGCTCGCTCTGGCACATTGGCGACGTCACCTTCCCCGCCAACACCGCTTCCCCTTCCGCCGCGCCGCTGGCGCAGCAGTGCCGGTGACCCATGAAGACCTCACGCCATCCCGTCATTGCGTTGGTGGGTTGGGGAGCGCTGGCCCTGGTGCTCGGCGGTGCCAACTGCGACCCGAGTGCGCTCGTCGGTGGAGAGGCCATTGCCGTGGGCGGCGCGGGAGGTGACGCGGGCACCGGCAACGTGGAGTGCACCAGCGACGATGCCTGTCCCTTTGGCCAGGTGTGTCGCGAGAACCGCTGCCGCCCCAGCGACCAGAACCTGCATGATGAGGGCTGCCACACCGACGACGACTGTCCCGCCGACCACGCCTGCGCGGAGTCCACCGGACGCTGCATCCCGGTGGCCCCCAACCCGCCGCTGCCCGGCACCGACGCGGGCCAATGCACCTCGGGCCAGACGCGCCCCTGCGGCAACAAGATCGGCGCGTGTGAATACGGGGAGGAGACCTGCGTGGACGGCGCGTGGAACGGCGCGTGCGTGGGCGGCGTGGGCCCCGTGGACGAGCGGTGCGACGCGCTGGACAACGACTGCGACGGCACCACCGACGAGGGCTTCACGCTGGGCGGCGCCTGCGCCGACGGCGAGGGCGTGTGTCGGCAGGAAGGGACCGTGGTGTGCACGGAGGACGGGCTGGGCACCGGGTGCAGCGTGACCGCGCTGGATCCCGGTGGCCGCGTGGAGCTGTGCAGCAACGGCCTGGACGACGACTGCGACGGCGAGACCGACGAGGGCTTCACGCTGGGCGAGGTGTGTACCGCGGGCCTGGGCGCGTGCGAGCGCAGCGGCGTCACGGTGTGCAGCCAGGACCGTCTTTCCGTGACCTGCAACGCCGTGGCCGGCGACCCCGAGCCGCTGGAGCTGTGCGGCAACGACGTGGACGACGATTGCAACGGCCAGACCGACGAGGGCTTCGAGGCGCTGGACACCCCCTGCTCCGACGGCGTGGGCATCTGCCAGCGCAACGGGGTGCGGGTGTGCGCGCAGGACCTGTTGGCGTTGCGCTGCTCGGTCACCGCGGCCGCGCCCGGCCCCCGCGAGCTGTGCGGCAATGACCTCGACGACGACTGCGACAACCAGACCGACGAGGACTTCGACAACGTGGTGGGCACCGCCTGCGCGGTGGGGACGCCGCCGTGCCAGACCGCCGGCACCTGGGCCTGCACCGCCGACGCCACCGACAAGTACTGCCAGCTTCCCCTGGTGGGTGGTGAGCTGTGCAACGGGATCAACGACAACGCGGACTCCTGCGTCGACGAGGGTTACGACGTGGGCGAGGCGTGCGCGGCGGGCGTGGGTGAGTGTCGCCAGACCGGCACCAAGGTCTGCGCCGCCGACGAGCAGAGCACCGAGTGCAGCGTGACCGGCCTGGACCCCACCGGCCGCGTGGAGCTGTGCGGCAACGGCCTGGATGACAACTGCAACGGCCAGCCCGACGAGGGCTTCCCCGACCTGGGCACGAGCTGCGCGGCGGGCGTGGGGGTGTGTCGTCGGACGGGGGCGCGCGTGTGCGCCGCGGACCGGCTCTCCACGGTGTGCGACGCGGTGGCCGCCGCGCCGGATCCCCGCGGTGAGCTGTGCGGCGACAACCAGGACAACGACTGCGACAGCAGCACCGACGAGGGATTCGACCTGGGGACGGTTTGCACGGTGGGCCAGGGTATCTGCCAGCGCACCGGAGCCAAGGTGTGCAGCAGCGACCGCACCACCACCGTGTGCAGCGCCGCCGCGGGCCCGCCCAACGCCAACGGCGAGCTGTGCGGCAACGGCCTCGACGACGACTGCGACGGCGTGACCGACGAGGGCTTCAACAACGGGACGGCGTGCACGGCGGGAACGGGGGCGTGCGCGCGCAATGGCACCTGGCGGTGCAGCGTGGACCTGCGGTCGACCTATTGCGACGCGACGGCCGCGCCCGCCGGCACCGAGCTATGCAGCAACGGCGTCGACGACGACTGCGACTCCTTCACCGACGAGGGCTTCGCCAACCTGGGCAACGCTTGCACGGTGGGCGTGGGCGCGTGCCTCGCCTCCGGCAATTTCGTCTGCTCCGCGGACCGCCTCTCCACGGTGTGCAATGCCACGCAGGGCACTGGCACCCCGGAGCAGTGCGACAACGTCGACAACGACTGCAACAGCATCGTGGACAACGGCTGCGACGACGACGCGGATGACTACTGCGACGCCAGCATGACGGTGGTGGGCTCGCCCTCCGCCTGTCCGCTCTCGTCGGGGAGCAGCAACCTGGACTGCAATGACACGGATGGCACCATCCACCCCAACGCCACCGAGCAGTGCGGCGACGCGCGCGACCAGGACTGCGACGGGAACAACAACAACGGCTGCAACTGCGGCCCGGTGCCCGACGCGGACTTTGACGGCGTGAACTCCAGCGCCTGCGGCGGCAATGACTGCGACGACACCAACGGCGCCATCTACCCGGGCGCCACCGAGCGCTGCGACGGCGTGGACAATGACTGCGACGGCGTGCTGGACGACGGCTTTGACGCCGACGGCGACAACTACACCACCTGCGGCACGGTTCGACCCGCGGGCGGTTTGGACCCGGCGTACGTGGACTGCGACGACGGCAACGCGAACCGCAAGCCTTTTGCCTGTGAGCTGTGCGCCAACGCGTCGGGGACGGTGGCGTGCGGGGCGGCCAATGACCGCGGCAACAACGTGGACGAGGACTGCGACGGCTACCTGGATGAGACCTGCGCGCCCTGCGACAACGTGGACCGCGACGGCGACGGGCTGAGCGAGTGCGACGGGGACTGCGCGCCCAGCGACAACGCGGTGAGCCCCGCGCGGGTCGAGGACTGCGATGGCAAGGACACCGACTGCAACCGCACCACGGTGGACAACTGCAACGTGGGCGACCCGTGCAACTGGCCCGGCTACCCCACCGCGGCGGACGACCCACCCGACGAGTGCGCGGACCGGCTGATCTGCGTGGAGTCGCTGGCAGGCAACAACCGACCCACGGGCGACTTCACCTGCACCAGCTTCTGCAACATGACGCCACAGGGAGCGGGCCTGGGAGACGGCTGCACCGCCGGGCAGACGTGCCTTTCGAGCCTGACCCCCACCGCCAACCTGCATGGCTGCACCGTGAACAGCGTGATTGGCACCAAGTCCGTCGGCCAGTCGTGCAACAATGACGACGAGTGTCGCAGCGGAAACTGCTTCCGGGATCCGCGGCTGACGGGGAGTGCCGCCAAGTACTGTTCCGATCTCTGTGGTTCCGACGCCTACTGCGGCAACGGAACCACGTGCCAGAACTACGTGGACAATGGGCAGTGCTGGAAGCTCCTCGCATCCCAGACATTCGACGTTGGCACCGCGTGCAACGGCGCGACTGACTACCAGAAGTGCATGGGGGGCTGGGAGAACTGCATCACGGTGGGCGCGGGGAAGATCTGCACCGAGACCTGTTGCCGGGACTCCGACTGTCCCTCGGGCTACCACTGCTCGCTCGACGGGAACGACTCTGCGGGACCGATTGGCGGCTATGACACGGCGCCGGTGTGCTACCCCGACGGCAGCGGCGCGCATGACCGGCCGGCGGGCGCGGCGTGTACCAGCAACGGGCAGTGCCAGAGTGAGTTCTGTGACCGCAATCTGAACGTCTGCGTCGACGTCTGCTGTCACGACGGAACCTGCCCCACCGGGCTGCGCTGCGAGCAGGCCCTGGTCACGCGTGCGGGCGGGCACCAGAGCTTTGCACGCATGTGCCTCAACCTCTCGCCCACGCAGGCGCTCGAAAAGCGTTGATTTCGAGGCAGGGTCACCGCATAGACTTCCTTCGATGACTTTGCGCCGAGAGCTCGCCATCCTGATGCTGTGGCTGGGTTGGCTGGGCTGCGCTGAGACCCCGGTGGCCAGCGTCGATAACGTGGATGGGTCCGTACCCGGCGGTGGCGGTGTTTCGTCGTCCGGGAACGTTTCGTCGTCATTGACCTCAAGCTCGTCTTCGACAGCCAGCTCATCCGGTTTGGCTTCAAGCTCGACCGCCGAAACGACGTCATCCAGTGCCGCTGCTTCGTCGTCGTCTGGATCAACGTCAGCAGGCTCTCATTCCGCCTCGTCGAGTGGGGCTTTCTCCTCGAATTCGACGGGCCAATCCGGCGCCTCTTCCCAAGCCAGCACCTCTGGCAGCGTCTCCAGCACATCGTCTTCCGGGGCGGTCAGCAGCGCTACGTCTGCTTCAGTTTCTTCCTCGTCTTCCTCGTCTTCCTCGTCTTCCTCGTCGTCCTCGTCGTCCTCGGCATCCTCGACATTCAGCTCCTCGTCCTCCTCGTCCTCATCATCTTCCTCGTCCGCCTCGTCCTCATCATCCTCGTCTTCTTCCGCTTCATCATCTTCTGGAGGGAGTTCGTCTTTGGGCTCGTCCAGTTTTGCCTCAAGCACTTCGGGAGGTCGCGACGCTGGCTTCACGGAACCGTGTATACCCAGAGTCGAAGGCGAACTGTGCGGCAATGGCGTGGACGACGACTGCGATGGAGACACCGACGAAGGCTTTGATCTCGGCGTCATCTGCAGGGTCGGAGCGGGACTCTGCGAACGGAGCGGCACCAGGGTGTGCAGCGCCGACCGCACCGCGACGGTCTGCAACGCCATCCCGGGACAACCCAATCCCGATGGCGAGCTGTGCGGCAACAATTACGACGACGACTGCGATGGCCAGACCGACGAGGGCTTCAACAACGGAACCGTCTGCACCGTAGGCACCGGCGCTTGCACGCGCGATGGCACCTGGCAATGCAGCGCGGACCAGCGCTCAACCATTTGCGACGCTGCCCCTGGCGACGGAGGCCCCGAGCTGTGCAGCAATGGAGTGGACGACGACTGCGACTCCTTCACCGACGAGGGCTTCGCCAACCTGGGCAATGCGTGCACCGTGGGTGTGGGCGCGTGTCTCGCCTCCGGCAATTTCGTCTGCTCCGCGGACCGGCTCTCCACGGTGTGCAACGCCACGCAAGGAATCCCCACACCGGAGCGCTGCGACAACATCGACAACGACTGCAACACCATCGTGGACAACGGCTGCGACGACGACGCGGATGACTACTGTGACGCCAGCATGACGGTGGTGGGCTCGCCCTCGGCCTGTCCACTCTCGTCGGGGAACAGCAACCTGGATTGCAGTGACACGGATGGCACCATCCATCCCAACGCCACCGAGCAGTGCGACGACGCGCGCGACCAGGACTGCGACGGGAACAACAACAACGGCTGCAACTGCGGCCCGGAACCAGATGCGGACTTTGACGGGTTTCCGGCCGTGGGCTGCGGCGGTGCTGATTGCGACGACACCAACGGAGCCATCTTCCCCGGCGGAACGGAACAATGCGACGGCCAGGACAACAACTGCGATGGCGTCACGGATGAGGGATTTGACGGCGACGGCGACGGGTACACCACGTGCGGGACGTATCCCGCCGGCGGGCTCGCCGCGACGTATGTCGACTGCGATGACACCAAAGCGGAGCGTCACCCCTTTGCGTGCGAGCTGTGCGCGGATGAGCTTGGAACCGTGGGGTGCGGCGCGCCGAATGATCGGGGCAATGGCGTCGACGAGGACTGCAATGGCCTCGTCGACGAGACGTGCGGCCCGTGCGACAGTGGCGACCAGGACGGAGACGAGGTCTCCCAGTGCGACGGAGACTGCGCTCCCGATGACGGCGCGGTGAGCCCATTGCACGTGGAGGCGTGTGATGGGAAGGACACCGACTGCAACACCACCACCGTCGACAACTGCATGCTGGGAGAGCCTTGTCGCTGGCCTGGCTATCCCACGGCGGAGGCCCGACCCGCGGATGAGTGCGCGGACCGGCTCATCTGCGTGGAGTCGCTGGCCTACGGTGGTCCCACCGGCAACTTCACCTGCACCGGCTTCTGCAACGCGTCGCCGCTCGGTGCGGGCCAGGGAGACGGCTGCACCACGACGCAGACGTGCTCGACGACACTCACGCCCACCGCCAACCTGCACGGCTGTGCTGAAAACGGTGGAACCGGCAACAAGACGGTTGGGCAGACCTGCGTTTACGACAACGAATGTCGCTCCGCGGACTGCTTTCGCGACTCCCGGTTCGTCAACAACGTGAAGTACTGCACGGACCGCTGCGGCTCGAACGCCTACTGCGGCGGCGGCACCACCTGCCAAATCATCGGCGACACCGGGCTGTGCCTGCGCCTGACCTCTTCTCAGACCCGGAACATCGGCGACACGTGCAACGGCGCCGCGGACTACCTGGCCTGTGAAGGCGGCACGGACAGCTGCATCGCGGTTGCCAGCGGGAAGATCTGTACCGACGCGTGCTGTCGGGACTCCGACTGTCCCTCGGGCTACCACTGCTCGCTCGACGGGAACGATTCACCGGGACCGATTGGCGGCTACGACACGGCACCGGTGTGTTATCCCGACGGCAGCGGCGCGCATGACCGGCCCGCGGGCGCGGCGTGTACCAGCAACGGGCAGTGCCAGAGTGAGTTCTGTGACCGCAATCTGAACGTCTGCGTCGACGTCTGCTGTCACGACGGAACCTGCCCCACCGGGCTGCGCTGCGAGCAGGCCCTGGTCACGCGCGCGGGCGGGCACCAGAGCTTTGCGCGCATGTGCCTCAACCTCTCGCCCACGCAGGCGCTGGAGAAGCGCTGACTGCGTTCGTGGAATTCGCCCGGAGGCGCTCCCTTGCCGCCGACCCCTCACCCCTGCCTCCGCTCCCGACGACGCCACAGCAACAACCCCAGCAACAGCACCAGCACCGGCGGCCGCGTCCCGTCGGTTGCACACTGGCAACCCGGCGGTCTCGGCGTCGACGGCGCGCCACCATCGGCCCCCGCCGTCGCCACACCGCTGTCCGCGCGAGCACCGCCGGCATCCCGTCGCGCTCCCGCATCCACGCGTCCCACGCCCGCGTCACGCAGCACGCCTGCGTCAAACCCGGCATCCGCGCCCTCCCCGCCCGCGTCCACCTCTTCCACTGCCGCGTCGGAGCCCGCGCCCGCGTCCCCCTCGTCCACCGCCGCGTCCGTCGTCACCCCCGCGTCCGGCGGCGGACACCCCTCATCCACCTCGCCGTCACAGTCGTCGTCGTACCCGTTGCACCGCTCCGGGTGGTTCCCCGACTCGATGCACACCGTCCCCGCCCCGTTGGAGCGACAGTACACCACGCCCTCCGCGCACAGGTCGCCGTCATCGCTGTCGCAGGCCTGGTTCAGCGTCGGGAAATCCTCGTCGGTCTCGCCGTCGCAGTCGTCATCCAGCGCGTTGCACCGCTCCTGCAGCTCCGCCGCCTCCACACACGTGGCCGCGGTGCCATCCTCGGAACACACCACCGCGCCGTTGACACACAGGTCCTGGTCTGGCCCGTCGCAGGGCGTCCCCAGCGCCAGGCCTTCCCACAGGAAATCCTCGTCGGTGTCGCCGTCGCAGTCGTCGTCCATCCCGTTGCACAGCTCGCCAGCCTCCAACAGCTCCGCGCACACCAGCTCCAGCCCGTCGAGGGAGCAGCTCACCACGCCGTCAAAGCAGGTGTCCGGGTCGTCGCCCTCGCATGGCTCCCCCAGGCCCACGAAGTCCTCGTCGGTCACGCCGTCGCAGTCGTCATCCCGGCCGTTGCACAGCTCACCGTCCACGCAACCCGCGTCCACCACGGCACCCGCATCCACCACGCCCGCGTCGGGCATCACGCACCCGTCGTCAACCTGGCCATTGCAGTCGTCGTCGCGGCCGTTGCAGGTCTCGGCGGGCTGCACCACGTCGTTGCCGCACTCCACGCCGGTCCCGCTCGCGTCGCACACCCAGGCGCCCGCGGCACATTCGTCGGCATCATTTCCGTCGCACGCCGCGCCCAGCGTCGGGAAGTCCTCGTCGGTCTGCCCGTCGCAGTCGTCGTCCGCGCCGTTGCAGCTCTCCGTGTGGCTCACCGTCTCCACGCACTCGGTGGCCGCGCCGTCGCCGGTGCAGCGCATCACGCCGTCCTGGCACCGGTCCGCGTCCGGCCCGTCGCAGGTGGCGCCCAGGCCGGGGAAGCCCTCGTCGGTCTGCCCGTCGCAGTCGTCGTCCACGGTGTTGCACGCCTCCGCGTAGGAAGCCGTCTCGTTGACGCACTCCACGCCGCTCCCGTCCGCCTTGCAGGTCAGGGTGCCCAGGGCGCAGCGGTCCCCGTCCACGCCGTCGCACTGCGCGCCCAGCGTGGGGAACAACTCGTCGGTGAGCCCGTCGCAGTCGTCGTCGGCGGCGTTGCAGAGCTCCGTGTACGACTCGGTCTCCGTGCACAGCGTGTAGGTCCCATCGCCGCTGCACTGGCGCACACCGGTGGCGCACTGGTCCGCGTCCGGCCCGTCGCATGCCGCGCCCACGCCGGGGAATCCCTCGTCGGTGACGGTGTCGCAGTCATCATCCACGCCGTTGCACAGCTCCACGTGGCCGGTCCCGCTCTCCACGCACTCCGCCGACGTGGGCGAGGTGCACTGCACCGTTCCCTCCGTGCAGTAGTCCCCGTCGTTGCCGTCGCAGGACTGCCCCGGTGAGCGGCCGCCCGCGGTGAATCCCTCGTCGGTGGAGCCATCGCAGTCGTCGTCGCTGCCGTTGCACTGCTCGGTGAACGACACCGTTTCATTGCACACCGCCGCCGACCCGTCCGCGGCGCAGGCCACCGTGCCGTTGACGCACAAGTCAGTGTCATTCCCGTCGCAGGTCTGGCCGGGTGTCTTGCCGGCGTAGGTGAATCCCTCGTCGGTGGCGCCGTCGCAGTCGTCATCCACGCTGTTGCAGCGCTCGGTGTACGAGACGGTCTCATTGCACACCGCCGCGGTGCCCGCCCCGTTGCACGCCACCGTGCCGTTGACGCATTGGTCGGCGTCGTTTCCGTCGCAGGGTTGTCCCAGCGCCAGGCCGCCGAAGGTGTAGCCGGGGTCGGTGTTGCCGTCGCAGTTGTTGTCCAGTCCGTCGCAGATCTCCGTGCCGCCGGGACGGGCCGCGGCGTGCGCGTCGTCGCAGTCACCGCCACCGGAGGCCGGGTCCGCAACGCACGCGGTGGGGAAGTAGCCGTCGCCATCCGCGTCGTCGCAGGGAAGCCGCTCCACGGTGACGGGGAAACCCCACGTGCCGGTGCCGTCGATCATCACCTGGGTCTTGTTGGACACGCCGGTGTTGGAGGCCCAGTAGATGCGCACCACGTTGTTCTCGCTGGCGCCGACGAGCGGCGGGCGCCAATTGAGCGTCCAGGTCACCTCGTGCGCGCCGTTGGCTACCGCCGAGGAACGACGCGACGTGTGGTGGCCCTCATTTCCGCTGACGGCGAGATTCGTCTCGCTGGCGGGCTTGGTGAACGTGCCACCGTTGCGCACGCCGGCCAGCGCCGCGTTGAAGCCGCCCTGGAAGCTGGTGGTGCGACGTCCGATGAAGCGCACCTGGTACACGTTGCTGGCGGAGTAGGGACCGGGGTCCATCTCCACGCGCAGCTCGTAGGTGGGGTCGGGCCCGTTGTGACAGTACGAGCAGTACGTCCCGTCCTTGCCGCTGCGACCGGTGATCCCCGCCGAGCGCGCCTGCGCCGTGCCGACGTCCAGCAGGCAGACCCATGCCAACACCAGCAGGAGAGCTCCCGCCCGTCCCATGTGCGACCTCTTTGTCCGCGGCCCCTTCGCGGAATTCCGAGCAGAGTGCCCCAGCCCCCGTGTGATGTCGACGACGGTGCCAGCCAACCAGGCTCCTACACCGTCGCCATGGCGCGGGCGTGGGCGGGAATCCCCATCCCGGAAGATCGAGTATGGACCTTGATCCGCGGAGCCCACGCTCCTGGCTGTCGACGAGAAACCAGCCACTGGCCCTCCGGGATGGGGATGGGGAGGGGGA